>CAXUHL010000062.1:0-13396 GCA_964250745.1 uncultured Acidobacteriaceae bacterium
GCGAAGGCGTCACCAGTCCGCTAGGGAAGCGTGCACTTCGCCCGGCCCCTCCACCGCCAGCACCTGCAACCCGAACACCCGCCCCATCTGCCGGGCCGCCCTATCCGCCGCCTCCCCAAGCGCGACCGGCGCGCCCAGCTCTTCTTCGAGCGAGGTTACCGCGCGGTCCGCGATGCCGCAAGGCACGATCAGGCCGAAGTCCCGGAGGTCCGTCGTGACGTTCAGCGCGAAACCATGCGAGGTGACCCCGCGCGCGACATGCACCCCGATGGCGGTCAGCTTCTTTTCCGGGACCGTCCCGCCCGGGAGCGTCCACACCCCTGTGCGCCCGGCGACTCGGCCCGCGCGCAGCCCGTACTCGCCCGCGACACGGATCAGCGCCTCTTCGAGCAAGCGGACGAAATCGACGATACCCAGGCGCGCGCCGGATTCCATCGAGTGCGCGCGCAAATCCACGATGGGGTAACCCACCAGCTGCCCCGGCCCGTGATAGGTCACGTCACCGCCGCGCCTGGCGGCATGGAGTTCCACCCCGCGCCGGAGGAGTACCTCATCGCTCGCGAGGACATTCGCCCGCCCGGCGTTGCGCCCCAGGGTCACCACCGGCGGGTGCTCCAGAAGCAGAAGCGTGTCCCCGATCTCCCCCGCATACCGCAGCGAGACCAGGCGCTCCTGCAAGCGGAGCGCCCGCTCGTACTCCACCCGGCCTAAGTGCAGCAAGGTCAGGAGGCCGGGGATAGATCCAGTCATCGAACCATGATACTTGCGGCAAAAAGGCCGCCCCGCAAGGCGGCCCTCTTCGCTAAGCCGAGACTTACTTGCCCGACAAACACCCTTTTTGCCCGGACCCGTTCGCGTAGCCGGTCCCCGCCGTATAGGCGGCGTTCGACCACTCCCCCTGGAGCTTCCACTGCGTGTTGTTGGAGAAGGTCACCAGCGGCGCGCCGAAGGTCCAGGCGCACTTGTCCCCGTTCTCGTTGCCGGATGAGTCGTACCAGGCTCCGGGGCTCGCGGGGTCGGTGCGGGCCTCGGACAGCTCGTGCGCGCTGATGCTGGCCAGCGAAGCCAGCCCCTCGGAGTGCAGGCCGGAGGTGTCCTTCGGATCACAGCCCGCGTCACCGTCCGGCTTGAAGAAGAACGCGAACTGGACCGGAGTACCGCCGCAGGTGCCGGCGCTGTGATACGCGCAGTACCCGGCGCTGCCGCGCGCCTGGTCGCTGTACACGGCGTAGTAGCCGTTGCCGCTGGAATCCGGACGCACTACCTTGCACACCTCGGCCAGGATCGCGGAGGTGCTGCTCCCGTTGGCCGAGGCGGAGTTATCGATGATGTGGCCCTGGTGGGTGGTGCTCGCGGTCACCTGGCCGTTCGTACCGGTGTATTCGTCGGAGGTCTTGGCGTAATTGGATAAGTTGAAGCCGTCGTACCAGCTATCGATTCCGGAGATTTCGTCGCCGTTGTAGCTCGCCCAGCTAGGCCCCCAGAAGATTGCCTGCGTGATCGCGGTCTTCATGATCTTGCCGCCGTGGAAGGTCATGTTGGCGCTGCTGTTGCGCGCCAAGGGCTGCAGTTCACCGGTAACGCGTGCGTTCGGTTGGAAGCCGCGCGCCCAGTGAACGCCCAGCATCGGCGGGCCGGATGGCTGGTTCAGGTTCTCGACCGGGGCCGTGACGGCGGACGGGCCCGTCTGGCCCAGAGCCACGCCGGTGGCGCACAGGAAAGGGAGGAGCAGGGATGCTTGCATCGGGGGAGATTCTCCTTGCTGGGTGTAGGCTACCGGCCAAAGCGGGCGCGAGGGCGGAGCGTGCTAGGAGCTTGCCCGGTTCCGCCTTTGCCTGTCAATCGAAATTACATCGCGGTTGGCTGTCCGGAGTGAGTGCGCCCAGACCAGTCATCGCCTTCTTACCTGTCATACGTTGCCGCCCCACCACTCCCGCAGCGGTACAAACCTGTAGTTCGCCGCGGGCCCCCGCTCCAGCAGGAACCCGAGCGCCTGCACGGTGCGGGTGCGCTCGGCGGTGATCGAGTCCGGGCCGCCGTCGTGGAGCAGGATCGTCGAGCCCTTGCCGGCCTTGCGGTTGGCCCGGATCCCGCGCTCCACCGCCTTCATGATCTGCTTGGGCGGGCGGCCCGGCCGCCAGTCGAACCCCATGCTGTTCCACATCACCGTTTCCATCCCCAGCTCGCGAGCCGCGCGCATCACCGCTGGGCGGCGCTTACCGAAGGGCGGGCGAAAATACCGGATCTTCCGCCCCGTCGCGTCTTCAAGCAGCGCCGAGCAGGCGCGCATTTCCTCGCGCATCGCCGCCGCGCTCAGGTACAGCATATTCCTGTGGGTCATGGTGTGGTTGCCGATGTCGTGGCCCGCCTCGGCGACCTGGCGCACCAGCCAGGGCAGCTGCCGGGCATACTTGCCGACCATGAAAAACGTCGCGTGTACCCCGGCCGCCGCGAGTTTTTCGAGCACCTCCTGCGTGTACCGATCGTTCGGGCCGTCATCGAAGGTCAGCGCCAGCTCACGCGGCCGCGGGCCGTCCACCAGGGTCTTGCCCCAGAGCTGCGAGGTACACCATTGCGAACGCTGCCACCCCCCGGCGAGCGCCGCAAAGGTCACAGCTGCACCGGACAATTCCCCTATCAAATTCATGGGAGCCAGTCTAAGGCAGTTTTCCTGAAAGTGCAGAGGTCCAAGCGATCCTGGATGTGGCTTTCCCGGCGGGAAAAGCTGCGTCGAGACCGACTCTGCGCGCCGCGTCATCGGGAAAACTGCTCTGAATGGGCGGGTTCTTCCACAGCATCAATAAACTTTTGACTTTTCTTCGCTTTAGGTTTCGCTTAGTATTCGCCCATGCAGTTTCGTGAGCTCCGCAAGCAGCATCCACTTTTTACACGATTCCCGAAGGAAAGAGGGTGGACCCTCATGCCCAAGCCATTCCGTGTCGCAAGCCGCGCCTCCGCAGCCCAGGCCAGTTTGTTTCCCGTCGATCCGCCGGATCTGTGCGAGCCCGCGCCGGCCCGCAAGCCGGCCGGGCGGATCGGAGGGCAGCTCGCCCCCTTGCGCATCGCCATCGAAGGCTCGATCCGCGCGGGCAAGTCGACCCTGGCGCGCATGCTCGCCGAGCGCATGGATGCCGCGCTGGTCGCCGAGCCCGAGCACAATCCGTTCCTTCAGCGCTTCTACGCGGGCGAGCCCGGCATGGCCTTCGCCGCGCAAACCTGGTTCCTGCGTGAGCGGATCGCGCAAATGCGCGCGGCCTCCGAAATGGCAGGGCCTGTGGTTTCCGACTACATCCTTGAAAAAGACAAGCTGTTCGCGTTCCTGAACCTTTCCGACGCCGAGCTCGCCATTTACAAGGAAATGTACGCGGCCGAGCCGGTTGAATACCGGCCCGACCTGGTGGTCTATCTCAAGGCGACGCCAAGCGTTCTGGCCGAGCGCCTCCGGCGCAGAGCGTTCGTCCCCGAGCAGGGCATCAGCGAGGCCTACGTGACGCAGGTCTGCGATGCGTACGAGCACTTCTTCGCGCGGTACACGGCTTCTCGCCTCCTGGTCGTCGATACCTCCGCCATCGACTTCGTCGGCAGCGCGGCAGAGCGCGAGATGCTGCTCGACCGCATCCTGAGTCCGGTGCACGGGCGCGAGCACTTCGCGCCGCTGGCGCGCATCGCCTGAGCGGCAGGTTACCCTTCAAAAGGGAACTGGAGCCCTCCTCACGATGAGCCTGTCCGTACCGCGCGAGCCGGCAGTGCCCGCGAAAGTAACCCTGCCCGCGCTGGCAACGAAAAAGCGGGGCGGTGAACGAATTGCGGCGCTCACAGCCTACGACTATCCCAGTGCCCGGCTCGCCGACGAGGCGGGGATCGACTTGCTCCTAGTGGGCGATTCGCTGGCCATGGCGGTGCTGGGCTACGATTCCACCCTGCCGGTCACGCTCGACGAAATGCTGCACCATACCCGGGCCGTGCGCCGGGGGGTGCGCCGGGCGCTGCTGGTGGCGGACATGCCCTTCGGAACCTATCACGCGGACGAGGCGGAAGCGATCCGCAACGCGACTCGGTTCCTCAAGGAGGCCGGAGCGGAGGCAGTCAAGATCGAAGGCGCTCGGCCCGCTCTGGCCAATCGCATGGTCGAGGCGGAGATCCCCGTGGTCGCGCACCTCGGCCTGTTGCCCCAGGGCGTACACCGAATGGGCGGCTACAAGGTCCAAGCCAGGACGGCCGAGGGGGCCGAAGCGCTGCTGGCCGACGCGCTCGCGATGGAAGCCGCCGGGGTGGGCGCGCTGGTGCTGGAAGGCGTCCCGCGCGAGGCGGCCGCACGGGTGGCGCGGGCGCTGCGGGTTCCTGTGATCGGGATCGGCGCGGGCCCGGACTGCGACGGGCAGATTCTGGTGCTGCACGACATCCTGACGCTGACCTTCGCGCCGGCGGCGAAGTTCGTGCGGCGCTACGCGGACCTGGGCGGGGCGATGCAGGAGGCGATCGGGCGCTACGCGGCGGATGTGCGGGAGGGCCGGTTCCCGGCGGAGGAAGAAAGCTACCATCTGCCCGTCTCAGAAAAAGAAAAGAGTACTCGCCACGAAGTGGCCGCCAGTCCCTTCCTCCCGACGGCGCGAGGTGCCAAGTGATTCTCGACGCGGCCGTTCTCTACGGAAAGCCCACACGCAGCCTTGCTCTGCGCGGAGTGAATCGGGAGGAAGGGAGCTGCGGAGGCGGTTGTAAGCCTTGAAAGTGGAAACCAAGATCGCCGAAGTCCGCGCCTGGCGTCCCGGCGGCAGCCTCGGCCTGGTCCCTACCATGGGTGCCCTGCACGCGGGCCACCTTTCGCTCATCCGCGCCGCCCGCGCGAATAACGAGCACGTCGCCGCCAGCATCTTCGTCAACCCGCTCCAGTTCGGCCCCAATGAGGACCTCGCCCGCTACCCGCGCCCGTTTGAGGCCGACCGCGCCCTGCTCGCAGCCGAAGGCGTGGATCTCCTGTTCGCCCCGGAGCCCGGCGAGATGTACCCGGAAGGCTACGCGGCGTCGATCGACCCCGGCCCGGTCGGGACGCGGCTCGACGGCGCGTCGCGGCCCGGCCACTTCACCGGGGTGGCCACGGTGGTCGCCAAGCTATGGAACATCTTTACGCCTACCCGCGCGTACTTCGGGCAGAAAGACGCGGCGCAGGTCGCGGTGCTGCGCCGGGTCGCCCGCGACCTCGCCGTGCCGGTCGAGCTGGTGGTCTGCCCCATCGTCCGCGAGCCGGACGGCCTGGCAATGAGCTCGCGCAACCGCTATTTGTCGGCTGAGGAACGCGCGCAGGCGCTGGTGTTGTCGCGCGCGCTGCGGGCGGCCGAGATGCGAGCCGGGCAAGGCGTTGAAGCGCTGCTCGCCTCCGCCCGGGCGGAGCTGGCGCGGGAGCCCGGCTTTCGCGAGGACTATCTGGCCCTGGTGGACCCGGACACGCTCCTGCTCGTGGAGAGTCTGGACAAGCCCGCACTGCTGGCCGTTGCCGGATGGATCGGGGCGACGCGGCTGATCGACAACGTGCTGCTCACACGGTCTTGATACGTCGGCCCGACACGCACGGATCCCCGGCCAGTAGAAACCGTAACGGCCGCTCTGCCGCTTTCGTGATCCCTATGCGCGGCGTCGCGAGGATCTCTGCCGCGACGAACCCCGGCTCTGCTTCAGCGAGCTGGAGCGCGCCCGCCGCTTCCAGCAGGTCCGCCCCGTTCAGGCCGGAGCGCGTAATGCCGAGCGCTTGGCACAGCCGCCCCGGCCCGCTCGCGAGCAGCCTGTGTGCCGCACCCTGGGGCAGCCCGCGCAGACGCGCCATCGTCGCGCGCCCGTTTAGCGGTTCAAGCGCCCGGATCAAAACGCACCCGGCAGCCCCCTCCGGCTCGCAGCTCACGTTCAGGCAGCTGTGCAGGCCGTAGATGAGGTACACGTACGCGTGGCCCGGCGGCCCCCACAGAACCTCGTTCCGCGGGGTACGCCCGGCCGAGGCGTGGGCTGCCGGGTCGTCCGCGCCGAAGTAGGCTTCCGTCTCGACGATGCGTCCGGCCAGGGTCTCGCCTTGCCATGTACGGATGAGCCGCTTGCCCAACAGCTGCCGCGCGACAACGTCCGGCGGAGCGAGCAGGGAATCGCGTGAGACGAGGGCGCAGCCGCGGTTCATGCGCCTTCGTTCGACCGGGCAATCAGCTTGCGGTACTTTACCGACCGCTCTACCTCGGCGAATCCGGACGCTCGATGCGCTTTCTGAGCGGCTATATCTTCCAGAAGAGCATCCGAAGCTAATTCTGTGCAGCCGCGCGCCGAAGCCCAGGCCTCCACTGCCTGCACCAGGGCAAGCCCGATCCCTTGGCCGCGAAGAGCGGGCTTGACGTACCAGCCTTCAAGGAAGGCGACCGGGCTCGTGTCGCAACCGTCGGCGTAAACCCGCTCGCCTGCCTCGGCGAAGCCCGCCGATCCGGCGTCGGCCACCGCGATGAGGACAACAGCGTCCGGACGCGCAAGCCAGACGTTTGCGTCTCGTTCGGCTGCCGACAGGGAGGACCCAGGCCACAGCGCAGCCCGCATGCGCAGCCACTCGGCGCGGTCTCCATCGCTGTAGCGCCGGACTGTCACCCTTGCGCCTGGACCGCCGCCAGCACTGCCTCGGCGTGGCCCTCCGGCTTGACCTTCTCCCACACCCTGGCCAGAGTGCCGTCGGGCGCGATCAGGAACGTCGACCGCTCGATGCCCATGACCTTCTTCCCGTACATGTTCTTTTCCTTCAGCACGCCGAAGAGGTTGCACACCTCGGCCTCGGTATCGGCGAGCAGGGTGTACGGCAGCTCGTACTTCGCGCGGAACTTGGCTTGGGCTTTCGGCGTGTCGCGGGAGATCCCGAGAACCGTCACGCCCGCCTCGCCGAGCTGGGTGAAGGAGTCGCGAAACCCGCAGGCCTCGAGGGTGCAGCCGGGCGTGTCCGCCTTGGGGTAGAAGAAGAGCACGACCGGTTTGCCGCGGAACTCGGCGAGCGAGCGGGCCTGGTCCTGGTCGTCGTGGAGGGAAAAGTCGGGAACGGGGCTGCCGAGGGGGATCATGGGTCCCATCGTAAACCGGGTGGGTGTCCTCCTCGCCGCGGTGCGCGTCCAAAGGGGACAGATGAAGATCGCAAAAGGAACGTGGGCGGTGCTGCTGCCGTGGGTCGCCGCCGGGGCGCAGTACTCGGGCAAGGTGGGCGGGGGCGAAACCAAGCCGGTGCTGCGGGCGCTCGCCGTGTACGAGTACACGGGCGCGCTCGCCAAGCCGAACGCGAGCCGCCTGGTGCCGGTGGCGGTTTGGGACGGGGTCAACTACCAGCCGGGCGGCCTGTACCTGGCCCGGCCTGAGCCGCTGGCCGTCGCGCCTGGCACCCAGTACGTGCTGGAACAGGGCGGGGTGCCGCAGGGCTACTTCAACATCGGCTCCGCGGCGAAGCTGAGCACCGGCGGCTGGGTGGGGCTGGGCCGGTTCCAGGCGGAGGCCCCGCCGCCTGCCCCGGCGAAACTGAAGCCCTCGAAGCAGCTGCCCACGCTGACGGGCGGTTCGGGCAGGGGCAAGGCCGAGCCGGACTCCGGGCCAGCCTCCTCGGACGACGGCCGACCGACGCTGCACAGGAAGACGGACAGCAAGACGGATAGCCCTCCGCCCGCGAGCGGGGGCGACAACGGGCCTACCCTGCACAAGCGCGACACCCCGGAGACCTGGGACGCAGGCACGACGCAGGCCGACCCGGCGCCGGATCCCGACCGGCCCACCCTGCACCGCAAGGACACGAGCGATGCGAGCCCGGCCCCCGACCCCGATCGGCCGACCCTGCACAAAAAGGAAACAAGCGAGGCAGCCCAGGCGCCGGATCCCGACCGGCCCACCCTGCACCGCAAGGACTCATCCCCGGCGGCCGCGACCGTTCCCGACCCGGATCGCCCGCACCTGCGCTACGGCGGTGGCCCGGAGGAGACCACTCGGGTAGCTCCTGCGCTGCTCGAAGCCAAAGCCAAGCCCGGAAGTCCGGTGGGGAATCGGAACGGCGCCGCGGAACCGATGCCTGTGGCCGATGCCGTCGCCGTTTCCGACACGGAAACCGACGACCCGCACCCGTTCGCCTACGCCTGGCCCGATCCGAAGGCGCAGACCGATGCCGAGGCCGCCATGCACGCGCTTGCCCTGCGCGCCCTGGCCTCCGCGGCGCAGGCCACCTTCGGACCGGCCGCAACCGGCGACGCTGCTTTGCGCAAGGCCGCCGATGCGGCGCAGGCGAGCTTTGGGCCGGGGACGAAGGGCGCTCGCAAACGCCCTGTTTCTGCCGCCACGGACCCGCTGGTGGACGCGAAGCTTTCCGCCTTCGAGCTGAGCTACGGCGCGGGCGCGACCTATGTGTACTCGGCGCATACCGCTCCGGAGGGACCCACGCGCCGCTACGTCACGCTGATCGCGCAACCGGACTTCTACGGCAAACCGCAGGTGGTGTTTTCTCAAACCACACGGGGCGAGCTGCTGAATGACTCCCCGGCGCTCCGCCTGGTCGACGCGGTCGACGCCGACGGCGACAAGCGGGCGGAGCTGCTGTTCAGCCGCGAAACCGCGGACACGCTCGCGGACGCTTCGGCGGCCCGGCAGTTCGCGCTGTACGGGGTGGTCGGCGGCCGCGCGCGGCTCCTGTTCGCGACCCAGTAGCGCGCCTCAGCGCTTGAGCAGCGTGGCGGGCAGCACCGGGTTCCAAGGCACGGGCGAGGCCAGGACCATGGACGTGTTCGTCGCCACATAAGGGGTCAGCGAGTCGATCACCGCCTCCAGGTGGGGCAGGTCGCGCACGGCTACCTGGAGGATGTAGCTTTCCGCGCCGGTCACCCGGTGGCACTCCCGGACCTCCGGTACGCGCTGGGCCAGCGCGTTGAAGTGCGGCAGGCGGTCGCCCGGCACCGTGATCTTGATGAACGCGCGTACCGGCAGGCCGACTTTCGCGGGGTCCACCATCGCGACATAGCGGCTGATGACGCCGGACTCCTCCAGCCTGCGGACGCGCTCGGCCACGGCCGGGGTGGAAAGCGCGACCCTGCGGCCCAGCTCGGCGAAGGAGAGGCGTGCGTTGGCTTGCAGTTCGGAAAGGATTTTGTGGTCGAGCGAGTCGAGGATTTCCATGCGTCCTCCTGTGTTGGGGGCGTTTGACCAAACGATCGTAACCGAAGCGGCAGAAAAACGAGCGAAAGCCGCTGTCGCGAGGTCGTTTTCCCGCCTAAGCTCATTGCATGCACACCGCCGCCGCCAGGCCCGCGCCTTTGCTCGTTCCACCGCCGTCGCCGGTGGGCTCCCCGGCCCAGCGGCGCTTGCGTGCGCTGGGCGAGGCGATCGGCAACACCCCGATGTTCGCGGTCACCTACCGGTTTCGCGGGCGCGTCGGTACGGTATACGCCAAGGCCGAGCACCTGAACCTGACCGGCTCCATCAAGGACCGCATGGCGCTCCACGTACTGCGGACAGCGTACGCTACCGGCGCGCTGCGGCCCGGAGATACGGTGGCCGAGGCCACGAGCGGCAACGCCGGCATCGCTTTTGCCGCGCTGGGCCGGGCGCTCGGGCACCCCGTGCGCATCTGCATGCCGGACTGGATGAGCCGCGAGCGGCGCGATCTCCTGCGCTCCTACGGGGCTGAGATCACGCTGGTTTCGCGGGACGAGGGCGGGTTCCTGGGTTCGATTGCCCGGACCGGGCAGATGGCCGCGGCGGACGAGAGCGTCTTCCTGCCGCGCCAGTTTGAGAACGCGGCGAATGTCGATGCGCATAGGCTTGGTACCGCGCCTGAGCTGCTCGGCCAGTTGCGCGTTCAAGGAGTGAAGCTGGCCGGCTTCGTGGCCGGGGTCGGCACCGGCGGCACGGTGATGGGCTTTGCGCGGGCGCTGCGCGGCCGTGCGAAGGTGTGGGGAGTGGAGCCTACGGAGTCGCCGACCATGTCCACCGGCCACAAGGTCGGGTCGCACCGCATTCAGGGCATTTCCGACGAGTTCATCCCGGCGATCGTCAAGCTGCGCGAGCTGGACGGGGTGCTCGCGGTCTCGGACGGCGACTCGATCCTGATGGCGCGGAAGCTCGCCTCGTCGCTGGGGCTGGGCCTGGGGATCTCCTCAGGCTGCAATTTCCTGGCGGCGGTGATGGCGGCGGAGCGCGTGCAGGGAGCGGTCGCGACCGTCTTCCCCGACGACAACAAGAAGTACCTGAGCACCGCGCTGCTCAACGAGGAGCCTGTGCGGGACGAGCATCTGACGCCGGAGATCGAGCTGCTGGACCTGGACCTGCTCCCCCGGCCCGACCGGAACTAGAAGCGGTCACATAAACCCGCAACCTCGGTGAAGCCCCGGATGAGACCCGCCGCAAAGCGGGGCTCACGAGCGTCGCCGAAGCAGCAAAATCATTTATGAGACCGCTTCTAGGCACTTCCGATTAGGCGCGAGAACAGGGAATCATCGGAGCGGCGTGGCTGGGAAAGACCTGCTCTTCGCGCTACAGCCAAGCACACCAGGCTCTTCGCCTCGCTCAGGACGACCCTTGTTGAGAGTCGCCCTAAACCCCCGGAGGCGGCCCGCCGTCATGCCGGTGCCAGCCGCCCGGCCCCGGCTGCGGCTCGTTTTCCCGCAGCTTCTGCCACTGCCCCGGCGTCAGCACGCCGCGCAAGCCCAGCAGCATGCGGGCGTTCGCTTTCTCGAGCTCCGCCCGCGCCTGGGCCACGCGGTCGATCTGTGCCAGCACCTGCGCCTCGTTGGGCTGCTCGGCATCGACCAGCGGCTGCATCGCCAGCTCCTCTTTCTGCACCGCCGCGCTCAGGTCGATCAGGTGCGGGCGGTTTGCCTGGAAGACGGCGTCCATGCGCTTTTGCTGGTCGGGTGACAGGTTCAGCAGCTGGACGAACTCGGCGTTGGCCCACCAGCGCCCCGGCGGCCCGGCGTGCAGGGTACGGCCAAGGGGCGAGCGCCCGCGCGGGAACGGCGGCCCGGTCTGCCCTGCCGCGCCCCCATCGCCCTGCGCAAGCACCGGCCCGGCGAGCATGCCCGCGAGCAGCCCCAGACTCATCCAGCGAAAAGGCCTCATCGCGCGACCGCCTGCGCGGGCAGGGCGAGCGGCTGCATCGCAGCGGGAACATTGCCTGAAACCTGTTGGTCCACCTGTTCGAGCAGCGCGTCGTCGCTCATCACCTGGGCCGCCCCCGGCGTTGCCGCCGCCGGCCGGGCGTGCGGGTACACCGAAACCAGAGCCACTGCCGCCGCGAGCCCGGCCGCCGCGCAGCCGGCCGCCCACCCGTGCACAAACCCGCGCCGGCGCGGCTGGGGCGCCGGCCTCCTGCCCGTGTAGACCGCCGCCCAGCTCACCGCCGACTCGCGATACAGCGCCAGCCCGGTTTGCAGGCGCGCCGTCGCCGCGCGGCACTCCGCGCAGGCCGCCAGGTGGGCCTCCGCCGGCGGGGTCCGCTCGCCCATCAGGTATTCGTTCTGCTCCCGCTCCGACAGGTGGCTCATGCCGTCTTCTCCGTTGCTTGCATCGCACCGCGCACGGCGCCCAGCGCCCGGTGCAGGTGGCTCTTGACCGTGCCCAGGTTCATGTTCAGGGCGGCGGCGATCTCGCTCAGCTCCATCTCCTCGACGAAGCGGAGAAGAAAGACGCTGCGCTGCTTGGCGGAGAGCAGCTCCACCTGCGCCCACACCGCGCACAACTGCTGCCGCATCGCGAGCGAGGCCTCGGGCGAAAGCCCCGGCGCGCGCAGGCGGTCCGCGATCTCGTTCGCGTCGACCGCCGTCTGGTCCACCGCGCGCCAGAACTGGAACTTGCGCGAACGCGCCGTGTCGCGGATCAGGTTGGTGGCGATCCGCGTGAGCCAGGTGGCTGCGCTGCATTCGCCGCGGAACTCGCGCCGGCTCGCGTATGCCTTCAGGAAGGCGTCCTCCGTGATGCTTTCGGCCAGGTCCGGGTCGCGCAGGGAAAGCAGCACGTACCGGTAGATGCGGCTGCGGTAGGCCGTCCACAACGCGTCGATGTCGTCGAGCTCGGTGGCGGCCCGCTCGCGCAAGGGCAAGATCCGTTCGGCGTACAGAGTGTGCTCCATCCCGTAAGCATGGACGGGTATCTCTACGGAAAGGTTTACGCGCCTGCCTTGCGAGCGAACTCGGGAACCCGGATCGGCGGGTGGCCCGGAGGCGACCCGTCACCGAACCCGCTTCTATTCGCTCAAACCTCCGTTCGGCAGGTTGAGCGTGGTGGAGTCCTGGCCGCTCTGCACCGATGGCGTCAGGCCGCCCTGCAAGGTGTAATTTTCGAGTGCCGCGCCGGTAATCCAGACAGTTTCAAGCGCCTGCAGGTAGCCGATCTGCGCCTGGAACAGCGTGCGCTGCGACACGATCACCTGCGGGTAGGCTTGGGCCATCTGCCGGTACTTGGTCAGGTAAAGCTCGTAAGCGCGGCGGGCGCGCGGGATCAGATCGTCCCGGTAGCGGTCAGCCTGGAACTGCGCGGTTTGGTACGCCTGCGCCAGCGGCTCGGCCTGCTGCCTCAAGTAGAGCTGGGTCCGCGCGACATCTTCGCGGGCGCGGTCCACCTCGGCCTTCGCGGCACCGATGTTGCCCTGGTTGTGGTTCCACAGCGGGATATCGACGCCCACGCTCGCGAAGCTTTGCGGGCCGACCCGGCGGCGCGGGACCTCGACCAGGGTCTCGTAGTTGTTCTGCTCGCCCGCGCGAAGCAGGAGGTCCGGAATCCACTCGCGATTCGCGTCGTTGAGCCGGGCCTCGGCGACCGTGACCTCCTGCCGAGCGCGCTTCACGGTCGGGCTGTTCGCGACGATGTCCGCGACCTTGGCTTCCGCGTCGAAGGCCGGAAACTTGTCGAGTTCACCCGCGAGCGGGGTAACCGGCAGCTCGGGTTGGCTGCTGTAGGCGGTCAGCACACTGAAGTTCTGAAGGAAGTTCCGCTGTGCGGCAACGAAGTCCACCTTGGCCTGCTCGGCTTCGACCTCGGCCTGGAGCACGTCGGGCGCGTCGGCCTGGCCTACGTTCGCCAGCTGATGCGCGGTGGTCAGCGCGTCCTCGGCCACATGGAGCAGCTTTTGCCGCTCCACCGCGATCGCCTGCGAGGTGAGTGTAGTGTAGAAGGCCTGCGTCACGTCGTCGCGGACGCGGAAGCGCTGCTCCTCGACGCCGATGGTGTTCGAGCCGGCCTGCTGCCTGTAGACGTCGCCGCGCGCCCGGAGCTTGCCGCCGAGCACGATGCGCTGCTGCACGAACGCGCCCTGCTCGCCGCCGCCGTACGCGCCGCCGCGGATCTGCTCGCCCTGGTAGCCTGCCTGAGGGTTGGGATACAAGCCCACCTGCCGGGCCTGCTGCAGCGCCTGGCGGACCACCGC
>CAXUHL010000063.1:0-13364 GCA_964250745.1 uncultured Acidobacteriaceae bacterium
CTCCCGGGCCGGGCCGCCGACCAGCAGCCCGGCCGCCACGGCCTCAAGCGGCGCGGACAGGTTGAGCGCGTCGGCCAGCGCATAACCGCCCATGGCGAGCGCGAGCGTGAGCGCCACTTCAATGTGGAAGCTGTCGAGCGAGCGCAGCAGTTTGTAGGTCAGGTAGCCCAGCCCGCAGCCCAGCGCGATGGCCCCGCCGGCCTTGAGCAGCAGCAGCACGAGGAAGCTGCCGACGCCGGGTATCGCCCCGCCGCGCGAGGCCTGGAGCAGCGAGACGAAGATGACCGCGCCCACCCCGTCGTTGAACAGGGACTCCCCGGCGAGCTGCGCTTCGAGCGCCTTGGGCGCGCCCACCCGGCGCAGCATGTCCAGCACCGCGATGGGGTCGGTAGGCGAGATGAGCGCGCCGAACAGCAGCGCGCCGAACCAGCCGAGCGGGATACCCGCCGCCGCGAGGCCGAGCCTGAACAGCCCCGCCACCAGCACGGTCGAGAGCGCGGTGGCGACGATGGACAGCACGAAAACCGGAAGCTTCTCGATGGCCAGCTGTTCCATGTCGAGCTGCAGTGCGCCCGCGAACAGCAGAAACGCGAGCATGCCGTGCAGCACGACCTGGTTGAAGTCGATGCCGCCGACGATGTGCTCCGCCGCGTCCCGCAGGGAAGGCGCGAACTGCCCGGCCGCCAGCAGCAGCCCGGCGCTCGCGAGCGACAGGATGGTGGTGCCGATCGACGACGGCAGGCGCAGCAGCTTATGGCTCAGGAGGCTGAACAGTGCCGCGAGGGTGACCAGCGTGCTGAGGAGGGCAAAAACGCTCATTCCCCGGCTTGGATGTGCGGGCAGGCGCGGCGTGTACAGGCCGGAGCACGATTCACGCTCCGGGCGGATGGCTGCTCAGGCTTTCGTCAGTGGAACGCACTTGCAGTGTTCCAGACACCGCTCCGGGTCCGCTCGCACACCGCACGGTCAGGCCGCCATCGACCGGCAGCACGACGCCCGTGTTGTAGGAGGCCTTCTCGCTCGAAAGAAACGATGCCGCCTCGGCTTGCTCGGCCGGACCCCAGACTCGCCCGATCGGATGCGCCGCCATCCCCCGCGCATGAACGTCCGGGTCCGCGATCCACCGGTCGAACGTCCCACTGCGCGTGCCGCCCTGGCATATCGCGTCGACCCGACACTTTTTTCTTCGCGGCTTGTGTGAAGGCATTCCGCTCACTCCCGCGTCTTTGCCATCGCGTCGAGCGCAGCTGTGATCCTTTCCGGAAGCACGAGCGATGCGGCTTCGATATTTTCATGCAGGTGCGCCGACGAGGAGGTGCCCGGAATGAGCAAGATGTTGGAAGCGCGCCCGAGCAGCCACGCCAGGGCGACCGCCTGGGGCGTTCGCTTCAGCTCGCTTGCGGCGTTGTCCAGGACAGACGATTGCAGCGGCGAGAAACCGCCCAGCGGGAAAAATGGAACATAGGCCACACCCGCGGCTTCAAGCTGGTCGATGAAGGCGTCGTCCTCGCGATGAGCGATGTTGTAGTGATTTTGTACACAAACGATCTTCGCGATCTCTTGCCCTTCCTTGTATTGCTGAGGCGACACATTGCTTAAGCCGATGTGCTGCACAAGCCCCTCGCGCTGCATCGACGCAAGTGCGGACAACGGTTCGGCGATCGAGCTTTCAACCGGCGCCATCAACCCGCCTACGCGAAGGTTGACGAGAGGAAGAGATTCAAGCCTCAGGTTGCGCAGATTATCCTCGACAGAGGCCCTGAGGCTCGCCGGACTACGATCTGGAATCCAGGAACCGTCCTCGCCGCGCCGCGATCCTATCTTCGTCGCGATCGTCAAATTTGTTGGATAGGGTTGGAGAGCGTCTTGGATAATCCGGTTCGTGGTGTGCGGCCCGTAGACGTCGCTGGTGTCGATGTGGTCGACTCCGGCTTCCACGGCGGCTCGCAGCAGTCCGAGTGCCGCCTCCTCATCCTTAGGAGGGCCGAACGCATTGGACCCGGCAAGCTGCATGGCACCGTAGCCCAGTCGGTGCACCGTAGTGGAGGTGCCTGAAAACGTAAACGTGCCGCCAAGATTCTTCGTAGCTGTCATTGAGTTTTCCTCCCGCCTACTAAATGATTGGATGAACGAGGTTTCGATCTGAGGGTCGCATTTCATGAGAGCAGCCGAGATAGTCGTAAACCCAAGGAAAACGCCTGTACAGGCGCGCTCCAACGCCAGTGTCAACGCTATCCTGCAGGCGACGGTTCAGGTTCTGCTCAAGGAGGGCTTAGCGAAAACTACGACCAAGAGGGTAGCGGCGCGCGCCGGTGTTTCGGTCGGAACGTTGTATCAGTACTTTCCCAATAAAAGCTCGCTGCTGTACGTCCTATATAGGCAGCGGCTGGACTCGTTCGCGGTTGACTTCGAGCAGGCGTGCAGCGCGGTGCGGGGAGCGGAGCTCGCCGAAATGGCCGGCGTGTTGGCTTCGGCGTTCGTGAAATCCAAATTTCGAGACGCGGAAACGAGTGTCGCCCTGTACGCCGCAGCGGGTAATTGCGATGGCTGTCGCCGCATGCGAACGCGAACGGCCAAGGTCCTGGCAGACGCGATCGCAACGGCTTCAGATCGGACGGTTACCGATCCTTCCCGAGTGTCGAGACTGCTGTTCAGCGCGATGGCAGGGATCAGCCGGGACATCGTAGCTGCCGGGCTGAGCCGCGACACGATGAGCGACATGGAACGGGAACTGGCGCAATTGTTGCGCGCTTACCTGCTGGCCTCTTCGACACCCAAGTCGTTCCGGAAGAACTCCGACCGCGACCTCCGTCCGGCTTAGACTGCATTCGCGAGCAGGCCCGCGATGCGCTCCTCGGCGTCCGCGCTCGCCGGCAAAAGACGAGCATCCTGAGGTCCCGCCGTCCGTCTACCCCGCAGGTGGAGCATGTTCTGCGCGGCAGCGCAGCTCAGGCTGACGGGGTGACTCACGCGGCATTCGGTCTGGATATGTCGCAGATTGTTGAATTGAGTGCAGAGGACAAGAAAGCGATCGAGATCTTCGGCGAGGTCTTACTGGGGTCCGACCGTCCGCTCGTCATGGCGGCCGGCATCGGCATCTTTCCTCGCGACGAAACGTTCACGGAGCAGATGTCCATCGGTCCTGTCATGCCGGCTTTTCCGCAGGCGACGGAGCAGAACCACCATGGTCATGGCGGACCGCAGGGTATAGGCGACCGTGGTCCGGCTTCCGCGTTCCGTTGCTTGGCGCAGGAGCCTGTCGGTGCCGACTACTTCGGCGGGCGGCAGCGCTGGGCGCTCGAGTCATGCAGGGTAGGGCGTCCCGCGCCACCTTCTCTCGGCGGAGCCGGTCGGGCGTTCGGCAGAACCGGACCGCTTCATGCCTGTTCGAGCGGCAGCGCCGGGGTCAGCGCGAGGCCGGCGCGCCGGTACAGCTCCGGGCGATGCCGGTCCCAGTGGCGGCGCCGAACCAGGTCGCCGGGCTCGTCGTAGTAGTTCCAGGGGATGTGTTTCGAGTTGAGGCCGACGAAGTGCGCGCCGCATGTGCCCAGATCGGGTTGACGGGGCCAAAAAGGCGAGCAGATCGTGACCTCCTCGGTCGTGACGCGCAGGCAGGGGCCGGCCCGGTGCAGCGCGGCTGCCTGCAGGCCCTGCTCGTCGAGCTCGGACCGGAGCAGGCATCGCCCCAGGGCCGGGGTGAGCGCCGCCTGGAGATCGAAGCCCGGCGGCAGCCCGCGAATGCCGGAGTTGACCGCGCCCGGAACCGCCGGGTCCTCGTCGAACTGGCCCAGACAGCGGGTCACATCCTCGGCCATCATGGTTGCGTCCTTGCGCGCGAGGAAGTCGCGCAGGGCGGCGGGCATGGCCCAAAGCAGGCAGTCGTTATCGAGCGAAAGCTCATGGAGGGCGGGGAACAGGCGCGGCGGCACCAGCTTCCAACCGACGCCCTCGGCCATCGCCGGGTCCAGATGGGAGGCGAGCGCGGGCGGGATGTCCGCGGCTGTAACCGGTACCCACTCGACCGCCAGCGGGCCGATTTTCTCCTGCGCTTCCGCGAGCGAAACCGTGTTGACGCAGACGGCGAACCGGGCGTTTCTTCCGAACAGCCGCGCCGCGCATTGAACGGACAGCCGGAGCGCCTCCCAGCCGCGCGAGGAAACGTCACCCACGGTCCAGCGCACGCCGAACTTCGGCGTCATGCGCCGACTCCCGCCGTGATGCGTTCGTACAGGCGCGCGTACCCGTCGAGCATGCGTTCGAGCGGAAAGCGCTCGCGGGCGGCGCGCCTGCAGGTTTCCGGGTCGATCTCGCCGGTGCGGCCGATCGCCTTCGCCATCGCTTCGACCGAGTCAACCAGAAAACCCGTGAGTCCATGCTCGACCACCTCGGCCAGTGCGCCCGAGGGGAACGCGACGACCGGCGTGCCCGCCGCGAGCGCTTCCATCGCGGCGAGCGAGCTGGTTTCCGGCGCGAGCGTGGGCAGGAGCAGGCACCGGGCCGCGGCGAGCAGACGTGCTTTCTCCGCGCCGGTGACCGGTCCAAGCCAGCGCGCGTTTCGGCTCAGCCGGGGGCGGATATCCCGGTCCAGATAGAGGGTGTGCTCGGGGTACGGGAAAACCTCGCCGGCCAGCACCGCGGGCACCCCCGCCAGGGCCGCCGCGTCCAGCCCGGCGTGCAGGTTCTTCTCCGGGCAGATACGGGAAAGGAGCAGCGCGTAGTTGTCTTTCTCGGCGCACGACGCCGGGCCGACACCGTTTTCGACTACCGCGATACGGCTCAACGCTTCGGATGGGCAAGCCCGGCGCTGCGACTCGGACACGCACTGGAGCCGGTAGTTCGGCGGCAACGCCCAGATCGCGCCGGGGTACCAAGACGGCGGCAGGTGGAGCGTCACGAGGACGGGCAGCGCGCGCGGCAAGCGGTACCGGTGGAAGTCGATGCCGTGCATGTGGACGAGGTCGACCCGTTCGGCCGCGAGCGCCCGATCGATCGATGCCTGGTGCGCCGCCGTGACGCGCTCCCGCGCCTCCGGGGTGAGCGGGCCGGCCTTGACAGGCGTCGCGAACAGCTGCCCCGCGCAGGTCGAGCCCTTGCAGGCGGCGACCAGGGAGCGAACGCCGCGCCCGGCGAGGGCGGCCTCGACCATGGTGAGCACCTGCTCCGCTCCGCCCACCGCATGCGCCCCAACCGGCGCGAATGGATAGGCCACGCTGAGGACGGTGAGGCTCACGCGAGGCCCAGCTCACGCAGGGCTTGCGCGGCGGCTGCGCGCCACTGCGCCCCGTCCAGGTTCCAGCCCCAACCCTCGTACAACAAGAGGCCGGGGTGCGGCGGCTGGGCGAAGTCGTAGGCCGGGGCGATCCGGAACAGCTCGTACGCGAGCGGGAAACGTTCCAGCAGCTCGCCCTGCGTCCGAAAGCAGGCGCGACGCTCTCGTTTGCGGGCCTGCTCCTCGGGCGCAAGCGGGGTAGAGATCGTTAGGGTGGAGCTTCCCGGAAGAAAGCGCCCGGTCGTGAACGCGCCGCCGTCCCCGGCGAAGTAGGAGGGGGCCTCGAGGACCACCGGCGCGGCGCTCCCGAGCAAGCGGACCGCCGCGTGAACGGCAAAGGCGCAGCTGTCGTGGTCCGGGTGGCCGCCTTCGTAGGGGTGGGTCAGCACCGCTTCGGGCCGGTCCGCTTGCATGCGGCCGCTCAGCGCCCGGACCAGCGGGACCAAGTGGTTCAGGGCCTGCTTGTCGGCGATCGGCTCGCCCGCGATGCACAAAGGCTCGGAGCGTTCGAGCGGAAAGCCTGCGACCCGGAGCGCGGCTTCGAGTTCCCCCCGGCGCGCCCGCGCGTACTCCGCGCCGGTCGCGCAGCCGTGCATACGCGCGTCCTCGCCGTCGCGCGGCGCGCCGTCGGTGACGCACAGCAGGCGCGACGCGACGAACCGCTCCAAACGCCCGCCGACCGCGAGGATCTCGTCGTCCGGGTGGGCGAAGACCAGCAGCGCGCGCGGCAAGGGCAGCGCCGACCCGGCGGGGGCGGCGACACGCTCCAAAACCTCCTGTGCGAAACCCATGCTCCCCAGAATAGCCGCCCGGCTTTGCTTGTGCAGGAAGCAAATGGGGCGGCCGGTGCCGCCACGACCCTTGCCGGGCATCGGATAAGCATGCCCGTTCTCGAACAAGTCGCTCCGCCGGTCCAGTCCGCAGCCGAGGAGAAGCTATGGCGGCCGCGCCGCGTGCTCATCACGCCGGACGCCTATGCGCTGCCGCACGGCCGCCTGATGCTGGACCGGGCCGCCGCGCTCGGGGCCGAGGTGACGCGGCTCAAGAGCAACCGGCTCACCAACCTGGGCGCGGATACCCCGGGCAAGACCTATGCGCTCGCCAAAACCACCCTCGCCATCGTGGTTTCGCCGGCCGGTCAGCGTAAGCTGCAGCCCATTCCGCCCTCGGCCGACTGGCAGTTTCATATCGCGCAGGGCTGCCCGGCGCACTGCCAGTACTGCTACCTGGCGGGCTCGCTCCAGGGGCCGCCGGTAACGCGCGCCTACGCGAACCTGCCCGAGATCCTGGACGGCTTGCGTGCCTATGAGGGCACGGGTAAGATCACCTCGCGGTCGCTCGATCGCGCGCACGAGGGCACGACCTTCGAGGCATCCTGCTACACGGACCCGCTGGGCATCGAGCACCTGACCGGCGCGCTGGCCCAGTCGATCCGCTTCTTTGGCGACTGGGACGCGCCCGTGCAGCTGCGGTTCACCACGAAGTTTTCCGCCGTGTCCGGCCTGGCGGGCCTCGCGCATCGCGGGCGCACGCGGGTCAGGTTTTCGCTCAATGCCCGTTCCGTCGCCCGCGACTATGAGGGGGGCACGTCGAATATCACGCAACGCCTGGGCGCCCTGCGCACCCTGGCGCTGGCCGGCTACCCGGTCGGGCTTACGATCGCGCCCATCATGGACTTCGCCGGGTGGCGGGATGAGTATGCGGAACTGTTCACCGCCGTCGCCGCGGCGGTCGAGGGCGCGCCGTCGCTCGACCTGACCGCGGAACTGATCACCCATCGCTTTACCCCTGGCTCGAAGGAGGTCCTGCTGGGCTGGTATCCGAAGACCAAGCTCGACCTGGAAGAGGCGAAGCGCACCGAGAAGCGCAACAAGTTCGGCGGCTTCAAGTATGTGTACCCCAAGGACACGATGAGCGAGATGCGGGGGTATCTTCAGGAGCAGCTCACGCGTCTTTTGCCGTCCATCCGCATCCTTTACTGGACTTAAGCGAGAAAGGAAGCGGTCGGCGGCGCGCGACCGGCTGACGTGGGGAATGCCCGAGGGAACAGCGGAAGCCGGATCGATCGACGCGCGCGCCCTCTACAGCAGGATCAGCTGGCGGCTCATCCCGTACATCTTTGTGCTGTACATCCTGGCGTATCTGGACCGCGTGAACGTCGGTTTCGCGGCGCTCGAAATGAAGCAGGACCTGCACTTCTCCGACACCGTGTACGGCATCGGCGCGGGTATCTTCTTTCTGGGCCAGGGCTTGTTCGACCTGCCGAGCAACCTGCTGCTGGGAAGGGTCGGCCCGCGGCTGTGGATCGCCCGCATCATGATCAGCTGGGGCATCATCGCGACCTGCATGAGCCTGGTCACGGGCGCGCACAGCTTCTACGCCATGCGCTTTTTTCTTGGCGTCAGCGAGGCCGGCTTCTTTCCGGGCATGATCCTCTATCTGACCTACTGGTTCCCCTCCGAGCAGCGCGCGCGGGCTGTGGCCAAGTTCATGACGGCGACCTCGCTGGCCGGGGTCGTCGGCGCGCCGCTTTCGAGCGCGCTGCTGCGCCTGGACGGCTTCGCCCATCTGCATGGCTGGCAGTGGCTGTTTCTGGTCGAGGGTATCCCGACAGTTCTAGGTGGCGTTTCGGTCCTCTTCCTGCTGCGCGATCACCCCCGCGACGCCGCCTGGCTGAGCGAGGAAGAGAAGCAGTGGCTCGAAGACGAGCTGGAGCGGGACCGCAGGGAAGGCGGCGCTTCGGAAAAGCATCACCTTCGGGATGCCTTCAAGCTGCCCATGGTCTGGCTGCTGGCGGGCATCTTCATGCTCGACCAGGTCGGGATGTATACGGTCAACCTGTGGATGCCGCTGGTGCTGAACGGCATCGTGCACCCCGCGCTGGCCGGGGCTGCGCACCTCGACGAGCCCATCAAGAGCGGAGCGGCGGGCCGGCTCGCGGCGTATGCGACGGTGCCGTACCTGGCCGCGGCGCTGGCCACAGTGGCGGTCGGCTGGTCCAGCGATCGCACGCGCGACCGGCGCTGGCATTTGGCCGCCTGCATGGGGATTGCGGTCGCCGGCCTTATGTGGGCGGCGGTGGCGCATTCGCTCTTCGCGGGGCTGGCTGCGTTCACCCTGGCGGCCATGGGCTTGTGGAGCCTGATGGGACCGTTTTGGGCGCTGCCGACCCGGGTACTGGGCGGGCAGGCCGCGGCGGGTGGGGTCGCGATCATCACGATGATCGGCAGCCTGGGCGGCCTGCTCGGCCCGTCCATCACGGGCCGCCTGCGGGACTTGACTCATGGGTTCGGGACGGGCTTGTTCGTGCTGGCCGGAACCACGGCGCTCGGGGCAGCCCTGTGCCTGCTGCTGCCTGCCCGCGAGCGCGCCCCGCGCTCCTGACGTTCTATTGCACCTGCACTTGGACCGGCGTCGTGACCACCAAAGTGCCGCTGGTGCCGGTGATGTTCGCGGTGAAGTTGCCCGTTACGCGCGTGTGGCGGTTCAAGTGGACACCGCAGCCGGTGATCCCGAGCGAGAGCAACATCAGCAGAACCGCCAACGAGCCGAAAGCCTTGCGCCGCGCCCTGGGAACGAGCAGCAGGAGCGAAGCCAGCACCAGTCCGCCGCCGGCTTTTGGAAGCAGGCTTGCAGGCCGGCTGCCCAGCGAAGCGAACGACAAGGGTGCCGTGATGGTGACCATCGCGGTCCCCGTGCCGTCGGCCGCGAGGGTGACCGGCGTGGTGACGGCGCACTCGGGCGGGTTCAACGGTCCGGCCCCGAAGCTGCAAGCCAGCTTCACGTCCCCCGCGAAGCCGTTTTTCGACTGAAGCATGACCGTGCCGGTGGCGGAGGTGGCGTCCGTGTTGAGGACGATCGGGCTGGACGGGCCGATCATCGTGAAGGTCGGGGGCACGCCCGTGACCGTGAGCACCACCGTCGCCGTCGAGGAAGCGTAGTTCGTGTCCCCCGGATAGCTCGCGGTGAAGGTGTTCGCACCGGAAACCAGGGCCGAGCCCGGAACCTGGAAGGTTGCAACCTCCTGGTCGGTGTTGATAGCGGTGCGAATCTCGCGGACCGTTCCAGGGAACTTGGTTCCATTGGCGGCAAGGAAGATCCCCCCGGTCGGGAAAGCGCCGGTGCTGTCCGTGTCGAGCGTTACCGTGATGGTGGCCGTTTTCGCGACGTCAATGGATGTAGAGGAGACCGCCGCGCTGAGTTTGGTCGCGGCTTGCGACACGGTCAAGGCGAGCGGCGCGGGCGCGGGGCTCGCGTTGTAGCTGGCGTCGCCGCCGTAGGAAGCCCCGAGCTTGTACGCGCCCGGCGGGAACAGGTCGATCGGGTAGGCCGCCCGGCCCACGCTGTTCAGGGTTTGCGCCGAGGCCGCGTCGCCGGTGGAGAAGGCCGCGCCGCCGTTCAGCAGGTTGACCGTGCCCGTCGCCGGACCGTCCGCGTCCGAGGCCGCGCCCACCGGTTGTACGTAAACGAAGCCGTAGGTCCCGTAAGGGATGGACGTCACGTTCGGCGTCGTGCTGCGGTCATGGAGGTTCTGGATCTCGTTCGAGAGCAGAAGGACGCTGTCCTCCTTCGCGACCGTGAGCTGGATGTCCTGGGAGACGCTCGGCCCGTGGCTCACGTCGCCGGAGTACCTGCCGTGGATGGAGTAGCTGCCGCCGGGGAGCCTGCGCGTGAAGATCGAGCCCGTGCCGCCCGTAAGCGCGATGACCTCGTTCACGCTCGCGCCCGCCTTGTTCGTGGCGCTCGTGACCGACACCGTGCCCGCCGCGTCCGGGGGTGCGATCGCCGCCCCGAGCGTCAGGCGATTCCCATGGGTGATCGTGACCGGGCCGGTCGTGCTGCCGTTCACGGTCAGCGTCGTGGCCGTCGGCGTGAAAGTCACATTCGGCCACGCCGCGATCAACGCGGAAATATCGACGCTCCCGAGACCCGTTGCCGGGTCATAGCCCGTGCCCGCGTCGTACCCGTTCAAGAAGCCGCCCGCGCCGCAGTCCAGCGACCCGCTCGCGCATGGGACTGCGTTGTTTCCGCCGGAGATGTCGTGGAAGACGTGGAGCGTCGGGTCGCTCGCGACGCGGTAGAGCACGTCGTTGACCAAGCCGAGCCGCTGGCCGCCCAATGACTCCGAAACCAGCGCGAGAATACCCGCGAATGCCGGTCCGGCGGCTTCCGTGCCGCCCGCGCCTTCAATCGAGAACGAGCCGTCCGCGCCCGGCTGGCAGTTGACGAACGTGTAATTGGCCTGTGCGATCTGGTTGTCGGAACAGACGGCCCAGGTCGCCTGGTACTGGCGGTGCGTTCCGGCGAACAGCGCCACGTCGGGCACGGCGCGCGTAGCTTGCCCCGTGCCGCTCTGGAAAGCGGGAGCCGGATAGCCCGCCAGATTCACCGAGCAGTCGCCGTAGCCGGGGTAGGCCGGGTCGGGGCAGACTGCCTCATTGCTGAACCCGCCTCCGCCCCCAGCCACGAGCGTGGATGGACCGGAGCCGTAGTCGTATTGCGCGGCGATGTTGGAGGCCAGAGGACCAGCGGGATTGTTGCTTATCGAATCGTTCCAGGGGCTTTCCGGCACGTAGCCCGCAAGCGCGGCCGCGACAGCCGAGGTTCCGCTCGCGCCGGGGCTCAGGAACTGGGCGAAATCCGAGCCGGAATAGTCGAAATCTGTCCCACCGACCGCGAGATTGAAGGGCGTCGAGGCAAAGCCGTTGACCGCCAGACCATTGGTCGCGCTCGCCCCTCCGTCGCACGCACCGGAGCCCGAGTCCCCGGTCCCGACGACGACGGAGATGCCCTGCGCGGCGGCCTGCTTCCACAGCTCGTCGATCTGGTAGTTGCCGCCCGCGCCCAGGTAGTACTCGCAGGTGCTGTAGCTCAGGCTCAGGATGGAGACCTGGTTGTCCTCGACGGCGCGAGTGATCGCGTTGACCAGGCCGTCCTCCATCAGATCGCTCTGGCTCGAATAAACCTTGATCGCCGCCTTGGGCGCGAGGGCTGCGGCGAGCTCGGCCGCGACCAGCGTGACCTGCCCGTCGTGCTGGGTCAGGACGCCGGGGTCGATCCCATCGATGACCTGGTCCGGCGAGGCGGGCGAAGCCTCCCCGAGGAAGACGCGCCGGTAGTTGAGGTAGTCCTGCACCGGCAGGTCCGAGTAGCCGGCGATGCCGATCGTGACGCCCGCGCCGAAGCGCTGCACGCCCGCCGGCGCGTTCCGGTTGAAGCTGTTGGGCGCGTTGTAAACCGTGGCCGCTTCCGCCGGGGTGAAGTAGAACTGGCCGTTGCCGGGGTCGCTGAGGAAAGGCCTGGCTCCGCCGGGCAAGGCGGTGAGCCGCCCCGCTGCCTTCACGCGGACCGTGCTTCGGCTCGCGGACGGCAGGTCCCTGAGGGGCGACACCGTCCGCACGAAGCCCTTGAGCGCGGCGGGAATGCGCGGCGGTTGCGTCGCGGCGTGGTGCTCGGCCCCGCTCGCGCCATAGGAATGGACGTTCGCGTCGAAAGCCCGGTTCAGCTGCCCGACCGTGCCCGAAAACGCAAGGAAACCTCTGCCGGCGGGTGCGGGTTCGACCCGGAAACCCTGCCCGGCAAGCCAGGTGCCGGCCGCCCGAAGCTGTTCGTCGGTCGCCCCGAACCGCGCGCCGAACTGACCGGGCGTGAGCCAGTGCCGGTACTCCGGCGAGCGCGGGTCCTTTTGGCTCGCGAGCAAGCCGGCCAGCTCGGCTTCCCGCTCCGGCGTGCGGCCGAACAGCAGACGCAGCTTGCCCGTTTCCACGCTCCCCGGAGTCAGGCCAAGGTCATGCCCGGCCTGCGCCGCGCGCAGCGGCAGTGCGGCGCGAAACAGCCCGCGCGGCACCGCGCCCCGGAGCGGGTGCGCCTGGGCGGAAGCGAAGCAAAACATGCACGCGACAGCGGAAAACACGCGCGCGAAGGAGGAAGTTTGCCGAAGGGAAGCCATTGGACTTCCCCTTGTGTACCTGATGGCGGAACTGCCGCAACACAACGCCGAAAAAAGACTTACCGAGGTAAGGGTACCAAAGTAGCGTTGCGGGAAAACAGTTTATGTGTTTCTGCTTTCGTCGCACGCGATCATCGACCCGTAAAGAGCGAACCCATAACGATCCATCGTCTTTGTGCACCGGCTCTGCAAGGCTTCTCATCCGACGGCAGCGCGCTCGCTTTGTCTCCGGGTTAGGATGCAGCTTGGCGAGATTCTTCCCCGGCTTGAGCGGATGAACAGAGGATCCCGCCCGCAAACATGCCGTTCCGCATTGCGCGGAAACGTTCAAGCGTGGATTACCGCAGCTGCGACAGCATCAGATAGGAGTCCGCGTGCCCGTTCGCGAAGCAGCATCGCCGCTCTCGAGCTAAGCAGCGCGGCTGGGGACATGTACGAGTGGAGCTGGACAAGGTCGCCAACGCTAATGCTTCGACGACGCGGCTGACCGCCCGTGCTTCCTAACCGGAGCGATAGGTCTGACAGCAAGGCCCCGCTTTCAATGGCTAGGAATCTCAATTCGGAGACCTTTAAGTCAATTACAGCAGTCAAGTGCTCCTACTCTGAAATCACTTCCTCCGGCCATCTTTTAAAAAAATATAGTACGTGCGGCAAATTAAGGTACGTACACCACCATAGTCCGACAGCGGCCAGCGGAGCAAAGATCACGATTGCTTCAGCTCCGTCCCCACCTCGGCTCGAAAGACGGTGCAGGTTCCGAGTCAGTTCGTAAGTCATTACGAAGAAGAACGCCGCCCACACAAATGCGATGTAGGCACCCCAGCGCTGTCCGGCTCGGAGCGCGTAAACAGCCCTTATTGATATCCAGACAAAAGCGGCACCTCCTGCAAGGGTCAGGTATGTCAGTAGGATAGCGTTTAACGATTGTTGTTGGCGCTTCAGGAGAAGGAGCGAACTTTCCAGTAAGAAGCTAGCGATCAACTGCAGAGCGGCCAAATAATTCACAATGATAAGCAAGCCTGCGCTGAAGCGGATGCCTCTCGGGACCTGACCTTTGCTCATGTCCATCTTCCCGTTTGTCGCTACGAAAGCACCGGCTCCCGCACACCGTCCTTCGCGAACATCGCGCGCAGCCCGCGCAGCGCC
>CAXUHL010000064.1:0-13310 GCA_964250745.1 uncultured Acidobacteriaceae bacterium
CACGTTGCAGGGCAGCTCCGCTTCGAGATGCGCGGAGCGGAACTTGCCGCCGAACTTCGGCGTCTCCGGCGGCTCCGGCGGATCCGCCGGCGCCTGCGCGTTCACCCGGCCTGAGCCCGGCTGCGGCACATAGACCCACGCGTAACCGTCCCGCTCCACGCAGGGGTAGGCCGTCCCGTAGATTTTGCGCGGGTCCAGGGTATCGTGCTCCGTCAGCGACGGAATCTCCAGGCACTGCCCCGTCCCGGGGTCGAACTTCCATCCGTGGTACTTGCACGCGAGTGCCTCCCCATCGAACCACCCGCAGGACAACGGAATGCCCCGGTGCGGGCACAGGTCGCGCATCGCGAACACCTGCCCGTCCCGCTTGCGGCCCAGCACCATCGGAATGCCCAGCAGCAGCGTCGTCCTGACCCGCTTGCCGCGCAGGGTATTCGCTCGCAGCGCCGGGTACCAGTCGTTGTAGACCAGCGCCGCCGCCGGGCCCGGACCCGCCTGGGCGGAGTAAGCAGGGTTCGGGTCGTCCGCGAGCTGTACGAGCGTTTGGCTGGCCATGGCTCTATTCAGTTTACTTCGGCACCCGCACCATGCGGCCTTCGCGCACCCGAAAGCGCTCGCCCCGCCACTCGACCGTGTCATCCGCATAGCTCCACACCCACAGCGCCAGCCCCAGGCAGTCTCTCAGCGGCAGCAGCCATAAGTCGCGTGGGACCTGCTCGTCCCGGAGCAGCCCGAAGCCCACGAAGAGCGCCACCGCCGCCCGTGCCGCGACGGCCAGGGCCAGCAGCAGCAGCGAGCCGAGGCTGCCGCCGGTCGCGAGCGCGAACAACACCGCCCAAGGCACCGGATGCGTGAAAAACAGACCCAGGTAGCTGCCCGGCCGCGCCGCCTTGATCGTTCGCGCCCACCGCAGTTGGTGCGCCCAAAACTCGCCGAACCGGTATGCCGGCACTCCCGTCGAAACCGGCTCCGGGCTCAGCACCACCTTGTAGCCGGCCGCCGATACATTGCGGCCCAGGTCGTGGTCGTCGGCAAGCCTGTTCACCAGCGCCTCCAGCCCGCCGGCCGCCGCGAGCGCCGCCCGAGACACCAGCAGCGTCGAGCCCAGGCCGAACCGCATCCCGCCATCGGTAAGCCGCGCGCACAGAACCCCGGCGAACAGGTCCGTCGCGATCGAGAGTGCCTCGAGACGCGACCCCAGGGTGGGCCGCCCGGCCGGATGTGTCCGCCCCCGGTAGCCCGCGGTCACGAGGCCTACCGACGGGTCGGCGAAGGGAGCCGTCACGCGCCGCAGGTACTCCGGCCCGACCGCGATGTCCGCATCGCTGATGAGGATATGATCGAAGCGTGCATGCGGGAAGATCTGCGCCAGGTTACTCACCTTGCCGTTGGTGCCCAGAGTTAGAGGTGTCTCGAACACTTCGATACGCATGCGAGGAAACTCTGCCGCTAGCTCGCGCAAAACTTCTACTTCCGCATCGTCAATGCTTTGAACTCCAACTAACAGTTCGACCTCCGCCGAATAGTTCTGGATGCAGTGCGAACGCAGAGCGGCGGGCATATCCGGGTCCGACCCTTTGATGGGCTTCAAAATAGAGATCGGCAGCATGCCGGGATGCGCGTTTCCGCGGCCGGAGCGTGCGAAGTCCCGCGCCGCCCACAAAGCGAACGCGCAGAACAGGACGCCTATGCCCGCCAGGACTCCCGGAACCAGTACCGCAACCGTCAGCAATCGTTCAATCCTCTTCCGCCCGGTTCCGTTTTGCATCGAACCACGCAGCTTGGTCATGAGGTTCGATGCTCCCCTTCACTGAAATGCGCCTGCCCGGCACCCGCGACGACAGGCCCACTCTGGTGCTGCTCCACATGTTCGGCGTCAGCCGGCGCGAGTGGATCGAGGTGGGCCTTGCGCTCGCGAACCGGTTCCGCGTCATCACCATCGACACGCCCGGGTTCGGTGAAGCTTCGGCAGTCGAAGCGTTCACGGTGGAAGCGATCGCCGGCGAGTTCCGCGCGACCCTCGACAAGCTCAAGCTCGACAGATGGATCCTGACCGGCCACTCGATGACAGGAAAAATCGCGGCCGTGCTCGCCGGGCAAAACCTGCCAGGGCTCGAAAAGCTGGTCCTGCTTACCCCATCGCCGCTGTGCCCGGAGCCGATACCGGACGCAAGCCGTGCGAAGATGCTGGCCCAAGCCGAGCCCACCCGCGCCGAGGCCGAGGCGTACCTGCGCGACAACAGTGCTCTCCCGATCCCGCCCGAAATCTTCGAGCGCACCGTCGCGGACCGTTTGCGGGCCAACCCTGCGGCCTGGCGCGCCTGGCTGGAGCAGGGCACCCAGGAGGACTGGACCGAGCGTGTCGGCAGGTTGACATTGCCCACCTTGGTCATCGCCGGGGAGAAGGACGCCTCGCTCGGCCCCGAAACGGCCCGGGCCCTCGTGATGCCGCAATACACGGACGCGCGGCTGGAAGTCGTTGCCGGCTGCGGCCACATCGTGCCGCTCGAAGCGCCGGAAAGGCTGGCCGCGCTGCTGCGCGAGTTCGCGTCCGGCTAGCTTCACTCGTACCGCAGCGCCTCGATCGGGTTCAGCGTGGCTGCTTTCCACGCCGGGTAGATCCCGAACACCAGCCCTATCAGGCACGAACTCGAGAACGAAATCGTCGTCCACAGGGTCGACATGGTCGCCGGCAGCGCCGTGACCAACGCGTGGATGAGGAGCGTGACCGCTCCGCCCAAAAGAACGCCGATGGCCCCGCCCAGCGCGCACAGGGTCACCGCCTCCGCCGTGAACTGCAGCAGGATACCGTTCCGGGTCGCCCCAATCGCCTTACGCACCCCGATCTCGCGCGTCCGCTCGGTGACGGAGACCAGCATGATGTTCATGACGCCGACCCCGCCCACCATCAGGCCCACGCTCGATACCGCGATCATGAAGATGACCAGCCCGCCGGTGATTTGCTTCCAGAACCGCACCAGGATTTCGAGCGTGAAGATCTCGAAGTCGTCGTCTTTCTGCACCGGAACCTTGCGGGCGATGCGGAGCACGGTGCGCATCTCCTCCTCGACCAGGGCCAGGTTCTTCGGCTCGTCGTAGCGCACCGTTATCCACACATCCTTGACGTTGGGCAGGATCTTGCGAAAGGTGTTGTACGGCAGGATGACCTTGTTGTCCTCGGGGTTCGCGCCGGAGCCGAACAGCGAGGGCGATTTCGCGAAGACGCCCAGAACCGTGAACAGCTCGCCCCGGATTTCGACTTCCTTGCCGACAGGGTTTTCCTCGCCGAAAAGCTTCTCCGCCGTGTCGTGCGCGAGCATCACCACATTGGCGCGCGCCTCGTCCTGCTGCTGGGTGAAGTAGGTGCCGTGCGTCATGGGCAAATCCACCGTGGCCGGCATCTGGTAGCTGCTGCCCTGCACCAGCGTGTTCTGGATGGACTTGCCGCGGTACTTGACCGACTCCTGCCCGACCCCATAGTTGGGGTCCTGGTAGCGCAGGCCGGGGTCGACCGCGACGACGTGGGGCAGCGACCGCATCGCTTCCGCCTCCTCGACCGTGAGATAGCGCCGGGCCAGCAGCTCGGGGGTGGGCGGGCCCGCGATCGGAAGGTAATAGGCGTTGATGGTGTTGGACCCGTACAGATCGGCGAAGGTGCTGACCTTGTTATTGAGCCCGGTGATGATCGACGAGATGATGATCACGGTCGAAACCCCGATCACCACGCCCAGGATCGTCAGCAGCGAGCGCATCCGGTTCGACCGGAGCGACTCGAAGGCCATGCGCAGCGTTTCCCCTGCTTGTCCGAATTGCATACGCTAGAGCTCCGACCGGAGGGCGACGATGGGGTCGAGCCGCGCCGCCTTGCTCGCCGGGTACACCCCGAAGAAGACACCCACGCCCGTGGCCACGACCAGCCCCGCGACGATGGACCAATAACTGATGAGCGCGGGCCAGCCTACCCCGGCCGCGATGATGTACGAGAGTCCCGCGCCGAGGATGGTGCCGATCAGCCCGCCCAGCGCCGACATCGCCGCCGATTCCACCAGAAACTGCAGCAGAAGGTCGGCCCGGCGCGCGCCCAGGGCCTTGCGGATACCGATCTCGCGCGTACGCTCCGTCACGGAGACGAGCATGATGTTCATGATGACGACCCCGCCGATCACGAGCGAGATCGATGCCACGCCGACGAGCACCATGGTGAACGAGGACGAGATGCTCTTCCACAGCCCCACCAGCGACCCGTTGCTTTCGAGCGTGAAGCTGTCCTCGGCTCCGGGCGCGTCACGCCGCAGCAGCCTGAAGATCGACCGCGCCTCGTCCTCGGCCTCGATCAAAGCCCCGGCCCCGCCGTTCGCCTTCACGAAGATGGTCAGCGACTGGTGCAGGCCGTGGGAATGGGTGTAGGTGTTCAGGGGTACGTCCACGTAGTCGTCCTGGCTTTGCCCCAGGGTGGTGCCCTCCCGCTGCCCCTCGCCGACGACCGTGTATACGTCGCCGTCGACCCGGATTTCCTTGCCGAGCGGGTTCGCCCCGTTCATCAGGTTTTCGACCACGTCGTGGCCCACGATGGCGACGTGCGAGCCGGTCCGCTCGTCCACCTCGTTCAGCCCCCGCCCTTCGGCAATGACCTGCCCGGTCATGTCGGCCATGGTCGGGGTCTTGCCGGTCACGGCTGTCGTCTTGCTGGACTTGGTACCGTAGACCACCTTGCCGACCGTACCCAGCCGCGCGCCCACCAGCCTGCACTTGCGGCAGGTGTCGCGAAACGCCGTGTACTGCTCGTAGGTCAGGTCCTTGCGGCGCTTGTACTTCTTGTACTCCTCGTAGTCGAAGACCACGGCCGGCTGCTTGCCGACGGTGATCACGTCCGCGCCGTGGCCGGAGATCTTGGTCGCCACATAGTGGTTGGCCCCGTTCACGAGCGTAATGACCGTAATGACGGAAGCGACGCCGATGACCATGCCGAGCAGCGTGAGTACCGTCCGGAGCTTGTTGGCCCAGAGCGACTGCACGGCGATGCGGATTGACTCGGTCCACTGCATCGGGAGAGGGGTTGCCTGGCCCGAGTGTAGCAGTAGGCGGGCGGTGCCGCGCTCAGGCGGGTACGCTGTCTGGGTGAAGCGCGGTCAGGCCCGGGAAGCGGGCGCAGTGAGGGGTCTTCGCAGTAAGTATGTGGGTCAGGCCATGGGCGTACATGGCAGCCGCCAAGCGGGCGTCATGAACCTGCACGCCGGAGATTCGGTGCTCGACGACGAGCCGCCGCCATTCGCGCCTCGTTGTCAGGCAGGAAAAGGAAGCCGCGCTCGATTTCCTCGGCGTCCTCCCGGGTCTGTTCAATGGTCAGGCCGTAGCCGTTCCGCGCACGTGGGCGTGTTGACACGTTCCAGAACTCCGCCATGTTTTGCAATGTGTAGGCAAAATCGATGCCTCGGCTCAGAAGAGCACCGACGGCTGCGCGGATTGCCGCGTGCTCTGGATCGTCGCGCTGGATGACGCGGAGGAGGACATTCGTATCAGCTAGGTAAAGCGAATTGCCACTCAATCGTGATCCTCGTAGAAGGATTCGCGAGAGAAAGCCTCCGGCGGCAATATCGGCATGTGGTCGGAGCGGCGCGCAAGCCCATCGAGCCAGGCTTTACGCTCCTCCGGACTCATATCACGGGCCGAACGGGCTGGGCGCGCAACGCTCGCGCCACCGTCGTTCAGCTTCAGCTCAAGGTAGCGATTCAGGGGCAAGCCGCGCTCCCGTGCTTCGGCGTTGAGTCTGGCTTCGGCTTCCGGCTGCAGCTCTATCTGGATCGTCATCGGCTCTCTCCTTCGAGGGTGCGGTTGCGGTAGAGTACGCCGTGGAAGCGAAACGGGAAAGCCGCCCCGAAAGGCGGCTTTCCCGGTGCGGGCGGCCTGTAAGCCGAATTCTGTCCGGAGCCTCCCTCGCGAGAAGCCCCTGGACGGCCATTCCTCTAGGCCCGCCGTTGCCGGCGGGCTCCAGCAACCTACCCGGAGGTTTCCTCCGCCCGTGCCGGCGCGGGGATCCCAAGTTGGCGCGCCGGGCCGGCACGCGCGGCAGCCGGATGGGATCCTCGCTGCCGCTTCCTCCCTATTTGGTCTTGCTCCGTGTGGGGTTTACCCTGCCTCCCGCCGTTGCCGTGGGAGCGGTGCGCTCTTACCGCACCTTTTCACCCTTACCCGCTCTGCCCCGAAAGGCGGACCGGGCGGTATCTTCTCTGTGGCACTGGCCGTGGCGCGGCCTTGACGCCGCGATCCCGGACGTTATCCGGCACACTGCCCTGCGGAGTTCGGACTTTCCTCCCCCGCTCGACGCCTGCGCGCGAACGGCAGCGGCCGTCCAGCCGCCCGCTCCCTTCAGTCTACCCCGAAAACCCAGGGACTCTCTGATGAAGTACGGAACCAGGTGTCATCCTGAGAGGGTATGTGAGAAGTCAACGGCACCGGAGAAATGGGTCATCCTGAGCGAAGCGGCAGCCCTTGGGACAGCCCTTGATCAGACCTTCCCTAGTGCAACTGCACCACCGTGTAGCCGGGCGGGATGGTCAGCTTGAATTGGTTGTCGGCGATCTGCTCGCCGATCGTCAGCTTTTGGATCGCGATCACGATCTGGTACTCGTCGAGCGGACGGCGAATCGTGATGGTCGAGGGGTACTGCCGGTCGCCGAAGCTCGCGTACGGCCCATAGGTCGCGCGCGTCGCCGGATTGCCGTTTTCGTCGTAGATGTCGATGCCGCTGGGCAGCAGGGTTTCCCGGTCGAAATGGACCCTGCGGTCCGGCACCAGCACCTGCCCGGTGCCTCTGCGGTGCACCACGGACAGGAGGTATTCCGGTCGCGCAAGAAGCTGCTTGGTCTTGGGGTCGGTGCGCGTGCGGGTCAGCTCGGTGCGCTCCACAAGGTCATCGGGGCCGATCGGCTTCAGGATCATGGTGTCGAAAAAAATGGCCGGCCGCAGGTTTTCGATCGGGTTGGTGGAGGGCTGCTCCATGGTATTCGCGCCGGTGTACGCCTTGTTGTTATGGGGGACCACCAGGTCGAAGCGCTTACCGTCGCTCGCCAGGTCGAAGGCCTGGGTGTGGACCACGGGCAACAGCCCCACGACGCGCAGGGCCTGCGGCGCGCGCAGGCGGATGTAGCCGCTCAGCGAAGTGAAATCGGTGACCTTGCCCTTGCGCTCGCCGCCGACCGAAACCTGAAAGGTAACCGTCGCCTTGAGGCTTTCGACGCTCGCATTGGTCCGGTTCACGATCTCGACCAACTGCTCGGCGGTCGCGTCCTTGGTGACGGACGGCGAGACCGTTTTTTGCACCTTGTGCGTGTGGAACAGGCAGCCCTGGAGCGCGGGGAGCAGCGCGAGGAGCAGCAGCAGAGGTTGGGAAAAGTGGCGCAAGCCCTGAGTATAACGGGACGCGCTATTTACCCTCGCCCCGCACGGCCTGGCGGTAGGCGGCCACGTTGCGTTGGTGTTCGCCGAGCGTGGCCGCGAACCGCGAGCGCCCTTGCGGGTCGCCGCCCGCGGCCACGAAGTACAAGTAGTCCGTCCTGGCCGGGTGCAGCGCGGCTTTGAGCGACTCCAAGCCCGGGTTGCAGATCGGCCCCGGCGGCAGGCCCGGGTGCAGGTAGGTGTTGTAGGCCGAGTCGGCCTGGAGGTCGGTCCGGTAGATCGCGCCCCGGTAGCCGCCCTTCAGCAGCGCCGCGTAGATCACCGTTGGGTCGGTCGCGAGCGCCATGCCCCTGCTCAGGCGGTTCTCGAACACCCCTGCCACCAGCGGGCGCTCGGCGGCGATCGGGGTTTCCCGCTCCACCAGCGAGGCGAGCGTGACCACCCGGTGCGCGTCCTTTCCCATTCCCAGTGCAGCGGCCTGCACGCCGAACTCGCGCACCATGGCGCGCAGCATTTCGCGCGGCGCGGTGTGCCGTCCGAAGCGGTACGTGGAGGGGAACAGGTAGCCCTCGAGCGTGGCCGCTTGGGGGTCGAAGCGGGCCGCGAGCGGGGTTTCCGCGCGCTCTGCGGCGAGGAAAGCAGGGGCCGCGCCCAGCCCGGCTGCTTCCACCCGTGCCGCGATGTCGAACAGGTTCGCGCCCTCGGGGATGGTCAGGGCGACGGTGTACACGTCGCCCCGGCGGATGCGCCGGTACACCTCAGCGGCCGTCGCCGGGCCCGCGAACCGGTACTGGCCCGCCTTAAGCGAACCGCCGCGCAGGTGCAGCATGTCGAAGCCGAAGGGCTCGCGAAGGACGCCCGCCGCCGTGAGCTCGCGCGCGATCGCCCGCGTCCCGGTTCCCGGCGCGATCTCGACGAAGCGCTCCCCCGCGGGCCCGTATGGCTTCGCGAACTCCCACCACCCGGCTCCCGCCAGCATCCCGAGCAAGACAAAAAACCCCAGCAAGCGCCCCGTGGCTCTACTGTAAGTGGCAACGGCGGGCTCCGGTTAAAATTGAGAATTTCCGGTAAACGGCGCACGCCGGGGACGGCCTTTGCATCGTATCGACACAGCCCTCCTCCACTCGGCGGAGCTTGACTCCGCCGAGCTTCCGTTCCCCACAGATCCCACAGGAGCCTCCCCCCATGAAAACCATCCTCGCCGGACTTGCCGCCGCCGCGCTGCTCGCCTTTGCCCCCGCCGTCTCGCACGCGCAAACGCGCACCATCGCTTACGGGCGCACCAGCATCGCGTTCACTCCTTCGTTCCTGGAGCAGTTGGCCGGGCAGGGCGTCACCATCACCGACCTCGCGACGGGCCAGCCGCTTCAAAACGGCTTCAACAGCTTTACCGCACTCGAAGGCGCGCTCGACCTGAAGAGCGCCTACGGCGAGGTCGTGTTCGCCGGCGGCTACGTGGTCAACATCAACGGCCAGACGATTCGAGTGCAGGATCTCGCGTTCAACATCTCCTCCTCCGGCGCGGTCATCTCCGGGGCCTTTACCACCAACGACGTTTTCGCCGGACGCCAGCCCATCTTCATCGTGAACATGAACCCCAACCTGACCCTGCCCATCCCGGTGCAGAACGGTGCGATCACCCTGCCCGGCATGAGCCTCGGCCTGGCCCCCAACTTCGTCGCGCTGGTCAACCAGGCTGCGGGGCAGCCCATCCTCAATCCTGGCATTCAGATCGCTGCGGCGAATGAGTATGCGGTGTTCGCCCCGGCAACGCCGACCGCCCTGAACTAGCGGCCGCTCCGGCGGGGGCCGCGAGCGGCTCCCGCCTACAATCGTTCCTGTGACCTATCTGGGCCTCGATTTCGGTTCCAAACGCATCGGCGTCGCGCTGTCAGACCCTTCCGGGCTGCTCGCCACGCCCTTGCTGACCGTGTACCGCACCCGGCCCCGCGACGATATGCGCTCCGTTGCCCGGCTCGCGCGCCGCCACGGCTGCGCCGCGGTGGTCGCCGGGTTGCCGCTCCACATGTCCGGCGAGCGGAGCCCCATGGCCGCCAAGATCGAGGCTTTTGGTGCCGAACTCACGCAGTTCTCAGGCCTGCCTGTCCACTTCTGGGACGAACGCCTGACCTCCTCGGAGGCGCATGGGCTGCTCTACGCCGCCGGGCGGCCCCGCGCGGAGCACGCCGGGGTTGTCGACCAGGTCGCCGCCGTGCTCATCCTTCAGGGCTTCCTCGACAGCCGGCGCGACCGCTCCTGCTCTCCGACAGGACAGGTATAATCACGGCTTACGCCCAGGCAGCCATCCCTTCACCCTCCACCCTTCACCCTCTACCCTCGACTTCTATGGCTGAAACCCTCAACACCATCCCCGACCACATCAAGAAGAAACTCCTCGACGAAATCCACCAGCTCGAACACGAGCTGGCCCACGAGCTGCCTCAGGAAATCAAGAAGGCTGCCTCGCTTGGCGATCTGAGCGAAAACGCCGAGTACCACATGGCCAAGCAGCGGCAGGAGTTCGTCAACGCCCGCCTGGGCCAGATGAAGAAGCGCATGGGTGAGCTCGCGCTGGTCAATTTTTCCAACATCCCGCATGACAAGGTCGCGTTCGGCTCCCGCGTCACCGTTTTCGACTCGACCAAGGACGAAGAGCTTGTGTACAAGCTCGTGACCAGCGAAGAATCCGACGTCGACAAAGGCCTCATCTCGACCACCAGCCCCATCGGCCGCGCACTCATCGGTAAGCAGACCGGCGATGTCGCCACCGTGGTAACCCCCAACGGCAAGCGCGAGATGGAGGTGCTCAAGTTCACCACCATCCACGACGGAGTGGATTAGCCCCCGATGCCTGAACCCAGCCGCTGGCCCGCCCGCCGCTCCGAACCCGCCGCCGCCGCGGCAACGCCTTCGCGCCGCGATGCAATCTCGACCGGCAAAACCTGGACCGGCGCGTTCGGGCGTGCGTGCGGCGTGCTGCTCCAGCTCATCGTCAATGGGCTCGCCCTGACCCGCATTTCCCCGAACGTCCTCACCTTTGTCGGCCTGATCATCAACTCGGTCGCGGCGTTGTTTTTCGGCTACGCCAACGAGCGTAACTTCGTCCGCATGTTTCTGTACGCGGGTCTGGTCATCATCGGGGCAGGCATCTTCGACATGGTCGACGGGCGGGTGGCGCGCCAAACCAACCAGGTCACCGTGTTCGGCGCGTTCTTCGACTCGGTCATCGACCGTTACTCCGACGTGGCGCTGTTTTTCGGCCTGCTGGTGTACTACGCCCGCGGGAACCGCTTCTTCTACGTCGGGCTCACCGCGTTTGTCATGGTCACCTCGCTGCTGGTGAGCTACACCCGCGCCCGTGCCGAGGCTTTGATCGGCAAGTGCAAGGTCGGCTTCATGGAGCGCCCGGAGCGCATCGTTCTGGTGCTGCTCGGGGCGTTGTTCGCGCGCTGGGGCGTTATGGCCCCGGTGCTCTGGGTCCTGGCGGTGCTTTCGACCATTACGGTGATCCACCGCATCGCGTACACCTACGAGATGACGCGCAACATGGCCGTCATGCCGCCCGCCTCCGACCGGTAAAGGCATTCTCCTTCCCCAAATCATGAGCTATACACCCCTCCTCTCGCTCGCGTCTGCACGAATGCATGCGTGAGCCGTCGCGAAAAAAAGTGAGCAACACCCTGAAGAAAAGCGCCCGAAGTGCCGATAGAAGAAAAGACGAAAGACGCGGGGGTGCCTGCGGGAGTTCACGGGTATGGACACCCGTACAGGGCGGCGGGTAGAACGTTTCTATGGTGAATCGGGGCTGCGCGGCACGAGGTGAGGGGTGAAGCACTTGAACCGGCGGCGGTTCCTGAAAGGCGCGGCCACGGCGGCCTCGGTGTTCGCGGCGGCGTTGCGCGGGGCAGCCGCGGAGCCGGACGCGCAGCCGGTGCTGTTCGTAGGTACGCAAACCGGCCGGGGCAGCCGCGGCATCTACGCCTACCACTGGGACGCGCAGAGCGGCACGCTGCACTCGCTGGGCCTCGCGGCGGAAACCCCGATGCCGACGTTTCTGGCGCTTGCGCCGGACCGGCAGTTCCTGTTTGCCGCGAACGAAACGGACACTTTTGCGGGGCAAAGCTCCGGAGGGGTGTCGAGCTTTCAAGTTCAGCCGGGCGGCAAGCTGGCCCCGGTCAACTCGGCCGCGTCGGGCGGCACGGGTACCTGCCATGTGGGGGTGGACCGGAGCGGGCGGACCTTGCTGTGCGCCAACTACGGAGGCGGCAGCGCCTCATCGTTCGCGGTGGGCAAGGACGGACGGGTGAGCCCCGCGGTCTCGCACTTTCAGTATGCCGGCTCGGGGCCCAACAAGGAACGCCAGGAGGCCCCGCACGTGCACCGGGCGACGGCCTCGCCGGGCGGCAGGTTTGCGCTGTTCAACGATCTTGGGCTCGACCGGATCCACCTGTACGCGCTCGATCCAGCCACGGCGAAGCTGTCGGCGCATATACCCGGGAACCGTCAGGGAGAGTGGCAGGCACCGGCCGGCGCGGGGCCGCGGGCGCTCGTCTTCCACCCCAACGGCCGCTGGGCATACTGCGTTGCGGAGCTGAAATCGGCGGTGCTGGTGCTGGAGTGGGACGAGCGCGCCGGAACCCTGACCACGCGGCAGCAGCTGCCGCTCAACAATTCGGATTTTCACGGGCGTTCGCAGGCCTCCGACGCTGTCCTGGACCGGGCCGGGCGCTTCTTGTACGCGGCGGACCGCTACCATGACGGCCTGTACACGTTTGCCGTCGATCCGGCATCCGGCGAACTGCACGAGCTCGAACGGACGGAGATCCGGGGCAAGGTGCCGCGCCATCTGACGCTCGACCCGACGGAGCAGTGGCTGTTGGTAGCCAACCAGGAATCGGACACGATCGAAATCCTCCCCCGCGATCCGCGCACCGGCAAGCTCGCGGCTAAAAGCACGGAGGCGGCCCTGAGCCGTCCGCAGTGCCTGGTCTTTGTGTAACGACCGCGGAAGTGTTCTCTTCAGCTCATGCGTCGGCTAGAGCACGGAAATCCGCTGCGCGTGAGGCATCCCATCCTGCATGGTTAAGGTATTGCTGACGGATATCGATGGCACGCTGGTAGACAGCAACACGCTGCACGCGGAGTCCTGGCGGAGAGCGTTCGAGCAATTCGACATCCAGGTCGGCATGGACGAGGCTTGGCGGCAGATCGGCAAGGGCGGCGACCAGGTCATCCCGGTGTTTGTTCCGGAAGGAGATCGGGCGCGCCTCGAAGAGCCCTTGAAAGCGCTGCGAGGGGAGATCTTTCATCGCGACTTCATGCCGCGCGTGGTCCCATTCACCCAGGCGCGTGAGCTTCTTCGACGTGTGCGGGACGGTGGCATCCGCATCGCACTGGCGACCTCGTCGGAACCGGGAGACCTCGAAACCTACGGAAAAATCGTCGGCATGGAGGACCTCATCGAAAAGGCCGCCAGCAGCGCGGACGCCCAAACTTCCAAACCGGCTCCGGACATCTTCGCCGCGGCGCTCAAAAAGGCGGGAGTGGCGGCAGACCAGGCCGTCGCGCTGGGCGATACGCCCTATGACGCGGAGTCCGCGGGCAAGCTGGGCATTCGGACCATTGGATTGACGTGCGGCGGCTGGAAACGCGACGACCTCCTCGCGGCGGGTTGCGCGGAAGTGTACCGCGACCCCGCCGACCTGCTGGAGCACTTCGCGGACTCCCTCCTGGGAAAGGGCTGACCGGCGGTCTTCACTCGCTCGAAGCAGGGGCATCCGCGCCCTTGCCCTAGAATCGCGCTGTGACCTTTCGCCGCGCCGCCAGCCTGCTTGCCCTTGCCCTGCTTGCCGTCGTTTTGATGGTTGTCGCGCTGCACAGGCCCGCGCCTTCCACGGCCGAACCCGCTCTTGCCC
>CAXUHL010000065.1:0-6586 GCA_964250745.1 uncultured Acidobacteriaceae bacterium
GCCCAGCACCGGGCGCGGAACCCAGAGCCCCGCGGTCCTCGGCCTGCGCGGGCACGCGCGAAAGCAGCACGAGCGCGAACGTTTCCGTTACGTCACGCGACCCGCCTTTCGATCCCCCGAAGCGCACCTCCGCCGTATTCGCGGCAAAGGCGGCGAAGTCGGTCCGCAGCACGTAGCGGCCATCCTCGGGGATGCGGAGTCGAAAAGCGCCGTCCAGGCCCGTGGTGGTGGTGTATTTTGCGCCCGTCAACGTGTTGGTGGCCGTCACGGCGACGCCCGGAAACGGGAGCGGGCCCGCGGCCACGCTGCCATGCACCAGGCCGCCCGCGGCTTCCGGCAGGGCGGCCGGAGCCGGACTCTGCCCGGCGGGGGTCGCCGTGTTCTGCGCCGGCCCGCACACCGGCAGCCAGAAACCGGCAGCCAGGGCGAGCCAACGCCTGCGCGGCAGCACCCTCACCTCGCCTTCTTTTCGCTTTGCGCCGTTTGGTCGTTGATGCGCTGCCACGCGCGAATCTCCGCCGCGTCCACCACCGTCAGCACCTTGGCCGTGAACTTGCCGTTCAGTTGAGCCCCGCTCGCGGTGAGCCCGTCGCCTACCTCGATCTCCGGCAGCGTGATGCTCTGGTGGCGCTTGCGAAACGAGGTGTCTTCATCCACGGTGACCGTATTGACGACGCCGTCGGGCCGCTGGATGACGAGCGCGGTGCCGTTTTTCGCGGTTATGGTCCCGGCGAGCCAGGTTTTGCCCCACTGCGCGCGCCGCTGGTCCAGCTCGGCCAGCTCCGCCGCGTCCACCACCGCGACGAAGACCGCCCCCAGCGTGTGCTTTTTCGCGTCCAGCTCGCCCCCGGCGATCACCGTGTCGCCGGCCTTGGCGGCCCCGGCGCGCGCGGCTTCGGCGTTTTTGACAAAGTGCGTGTTGGCCCCGGTTTGCACCTCGTAGACCGTCCCGCTTTGCACTTTCACGAACACGGAGCCGCCGTCCGTCCGCGCCACCGTGCCCCGGATCGCCTGGAGCCCGGCAATGTCGAAGGCGGAGTCCTCCTGCGCCGGTGCAAGCGCGGGGATGGCGCAAAGGGCAGCTGAGAGAAGGGTGCGGAGAACAGGCATCGGGGTCGGGGGCTCGCTCGGGTAGGACGGTCGAAGCCGCGAAAAGACGCGCGCCCCGGACCAGGGAAGATGTCTTCAGTTTACCGTGGTCACCGATGGCTGCATCGCCGCGTTAAATCCATCCCGAGGGCAACACAAGCGCGCCTCTGTGCTGCTAAGTTAGGACGGACCGGAGACGCCGCCCATGGCCACAGCTGTACAGACCGCTCGAGATGGAAGCCTGATTACACAGCTGTGTACCGTGCGCCGGCAAAGCCTGGCGCTGGCCTCACCGCTCACCCCTGAGGACATGATGGTGCAAAGCTGCCCGGAGGCGAGCCCCGCCAAGTGGCACCTGGCCCACACCTCCTGGTTCTTCGAAACCTTTCTCCTGCGCGAGTTCCTCCTCGGCTACCGGCCCTTCCATCCCGACTTCCATTGGCTGTTCAACTCCTACTACAACGCTGTGTCGAGCCAGCCGCAGAAGAAGCTGCGCGCTTCGTTTTCGCGCCCCGGGCTCGACGCGATTCTGGACTACCGCGCTCACGTCGACACCGCGCTGGAGCACTTGTTCGCCGGCGAAGCGCCCGAGGAAGCCGAGCGCCGCCTCGTCCTGGGCCTGCACCACGAGCAGCAGCACGGCGAGCTGCTCCTCACCGACATCAAGCACGCCCTGTGGTCGAACCCGCTGCGCCCGGCCTACCGCGAAGAAGCCCTGCCCGAACCTGGAGCGCCCCTGACACGCCAGGCCTGGACCCCCTACGAAGAGGGCCTGCGCACCATTGGCCATGCCGGCCGCGATTTTTGCTTCGACAACGAGCAGCCCCGCCATCGCGTGTGGCTCGATGCGTTCGAACTTGCGTCCCGCCCGGTCTCCTGCGCGGAGTACCTGCAGTTCATGGAGGACGGCGGCTACACTCGCGCCGACCTGTGGCTCTCGGAAGGCTGGGACGCGGTCCAGCGCGAAGGCTGGGACGCGCCGCTTTACTGGCATCGTGAGGACGGCGACTGGACCGTGTTTACCCTGCGCGGCGAGGTGCCGCTGGCCGACCTGCTCGCCGCGCCCGTGTGCCACGTCTCGTACTTTGAGGCCGACGCCTTCGCCCGGTGGGCCGGGGCCAAGCTGCCGACGGAGGCCGAGTGGGAAACCGCTGCCGCCGGCCAGGAGCCGGACGAGCGCAACCTGCTCGAAGGCGGCGCGCTCCATCCACTGCCGAGCATGACCGCCCCCCTGGGAGGCACCTGGGAATGGACGGCGAGCGCTTACCTGGGCTACCCCGGCTACGACGCCGTGCCCGGCGCGCTGGGCGAGTACAACGGCAAGTTCATGGCGAACCAGATGGTCCTGCGCGGCGGCTCGGTCGCCACGCCGGCCTCGCACATCCGGCCCACCTACCGCAACTTCTTCCCCACGCACACCCGCTGGCAGTTTTCAGGCATTCGGCTCGCCCGGCGCTGACGGCAACCCTCCCAGATCGGAAGCTCATGTCTGCACAAGCTGTTGCGTCCGCGCGCGAAACCTCCCTCGGCGCTGAAGTCTACCGGGGTCTCTCCACCGCGCCCCGCTCGCTGAGCCCCTGGCTGTTCTACGACGAGCGCGGGTCCGAACTCTTCGAGCGCATTACCCTGCTGCCCGAGTACTACCTGACCCGCACGGAGCGCGCGCTGTTCGCCTCCCACGCGGGGCAGATCGTCGCGGCAGCGTCCGGCGGGCAGGCGCTCACGCTGGTGGAGCTGGGCGCGGGGACCGCTCTCAAGACCGGCTTGCTGCTGCAGGCCGCCGCCGCCGCGCAGGGCACGGTGGATTACCACGCGATCGACGTCGCCGCATCCGCCCTGGAGGAGGCCCGCCGCTACCTCGAAGCGCGGATCTCCGGGGTGCGCGTCCACACCCGCACCGCCGACTACACCGAGGGGCTTGGGCCTTTGAGCCCCGGAAGGAAGCTGGTGCTCTATATCGGCTCCAGCCTGGGCAACTTCGAGCCCGCCGCGGCCGCGGCCCTGCTCGCTTCCGTACGGCGGCAGCTCGCGCCGGGCGACCGCCTGCTGCTGGGTGTCGACCACGTGAAAGCCCCGGAGCTGCTGCTGGCCGCCTACGACGACGCCGAGGGGGTCACGGCGGAGTTCAACCGCAACGTCCTGCGCCGCATCGATGCGGAGCTCGGCGCGGACTTCGCGCTCGATCAATGGGCGCACGAGGCCCGCTGGAACGAGGCGGCCTCGCGTATCGAGATGCACCTCCGCTCGACCGTCGCGCAAACGGTCAGGATCCCAGTGCTCGAGCTCCGGCTCAACTTCAGCGCGGGTGAAACCATCCACACCGAGAACAGCTATAAGTTCACGGGCGCGGGCGTCGCGGCGCTGCTGGCCGGGGCCGGTTTTGCGCCGGGGCCGGTGTGGACCGACGAGCAGGGCTGGTTCGGCGTCTACCTGGCCGAAGCGGTCTGACCGTCGGGCGGCAGGTCATTCAGCCGGCCGCCGAGAGCGGCGATGCGTGTCCTCGGGAACGCCTCGGGATACTCGCGCTGCACGAACGCGATCATGCCCTCGCGCACGATGCAGCGCAGGTCGAACGCATCCCCCGCGTTGCGCGCGCTCAGCAGGCAGCGAATCTCCATTGCGCGCTCCGACAGGTTGGTCACCTGCAGGGCCTTGATCTTGCGGTCCCACTGCGGCGCGTCCTCGAGCAGGCGGAAGAACTCGGCCCGCAGCGCCTCGACCGGCACCGAGTAGTCGACGTAAAGGAATGCCGTCCCCATCAGGTCGGAGTGCTCGCGGGTCCAGTTCTGAAACGGTTTCTCGATGAAGTAGGTCAGCGGCAGGATCAGCCGCCGGTAGTCCCAAAGCGCGACCACGACGTAGGTGGTGGTGATCTCCTCGATCCTGCCGTACTCGCCCTCGACGATGACCACGTCGTCGAGCCGGATCGGCTCGGTGAGGGCGATCTGGATGCCGGCGAGCAGGTTGGACGCGCTGGACTTGGCGGCGGTCGCGAGCACGAGGCTGGCCAGGCCGGCGGAGGCGAGCAGCCCCGCGCCGTACTGCCAGATCGCCGAGTCGCGGAACAGGCTCAGGATCAGCCCGGCGGTGAGCACCATCAGGAGCAGGATCGCGAGCCGCCGCATCAGCACCAGCTGCGTCCGGACCCGGCGCGCGCGCACGTCGTCCGCCGCGCTGGGGCCCGTGTAGCGCAGCAGCACTACATCCTCGAAGACATACACACCGGAAACCATGAGCCAGCCGAAGGCCAGCAGCCATGCGATCGCAAGCGCCTTGCCGAGCTGCGAGTGCAGGGGCTCGTCGATTGAAAGAAACGGCTGCACGGCCCCGACCATGGTCAGCAGAGTGATCCACAGGGCCGGGCGGCGCAGATGGCTGCCCAGGATGTGCAGCACCGGCGAGGCCTTTACGTCCTTGTGGCGGAACCGCGCGAGGATGCGAAACAGTAAGCTGTGGATCGCCAGGCCGACCGTGATCGCCAGACAAACCACGATGGTGCCGAGCGCGATGGCCTGCCAGTGCGCGGAGTCGAAGACGGTCCTGTGGGGCGCGGGCGGCGGCGGCGCGGTAGTTGTATGGGTTTTCTCGACGGCGGTCGCGTGCGCCTGGGCCATGCTCATGTTTGCGGGGTCTCCTCGCGCCGGTACGCGCCGCTCTTGCCGCCGGTCTTGCGCGTGAGCCGGACCCGCTCGATCGCGATGCCCTTGTCGAGCGCCTTGCACATGTCGTACACCGTCAGAGCGGCGATCGAAGCAGCGGTGAGAGCTTCCATCTCGACGCCGGTATTGGCTTCGGTCGCGGCGATGGCGCGGATGGCTACACCGTTTTCGGTCACGGTCGCGGACACGTCCAGAAACGTCAGCGGCAGAGGGTGGCACATGGGGATCAGATCGGCGGTGCGCTTGCCCGCCTGGATTCCGGCGAAGCGCGCGACCTCGAGGGGATTGCCTTTCGGGTTGCGCGGCAGTGCCGCCAGCACCGCCGGCACCAGCGCCACGAACGCTTCGGCTTCGGCCTCACGCCGGGTCGCCGCCTTGCCGCCTACGTCCACCATGCGCGCCTCGCCGTCGGCGCCGTAGTGGGATAGCTTCGTTTCCGTCATGATTTCAGGCTAGCAGCACGGTCACGGACGCGCCCGCCGCGAGATCGCCGGCCTCGGGCGGGACGACCAGAAAGCAATTCGCCTTGGCCGTGGCGGCCAGGTCGCCCGAACCCTGCCAGGCGACCGGCTCAACAAGCGGGTGCGCGTGGAGGGCGGGGAGGAACCGCGTGAGCCCCGGCTTGTTTCGGACCGGCCCGCGAAGGCGCGCCTCCGCGAAAGGGAGCGCGTAGCCGTGCTCCCCCCCGAGCGCGGCGAGGACTGGCGCGGCGAATAACGCGAAGCAAACCATGGTCGAAACCGGGTTGCCGGGCAGCCCGAAAAACGGCTTTCCCGCGACCGACCCGAACACGACCGGCTTGCCCGGCTGGATCTTCGCGCCGGTAAAGTGGAAGCGCGCGCCCAGGTCCGCGAGCGCGGGCTCGACCAGGTCGAACTTGCCCATGGACACGCCGCCCGAGACCAGCAGCATGTCCGCGTCGGCAAGGGCCCGCTCGAGCGCCGCCCGCAGAGTCTGCGCTTCGTCGGGCGCCGGCGGCAGCATCACCGGCTCGCCCCCCAGCGCCTCCGCCTGCGCGGCCAGCGTCCAGGTATTGGAGTTGCGGATCTGGTGCGGCTGGGGCGTCGCGGCGAGCTCGACCAGCTCATCGCCCGTGGCCAGGATCGCTACCCTCGGCTTGGTGAAGACTTGCAACCGCGCATACCCGCAAGCAGCCGCGACCGCGAGGCCATGTACGGTGAGCCGTGTACCCGCGGGCACCAGCACAGCCCCGGCGCGCGCCTCGGCCCCGCGCGCGACGATGTTCTCGCCCGGCTCCAGCGTGCGGCCCGGGTGCGGGGAAACCTGCTCGCCCGTGCGCTCGCAATGCTCCACCATCGCCACCGTGTCCAGCTCCGGCGGTACGGGCGCGCCGGTCATAATCTCCAGGCATGCGCCCGGTGCGATTTTTCCGGGCCAGCTTTCGCCCGCGCGCAGCAGGCCGCCGACCTGCAGCGGACCGGGCCAGTCTCTTGAGCGCGCGGCAAAGCCGTCCCGGGTCGCGCGAGGAAAAGGGGGCTGGTCGCGGTCGGCTGTGACCGGCTCGGCAAGCACACGGCCTCGTGCTTGCGTCAGCTTTACCTCTTCCATTCCGGTTGGATTCAGTTTCGCGGCTTCCGCGCGCACCCGGGCTGCCGCTTCGTCGTAGGACAGAACACTCATAGGAGGAGTGTAGAGACAAACGCGCACGGCATTACTTCGGTGTGTCTGGGAGAGCGGTCGGCGGCTCTACACTGGAGCCATCTTCAACAGGTTGCGTGGCGGCACAACGAGGTTGGCTCGGAACAGCCATCCGGCGGTGGGCGCGCGGGAAGGGGCCACCCCCGGGACCGGGGGGGGGGGGGGATCGGTTGGGTGGG
>CAXUHL010000065.1:6596-13302 GCA_964250745.1 uncultured Acidobacteriaceae bacterium
CAAAACTGTGGTGGTGGGGAACCAGCCCGGGGGGTCCCGCGGCGGAGACCTCCCACGCCCGATTCCCTGATGGAGGTGACCTATGGTTGGAAAGACATCCTGGGTGCATTTGCTGATGACCGTGAAGCTTGACGGCCTAACGATCCTGGCAGTTTGCACCTTGGTCCGGCTGCTCCGAAAGCGGTGACCAGATCCCCCGGTGGTACGCAACGCGGGGGAAATCTTGCGCATTCCCATCCGATTGGAACGCCCGCGAAGCTCAAAAGTCAACCGCCGTGCGCGCAAAATCGTAGGATGCCCGGTTTCCGGGCACCCTCGCTGAAGCGAAGAGCTACTTCTTGCCCGCCGTGTACTTCGTATTGACCTTCTGCCCCATGCTTTCGAGGATGTTCTTCGCATCCGCCGCGAACTGCCCGTCCGGCGCGAGCTCCAGGTACTTCTGGTAGGCCTCCGCGCAGCCCGGCGGCGCCTGGATCTTCTGCGTCTTGGGGTCCACGGTCGCCTTGGAGATCAGCGACTGCGCCTTCAGGTAGTAGGGAACAGGCTTGTTCGGATCCGCGGCGATCGCCTTGTCCGCCGCCGCCGACACCGCGTCGCCCGCCTGGCCCGACCGCGCGAGGATGATCGTTTCGTTGGTGAAGTAGGTGCCGGCCGCGGGCGGGTTGGCCTTCGCCGCCGCTTCGTACGCGGCCTGCGCGTCGGGGACCTTGTTCTGCCCCGCGAACGCCTCACCCAGGGCGTTGTTCGCGCCGCCCAGCAGCTCCGCGTTCGGCTTCGGATTCGCCGTTTCGAGCGAGATCGCCTTCTGGAGCGAGGTCGCCGCTTCCGGATACTTCTTTTCGCCCGTCTGCGCGTTGCCCAGCTCCAGCCAGATCACCGCCGCGTCCGGCTTGAGCTGCGAATCCTTGGTCATCAGCGTGTCGGCTTCCGAGTAGTTTTTCGCCTTGATGTCGGCGCGCGCGGTCTGGAGGTCGGCGTTCAGGTTCTTGATGACCGAGTTGGCCTTGAGCGCTTCCGAGTTCTTCGCCTTCACGTCTTCGATCTGCTTGCGCTGCTCGGGGGTGAGCTTCGCCAGGTACTCGGCGCGGGTCAGGTCGAAGTTCTCCGTGATGTCGGCACCGGCGTCGATCTTGACATTCTGGAACACGTCGACGGGCTTCGACAGGTCGACCGGTTTGCCCGCGGGCTGCAGCTCGATGACATACGTGCCCGGCTCGATGCCGTCGCCCTTGTAGGCACCGTTCGCGTCCGCGGTGAACTGGTACTTGGCCGCCTTGGCATCCGGCGTCACCACGACGATCGCGTTCGGGATGGGCGCGCCGGCCGGGTCCGTGACCTGCCCATGGATGCTGGCGGTGGGCTTGGCCTGGCCCAGCGCCGTCAGGCAGGACAGGCTCAGGGCGCTCAGGAACAACGCGGTTGCCGGGAGGTTGGATCGTACGCTCATCGTTCTCCTCTTTTCTTCTCGGGGTCAGTCGCCGGCGGCTCGCGCCGCATAGGGGATCGGGTCGGGCATGCCGGCCTCGGCGAACGCGCGCAGGCGCAAGACGCAACTGTCGCACACGCCGCAGGCTTCCCGTTCGGCCCCGTAGCAGGACCACGTTACACGCAAGGGCGCACCCAACTCAACCCCGAGCCGCACGATCTCGTTTTTCCTCATCCGGATCAGCGGCGTTTCGATCCGGATCGTGCCCTCTTTCGTGCCGGTCCGGACCAGCTCCTGAAACGCCTCGTAGTAGGCAGGGCGGCAGTCCGGGTAGCCGGAGGAGTCCTGCTCGACCGCGCCGATATAAATGCGCTCCGCCCCGAGAACCTCCGCCCAGCTCACCGCGGCGCTTAGGAAATGGGCGTTGCGAAACGGGACATAGGTGACCGGGATTTCTGAACCCACGATCTGCGGCGCATCGGGAATCGCCATGGACGGATCCGTGAGGGCAGACCCGCCGATACGCCGGAACAGGTCAGTGCGCAGGTGCAGGAACTCGATGATGCCGAGCGCGGATGCCACGGCCCGCGCCGCTTCGAGCTCGCGCGCCTCCGTCCGCTGGCCGTAGGAGACGTGGAGCGCGCACGCCTCGTAGTCCCGGGCGGCCAGCGCGGCGCATACGCAGGAGTCCATGCCGCCCGACAGCGAGACGACCGCCCTCATGCGGGCACCGCCGGGACAGCCGTTCCTTGCCGCGCCCACCAGCCGTCGAAGGCGGCCAGCGCCCGCTCGCACACCAGCCCGTGCCGGGCTTTCTTGTCCTTGCGCAGACGCTTGCGCGCCTCTTCATCCAGCGTCTCCAGCAGGTCGAAGGTGATGTTCGCCGGCTGGAAGTGCTTCGCGTCGGCCTCGGTGATGTAGCGGACTAAAGAACCAAGTGCGGTAGAACGGGGCACGCGGTCGATGGGCTCGCCCAGCGCCGCCGAGGCCGCGTACATGCCAGCCAGAAGCCCGGTCGCGATCGATTCCGTATACCCCTCGACCCCGGAGATCTGCCCCGCGAAGAAGATGCGCGGGTGCGCCCGCAGCCGGAGCTCGGGGCTCAGGACGCTGGGCGAATGGATGTACGTGTTGCGATGGATCTGCCCCCAGCGGAGAAACTTCCCATTCTCGAGCCCCGGGATGAGCCGCAGCACCCGCGCCTGCTCGGCGTATTTCAGGTGGTTTTGGAAGCCCACCAGGTTGTAGGAGTCGGCCCGCAGGTTTTCCTGCCGCAGCTGCACGACCGCCCAGGGCTGGCGGCCGGTGCGCGGGTCGCGCAGGCCTACCGGCTTCATCGGCCCGAACCGGAGCGTATCGCGGCCGCGCCGGGCCAGCTCCTCGATGGGCAGGCAGCTCTCGAAGTAGGGCAGCTTCTCCCACTCCTTGGCTTCGGCCGGCTCGGCCGAGAGCAGCGCATCGAGAAACCGCTCGTACTCCGGCTTATCCATGGGGCAGTTGATGTAGTCCGCCGTCCCCTTGTCCCAGCGCGCCGCGAAGTACACCCGCTCCATGTCGATGGTTTCCGCATCCACGATGGGCGAGATGGAGTCGTAGAACGCCAGGTGCTCTGAGCCGGTGAGCCGCGCGATTTCGTCCGAGAGGGCGGAGGACGTCAGCGGACCCGTCGCGACGACCGTCATGCCTCCGTCCGCGAGGGAAGTGACCTCTTCGCGATGGACGGTGATGCCCGGCTCGGCCGCGATCGCCGCGGCGATGGTCCGGGAAAACTCGACTCGATCCACGGCAAGGGCGTGGCCTGCCGGCACCGCGGTCGCGTCCGCGCAGCGCAGAAGGGGTGAGCCGGCCCGCCGCATCTCCTGCTTCAACAGCCACGGCGCGGTGCCTTCGCTCTCGCTCTTGAGCGAGTTGGAGCAGACAAGTTCGCCGAAGTCGCTCGTTTGGTGGGCCGGCGTGGTGCGAGCCGGTCGCATCTCGTACAGGTCGACGGGGACGCCCAAGCGCGCCGCGACCAGCGCGGCTTCCGGCCCGGCGAGACCCCCGCCGATGACGCGAAGACGGCTCACAGGTCCACCCCGGAGGTCGCGGCCAGCACCGCCAGCGCGTCGCCGGAGAGCCGCATGCGCCGCCACTCCTCCATGCGGAACGCGCCGATGCGCTCGTACACCCGGATCGCGGGCTGGTTCCATGTCAGCACGCTCCAGTCCAGGCGCGCGCATCCGGCCCGCTCGGCCTCGGCCGCGACCCGCGCCAGCAGCGCCGTGCCAAGCCCTCGCCCTCGGTAGGCGGGCTGCACATACAGGTCTTCCAGGTACATCGACCGGCCCTGCCAGGTGCTGTAAATCGGGTGGTACAGCGCAAAGCCGCACACCAGCCCGGTCGCTGAACTGCTGTTTGGGCCCGCCTCTTCCGCCACCAGACAGGTGAAGCGCGGACGCGGCCCCCAGCCGTCCCTCAGCAGGTCCGCCTCGGTGAGGACGACCGCGTCCGGTTCACGCTCGTAGATCGCCAGCTCGACGATCAGGCCGCGAATGGCGGGCGCGTCCGCCGGGGAAGCGAATCGAATGGTCGGGAGCTCTGCCACAATTCCCAGTATAGGGGCGGCCGCCGCAGCGGGGCCGCCCGCGCTATCTCGCTCCGCCGGAGGCCTGGATGATCTGCCCCGTCACCCATTCCGAGTCTTCCGAGGCCAGGAACAAAGCGACCCGTGCGATGTCCCGCGGCGTTCCCGCGCGTCCGAGCGGGGTTTCGGCGATCATCTGCTTGCCGAAGTCGGTCTCCGGACCCGCCTGGAAGCTCGTGACGCCTTCCGTGTCGGTGTAGCCGGGGTTGAGGGCGTTGACGCGGATCTTCCGGGGCGCCAGCTCGTTGGCCAGCACGCCCGTCATCACCTCGAGCGCGCCCTTGGTGCCCGCGTACACGGTCGAGGTCGGCATCTGCACGCTGGTGATGTTGGAGCCGATATTGATGATCGCTCCGCCCCGGTCGCCGAAATGGCGGACCGCCGCCTGCGAAGCCAGCAGCAGCCCCAGCACGTTGACGTTGAACTGGCGGTGGAACTCTTCTTCCGTGATCGCGTCGAGCGGCATGAAGTCGAACACGCCGGCGTTGTTGACCAGCACGTCGGCCGGCCCGAACGCTTTTTCCGTCTCCGCGAACAAGCGTTCGATGTCGGCGGGTTTGTCCACGCCCGCCTGCACGGCGATCGCCTTGCCGCCCGCGCCCGTGATCGCCGCGACGGTCTTTTCCGCGCCGGCCTTGTCGCCCGCGTAGTTGACCACCACGGAGGCGCCCTCGGCTCCGAACGCTTTCGCGATGCCCGCGCCGATGCCCTTGGACGCGCCCGTTACGACGGCAATTTTGCCTGTGAGTTTCGCCATGCTTTTTCTCCTTGAACCACCTCTGAACTGATGAAGCGATGCAGCCGGGCGATGCTCTTCCTTCGTCCGCCGGGCTTCTCGCCGAGAAGCGGCGCTCAGGCCTTCTGCCCGCCGCTCACGCGCAGGATCTCGCCGGTAATCCACCTGGCCTCGTCGGAGGCGAGAAAGGCCGCCACGTCGGCGATGTCATCCGGAGCGCCCGCGCGCCCCAGCGGAATCGCGCCGATCAGACCCGCTTCGATCTTCGTGCCGGCGAGAAACCCCATGCCTTCCGTCGCGACGTAGCCGGGACTGATGCAGTTGACCCGAATGCGCCTCGCCGCGAGCTCCTTCGCCAGTTGGAGCGTGACCGTTTCGAGCGCGCCTTTGGTCGCCGCGTAAACGATCATCCCCGGTGCCTGCCCGGCCGACGCGATGGAGCCGATGTTGAGGACATTGCCGCCGCGCTCGCCGAACTGCTCCACCGCGGCTTGCGTCGCCAGGAGGACGCCCAGCACGTTGATATCGAACTGCCGGTGAAAGCTTTCTGCGGAGATGGCCTCGATCGGGCCGATCTCATACACCGCGGCATTGTTCACGAGCACGTCCGCGGGGCCGAAGAGTTTTTCGGTTTCCTCGAACAGCCGCTTCACATCCGCCGGCTTGCTGACATCCCCCTGTACCGCCGCGGCCTTGCCGCCGGAGCCCGCGATAGCCTCCACGGTTCGATCCGCGCCGGCCTTGTCCGAAGCGTAGTTCACCACCACCGACGCCTCCGCCGCGCCGAAGGCCTTCGCGATTCCCGCGCCGATGCCCTTCGACGCGCCCGTCACCACCGCCACCTTGCCGGTCAGCCTCGCCATTTTCCCTCCGGGGCCTTCTATGCCGCTCGAACGGAAGATGGTTCGCGCTCCGGCCGCGATGCAGGAAGTTCAGCCGTCCGCGGACTGGGGCCGGGCCTCGCCTCGCCCCAGCAGGTCGCGGGTCAGCACGCCCATGAAGGCCTCCACAACCTCCGCGCGGAGGCGGTACCGCACCGTGCGGCCCGCGCGCCGCTCCTCCACCAGCCCGGCCTCGCGCAGCTCCCGCATGTGGTGCGACAGGGTCGCCGCCCCCACGTCCACCACCTCGCGCAGCAGCGCGCAGGGGGCCATGCCACCCTCGCTCGCCAGTCCGGGCGCGGCGAGCTCCTTCAGGATCCGCCAGCGCTGCGGGTCGGCCAGCGCGCGCGCGATCGCCTGGGCCGCGTCTTCGTCCGTCATCTCCTTCATGCTTCCTTCTCCGCGTTGCGCGCCTTGACCTTGAACCAGATCGGCGAGCCCTCGAACCCGAAGGCTTCCCGTATCTGGTTGGTCAGGAAGCGCCGGTAGGAGAAGTGCAGCTCGACGTCCCGGTTGGTGAACAGCACGAAAGTCGGCGGCGCGACGGCCGCCTGCGTCATGTAAAAGATCCGTACGCGCTTGTTCATCGGCACCGTGGCCCGCTCGAAGTCCACCTTCTCGAGAAACCGATTCATCTGGCCGGTGGAGACGCGTTTGCGCCGCTCCGCCGCCACGCGCTCCACCGCCTCCAGCACACGCTGCACGCCCTTGCCCTCGGACGCCGAGATGAACACCACCGGCGCGTAATCCAGGTACTTCAGCGAGTCCCGCACCTGCTCCTCGTAGAGCTTGCGGTCGGCGTGCGGCTTGCCGTCGGTACGCGCGGTCGTCAAGAGATCCCATTTGTTCACCACCACCACCACGGACCGTCCGCTCTCGTGCGCGTAGCCGCCGATAGTGGCGTCCGACCCGGTGACACCCTCGACCGCGTCGATCAGCAGCAGCGAAACGTCGGCAGCCTCGAGATGCCGCCGCGCCATGACGACGGAGAGTTTTTCCGCCATCAGATTGGTCTTGCCCTTGCGCCGGATTCCGGCGGT
>CAXUHL010000066.1:0-13297 GCA_964250745.1 uncultured Acidobacteriaceae bacterium
TCGTTGCACCCGCGACTACCCTGACCGTCGCGCGCGGCAGCTCGGCCTCGACCGGCTTCGCCGTGGGTGCGATCGGTGCTTTCTCCGGCACGGTCACGTTCGCCTGCTCCGGGCTTCCGGCTCAGGCGACCTGCGCGTTTTCCCCGGAAACCACCAGCCTGGCGGCAGCGCAGTCAACCACTCTCAAGCTCACCGTGACGGCATCGGCACCCGCGGCCGTTGTGAGCGCCAGGGTCAAACCGTTCAGGTATGGGCCTCTCCGCAATCCTGTCACGCCGCTGCTCCTCGCCGGAGCGATTCTTCTTCGGCGCCTTCGTCCATCATCACGCTTCTACAAATCCAGCGCTTTGGGGCTTCCGGCTGCTCTCGTCCTCCTTGCGTTGCTAGCCGCGTGCGGCGGTTCGAAATCCCAACCGGCCCCCGCTCCCGCCCCTGCCGGCGGGACCCCTCTCGGCACTTTCCCGCTCACCGTGACCGCAACCAGCGGCCCGCTCGTCCACTCCGCCGCCTTTACTCTCACCGTTCAGTAGGGGGCAGTCGAAAACCGTCTTGCAATCTCGAATCGTCCCGCATAGATTCGCTTAAGCATGACGATTCGGCCTGCCTTTCTGCTTCTCTTTGCCGCTGCCCCTCTCCATGCCCAGATCCTGGGCGAGCTTAAGGGGCGGCTCACCGGTCCTTCCGGCGCGGCCGTGCCCGGCGCGCGGGTCGAGTTGACGGAGGCGGGCACGGGGGTTCGTCAGGCAGCCACCACGACCGGGGCGGGCGAGTACGACTTCGCCCACCTCAACTCCGGAGGGTATGCGCTCGCGGTCACGGCCCCAGGGTTCCAGCGGCTGGAGCGGTCCGGCATCACCGTGACGACGGGCGTCACGGTCGGGCTCGACCTGGCGCTTCAGGTCGGGAACGCGGGCGAAACGGTCACCGTCACGGGCGATGCCCCGCTGCTCCAGAACGAATCGAGCGACGTGCAGACCACCATCCCCGGTTCCACGGTCGAGGCGCTGCCGCTCAACACGCGCAACTATATCCAGCTGACCCAGCTGGTGCCGGGCGTCGAGCTGCAGCCGGGTACGCTGCTGCCGCGCATCAACGGCGGGCGGCCGCGCACCAATGAGTACCTGTACGACGGCATCTCCGCCCTGCAGCCCGAGCCCGGGCAGGTCGCCTTCTTCCCCATCCTCGACTCGATCGCCGAGTTCACCGTGCTGGCCAACAACGTGCCCGCGGAGTTCGGGCGGTTCAACGGCGGGGTCGTCAATGTGGCCACGCGATCCGGCACCAACAATCTCCATGGGTCCGTCTTCGAGTACTTCCGCAACGAGGCCCTGAACAGCCGGAACTACTTCGCCCCGGCGAACGCCCGCAAGCCCGAGTACCGGCGCAACCTGTTCGGCGCGACGCTCGGCGCGCCCATCCTGCACGACAAGCTGTTCTTTTTCGGCGACTATCAAGGGACCATTCAGCGCATCGGCGTCACGCGCATCTCGACGGTGCCGACCGCGCTGCAGCGGCGGGGCATCTTCACCGGCACGCGCATCTACGACCCCGCGACGACTCGCGTGGTGAACGGCCGCATCGTCCGGACCGAGTTCCCCAACGACGTGATCAACCGGCCCTTCGACCCCACCGCCGCCGCCCTTTTGGCGCGCTACCCGCAGCCGACCGCGGCCGGGGCGACCAACAACTACAGCCGCACGGCGAACGACGACGACCACCAGCAGCAGTTCGACGTACGGGTGGACGCCGCGCGCGGCACGCGCGATCGGGGCTTCGCCCGGTACAGCTACTACAGCGAAAATGAAAATCCTGTCACCCCCCTGCCGGACGGCTCGGGACTGATTGCAGGCACGGTGATCGGCACGGGCAGCGTCGCCGGGCTGACCAACATTCTCGGCCAGCAGGTGGTCGCCAACCAGACCCACACCTTCACCCCCTCGCTGGTCAACGACTTTCGCATCGGCTACACGCGGCGCGGCAACACGCAGTCGGGCGCGACGGTCCCGAATGCGCCCCTGGTCCCGGGCACCCCGGTCAATGCCGCCTTCAACAATGCCCTCCCCCTGTTCACCCTCACGGGCATCCAGCAACTGGGCCCTTCGGCGAGCACCTTTTCCCGCTACCAGACGGCTGTCGGCGAGCTGGTCGATTCCGTCCTGCTGAACCGGGGCGCGCACGATTTCCGCTTCGGCGTGGATTTTCGCCGGTATGAGCTGAACGCGATCGCACCGCCCAACCCGACGGGCGCGTTCACCTTCGCGACTACCGGCACCAACACCCAAGCCACCGGTGCCTCGACCGGCGGCAACTCGATCGCGAGCTTCCTGCTGGGCCAGGTCGGCGCCTACTCCATCGACCTGCAGACCCGGACCCTGCGCCCTCGCGACTATATCTACGAGTTTTTCGCGCAGGACGACTGGCGCATCCTGCCACGGCTGACGCTGAACCTGGGCGCGCGCTGGACGCTGCACCTGCCCTCGACCGAGACCCACAACCAGGGCGCGGTCTTCAATCTGGCGACCCAGCAGCTGGACTACCTGGGTGTCAACGGCTTTCCGCGCTCGGCCCGTGAGCTGCACTGGGGCAACGTCGCGCCCCGCCTTGGCCTGGCCTTCTCGCCGGACACCAGGACCGTGCTCCGCTCCGGGTTCGGCATCGTCTTCATCGACCAGAGCGGCATTACCACGCCCTTTACCAACCCGCAGTACCCGTTCATCCAAAATGTGCAGCAGACGACGCAGGACAGCTTCAATCCCGCCTTCGTCTTGTCCGCGGGCCCTTCGGTCCAGCGTGTCGCCCCGACGCCGAACGCCGGCCTGGGCCAAAGCGTGTACACCGTCAACCGGAGTGCCGGCTCGGGTTATGTGGAGCAATGGAACCTCGCGGTCGAGCGCTCGCTCAATCGCAATCTGTCGTTCAGCGTCACCTACGTGGGTTCGCACGTGGTGCACGTGGGCATTCCGGACGCGGACTACAACCAGCTGACCGCCGCGCAGCTCGCCGTGGGGATTACGAACCCGGCCGCGCTCACGGCGCAGGTGACCAACCCTTATTTCGGGCAGATTCCGGCGTCGAGCTCCATCGGCGGGCGCACCGTCGCCGCGGCGCAGCTTCTTCGGCCTTACCCCCGGTTCCAGAACGTCTCGATCTACCGCAACAACAGCGGCACCAGCAACTACAACGCCATCGAAGCCAAGGTCGAGCAACGGCTGAGCCGGTCACTTTACTTCCTGTTCGCCTATACCCACTCCAAGCTCATCGACGATGCGTCCTCCGTGTTCTCGTCGACCGTGCTGTCCTCGCCGAACTCGTCCTCGCTGATCGCCGCCGACGCGTACCGGCCGGGGCTGGAGCGGGACGCTTCGAACGGGGACGCGCCCAACATTCTGTCGTTTTCGGCTGTGTACGCCTTGCCGCGGTTCGCCGGGCACGGGTTGGCGACCGCCGCGCTGGGCGGCTGGAACCTGAACACCCTGCTCACGTTCGACAGCGGCTTGCCCGTGACCGTCACGCAGGCCAACAACCTGAACGCATTCGCCGGGGTTTCGCTTCAGCGGCCCAACCTCACCGGCAAGCCGAATCTCGACCCCGGCGTACGCACCCCGGCGCACTTCTTCAACACGGCAGCCTTTACCCAGGCCCCGCAGTTCACGTTCGGGTCGGCTTCACGCAACCCGGCGCGCGGCCCGGCTTACCGCGACTGGGATTTCGCGCTGATCAAGCACACTGCCGTGTCGGAAAAGGTGGACGTGGAGCTGCGCGCGGAGCTGTTCAACGTGACGAATACCCCGGCCTTCGGCCAACCCAACGGCACCCAGGGGTCGGCGGCGTTCGGGTCCATCACGAGCACCGTCACCGACCCGCGCGTCGCGCAGATCGCTCTGCGGCTCTCCCGCTGAGGTCGTGACTTTCGTACCGTCGTCTTTACAAAGCGAATACATTTCAGTGGGTGACCCTGCGCTATTATGGCCCCATGACACTGCTCAACCTCTCGAATCCAGATGCCGAGCTCCTCGAAGAGGAAGACGGCGTCCTGTCTCCGATCCGGGCCGCAGGCCTGGCCGCCCTGGCCATCGGGGCCGTGGCGGTCGGCTTTTTTGTCGGACGGGAGCTTCGCTTCCGGTACCGGTTCTATCACCGAACCCCCTCGGATTTTTTCTCGAATGCCGGCGACCCGATCGCCACCGAGTATGGGATGGGGATTTAAGGCGGTTTTTCTGAAGGTGTAAAGGGCCAAGCTGCCGTGAACGTGGCTCTTCCGGCGGGAAAAGCCACATGGGTAGGCTCTCCGCGCTTCACGTCATCGGGAAAACTGCCCTAAACCCGGCTCCGGGATTGCGCCGCCAGCACGCTCAAAATCGTCAGCGCGGCCGGCGTAACGCCCGGGATGCGGCTGGCCTGGCCGATGGTCGCCGGGCGCACGCGGGCCAGCTTCTCCTGCAATTCGCTCGACAGCCCCGAAACGCCGCGGTACTCGAAGTGCGCGGGGATGACCCGGCCCTCCGCCGAGCGCAGCTTCTCGATCGACTTCCGCTGCTGGTCGAGGTAGCCCGCGTACTTGATCTCTGTTTCGACCGCCTTGAGCTCTACCCGGCGCTGCCCGCGCTCGATCGGCGTTTCCGCCGACAGCCAGGGATCGAATGAAACGTTTGCGGACGTGCGGAGGACCGGCTCCAAGGCGGGCCACAGCCCGTCGAGCGTCAGCTCGGGGCGCCGCAGCAGCTCGGCGAAGGTCAGGCCCTGGGTGTTCGCGAGGGTGGGCAGATTCGGAGCGGGCTCCGCATGCGCGAGCAGCCGCGGCAGCAGTTCCTTCCAGGCACCCGGCTCGGGGCGTGCCACCGGGAGCAGCTTTGCGAGCGCGGCCGCCCGGGCCTGCTTGCTTTCGTAGGCCGCCCAGGTCGGGTCGTCGACCAGGCCCAGCCGACGCCCGTGCGGGGTCAGGCGGCGGTCGGCGTTATCGATGCGCAGGTGCAGGCGGAACTCCGCGCGTGAAGTGAACATCCGGTAGGGCTCGTTGGTGCCCTTGGAGATCAGGTCGTCGATCATCACGGCGATGTACGCTTCCGTGCGGTCCAAATGGAAGCTCTCACCCGACCCGCGCGCCGCCAAGGCCGCGTTGATCCCAGCCATCAGGCCCTGCGCAGCAGCCTCCTCGTAACCGGAGGTGCCGTTGATCTGCCCGGCCAGGTACAGCCCCTCGAACCGCTTGACCCGGAGCGAGCGGTCCAGCTCCGTCGGGTCCACCGAGTCGTACTCGATGGCGTAGCCGGGCCGCAGCATCACCGCGTTCTCGAGGCCGGGGATGGACGCGACGATCTCCCGCTGGACCTCCTCGGGCAGCGAGGTGCTCATGCCGTTGACGTAGACCTCGTCGGTCGCGAGGCCCTCGGGTTCAAGGAAGAACTGGTGCCCGGCCTTGTCGGGGAAGCGCACGATCTTGTCCTCGATCGACGGGCAGTATCGGGGGCCGATTGCCTCGATGGCCCCGGAGTACATGGGCGAGCGGTGGACGTTGCGGCGGATGATGTCCAGGGTCTCGGGCGTGGTGTGCGCAACGTGGCAGGAGATCTGCGGCAGCGCCAGCTCGCGGGTGCGGAAGGAGAACGGGGTCGGTTCCGCGTCGCCGGGCTGCTCCTCGAAGCGGGTCCAGTCGATAGTGCGCCCGTCGAGTCGGGGCGGGGTGCCGGTCTTGAGCCGGGCCGAGCGCAGGCCGAGCGCCTTGAGCGCCTCGCCCAGCAGGACCGAGGCCGGCTCGCCCGCGCGCCCCGCCGGGGTTTGCCGCTCGCCGCAATGGATCAGCCCGTTGAGGAACGTTCCCGTGGTGACCACGGTGGCGCGGGCGCGCACCTCGCGGCCGTCCCGGAGCTGGAGGCCGGCGATCCGCGCGGGTCCGTCGAACAGAAAGCCGGCAGCTTCCGCCTCGACGATCTCGAGGTTCGGCTCGCGGTCGAGAACCCGGCGCATGGCGACCCGGTACAAGGCCTTGTCGCACTGCGCGCGGGGGCTCCAGACGGCCGGCCCGCGCGAGGTGTTCAGCAGGCGAAACTGGATGCCCACCGCGTCCGCGACCTCGCCCATCACGCCGCCGAGCGCGTCGATCTCGCGGACCAAGTGTCCCTTGGCCACCCCGCCGATGGCCGGGTTGCAGCTCATCTGCGCGATCTTGTCGGCCGAGAGCGTGAGCAGGGCGGTGCGCAGGCCCATGCGCGCGGCGGCGACCGCGGCTTCGCAGCCGGCGTGGCCCGCGCCCACCACTGCTATGTCGAAGTCCATACCTCGATTTTAGCGGTACGGGGTTGCGGCTCTTGTCCTGTTGGAATGTACGGGTTGAGAGAGGAAGCCGTTCTCGAAAGCATAGGACTCGCTCATGGATTACGGACAGCGCATGCAACGCGTCGATGAAAGACTCGGGGCGGTTTCGGAAAGCCTCGAGCTTCTTACCGCGGATGTTCACGAGTTGCAGGGGATTGTGAGGCAGCGGAGTGAAGGCATCGGCAAGTTGCTTCGTGTTGCCGAAATCCGGCATGAGCGCATCAGCCGTCTGGAAGGCGGGCAGGCCTGAAAGCACCACCGGATTTCGCGCCGATCGTAAACAACAAGGCCCGCGCGGCAGCGCGGGCCTTATTTGCTTCATCGGCTCCTAAAACTGGAACCGCGCGCTGAGCTGCAGCTGGCGCGGGGTGTACGCGAAACCGCTCGAGTTGGTGTTGGTGACCGCCTGGTAAAGAGGCGTTCCGCCTCCCGAACCGTCTTGAGTGTTGAAAGTAAGGCTGTTGCCCACGCCGGGCGTCGTGCCCAGAGTGTAGGAGGTCGCGTTCAGAGCGGTGACGTTCTGATGGTTCGCCAGATTGAAGCTCTCGCCCAGCAGCTCCAGGTTGTACTTCTCGAAGAACTGGAAGCGTTTGGAGATGCGCAGGTCCACTACCTGTGTGCGCGGGTATTGGGTCGAGTTGCGTCCGACCACGCCGAGCCGGGTCGGGCCGTCGCTGCCGTTTAGTGAGTTGTTGATGCCGGTCACGGTCGCGCCCGCGTCGCTGGTCAGGTTGGACGTACTACCCGTCAGGGTCGGCGAGTAAGGCAAGCCGTTCTGGATCTGGTAACTCGGCGCGAACTCGAAATCGTTCAGCGCATACCCGAGCACGCCCTTGAACTTCGACGGCGTGTTGTACACGCTGTAAATTACAAACCGGTTGGGCACGTTCTGGTTGGAATTGCCGTAGTCGGCGCGCAGGTTCAAGGGGTCGTACTGGTTGTTGACGTTGGTGAAGGTGGTGTTGTTCTCGCCGTAGTCGAGCGCGTGCGAGAAGGTGTAGTTGGCATTGAATTGGAGATTGTTCGTAACCCGGTGGTTGACCTGGATCACCGCGGCTTCATAGTCGGAGTTGACGCCGGAGAAGATATTGGTCAGCGAGCCGTAATACGGGTTGGCACGGAAGTTCGAAGCGCGTCCGCCGTTCGCCAGCGTCACGTTTTGGGGCGCGGTGCGGGCGTAGAACGGCGTCTGCACGCGCGCGCCGTTCCTCAGAGGGCCTTTGCCGGTCGTATCCCTGACGGTATAGGTGACGGACTGGATGTTGCCGAGCAGATTCTGGTCGACGAACGAGGGCAGGCGGCGGCCCCAGGCGGCCAGCCAGGAGGCGCTCACGGTGGTATTCCACCCGAAGTCGTGCTCGACGGTAAGATCGGCTTGCTGCACCTCGGGCACCTTGAAGTTACGGTCGAAGTAGATGGCGGCGGGCGGCGTGCCGGCCGAGCTCGCGTTCGGGATCAGGCGGGGAAAGGACGGCGCGCCCGGCGTTTGGGGCGTGTAGGAGAAGGACAGCTGCGCCAGCGGGGTGCCGTTCGCGTTCACGCCGAGCACGCCGGTTTGCGCGATCGCGTTGTAGATGGTCGAGTTGATGAGCCGCGCATAGAAGATGCCGTAGCCGCCCCGGATCGAGGTTTTGCCGTCGTGGGTGGGCTGGAAAGCGAAGCCGACGCGCGGGGCGATGTTGGTCCGGTTGTCGGGCAGGTTCGCGGTCTGGTTCAGCGAGATTTGTTGGTTGGGGTTGGTGTTGTTCGGCAGCTGCGCGGCGGGGGTCTGCTCGTAGTCGTAGCGCAGACCGTAGGTCAGCGAGAGCCTCGGCATCACCTTCCACTCGTCCTGCGCGAAGCCGGCGTAGTCCACCGTGGCGAACTGGAAGCCGGGCGCGCCGAAGCCCTGGGTGTAGCTCTGGTAGTGGTTCGCCTGGCCCGCGGTGGCCGGGTTCTGCGATAGATAGAAGTCGGTGATGTAGTTCACCAGCGCGCCGTTCCCGCCGCCCGCATAGGTGTACCCGCCGTACTGGGCGAACAGGTTTTGGCTCAGGTCGTAGGTGTGCAGGAAGTCCACGCCGAACTTGATGGAGTGGTTGCCGTGTACGTACTGCACCGTGTCCGTAGCCTGCCACTGGCGCTCGTCCGGGTAAGCCGGGCGGTTCAGAAACGTGGGCGTGCCGAACTGGAAGACGCCGCCTATGTTCACGTTCGGCGGAATGCCGCCGAAGGGGTTCGAGTAACCGCCCGCGGTATTGAGCAGGGTGGACTGCTCATAGCCGGTAGGCTGCTGGTTGTTCTCGAACTCGAAGTCGCGCCCGTACTGGTACCGCACCTCATTCGACAAATTGGGGCTGAACAGGGTGTCGAGCTTGGCGATGCCCCAGTTGACCCGTACATAGTCGTTGCCGTAGGAGCGTGTGCCGTACGCGAGCGCGCCGACGCCGGTCTGGATGCCCGCGGGCGAGCTCCAGTTCAGCCGGTTGTACTCACCGGATAAGTGGTTCTTCTCGTTGATTTGCCAGTCGAGCTTGGGAAAAAAGATGGATTGGTCGCCGGTGCGGGGTACGGAGCCGAGAATGCCGTTGAGCCCGGTGACGGCATTCGCATACAGCGTGCCCGCCTGCTGGGGAGTCACCTTGAGGTTGGTCGCGAGGGTTCGGAGGCTTGCGGCCGAAGGCGTCGCGTACAGCACCGGCGGCTGTCCGCCGGAGGAAGCCAGCGGTGCGGAGAGACCCGGAAACGCATGATTGAACCGGTCCGCGGCCAGGAGGAAGAACAACTTGTCCTTCAGGATCGGTCCGCCGACCGTGAAGCCGTACTGGCGGCGAATATCGGTGGGCTTCACATGGGTGGTCGCGCCCGCGCTGCTGGTCACGGTGGTGTAGTTGTTGTAAGCGCCCCAGGCGGCGTCTCGGTAGAACAGATAGCCTTCGCCATGGAACTGGTTCGAGCCCGACTTGGACACGGCATTGACGACCCCGCCCGCGGCGCGGCCGTACTCGGTCGAATAGTTCGAGGTATTGACCTGGAACTCCTGCACCGCCCACTTATCGGTCGAGTAGCCGGCGCGGGTGCGTCCGCGCTCCTCGGAGAAGAACGCCTGATTGTCGTTCGCGCCGTCGAAGGTGATGTTGTTCAGCAGCGTAGACTGCCCGCGGAAGCTCAGCAGACCGAAGCCGTTCGCGTCGTTGACCACGCCCGGGGTGAGCAGCGCGTAAGCCGACCAGCGATAGTTGTTCACCGGCAGGTCATTGAGGACCTTGAGCGGAATCTCCGACGTGAAGTCGTTGTTGCTGGTGTTGACGTTGGGTGCCGCGCCGGAAACGGAGATGGTCTGCGTTTCGGCCCCGGGGGCCAGCCGCGCCGGAATGTTGGTGGTGAGCCCGACCGAGACGGTCACGTTGCGCGAGGAGTAGGTCTCGAAGCCCGGGTCGGTCACGGTGACGGTGTACGCCCCCGGGTCGAGGTGGGTCACCGTGAAGGCACCGGAGTCGTCGGTGGCGGTGTGCTTTTCCGCTGCAGTCGCGAGCGACCGGACCACCACATCGGCGTGGCTGAGGACCGCGCCGGAGGAGTCTGTGACCGTCCCGCCGATCGCGCCGTCCACGGCGGTTTGGCCGTGCGAGGACGAGACGGCGGCGAGCGCGAGGGTAGACAGGGCCGCGGGGAGACGGCGGGCGAAGCTGGGCATCTGCTGAAACTCCTTGAGGTGAATGACACAGTCCACGTCGTCCGAGGCGCATGCGTGGATAGTGAGGAGTCTTCCAGACGGTTGTGAAGCAGGTGTTAACGCTTTAGAAGCGCAGCCGCGCCGCGATCTGGATCTGGCGGTCCTGGTAGAGGTTGGTGTTGTTGCCGTTGAGCCGCGTGCCGAACTGCGAGGAGCCCGCCTTGGTTCCGGACTGCCAGGTGAGCTTCGGCGCGGCCCCGACCGCGGTGGAGTTCGAAATGCTGTAGCCGGTCGTGTCGATCGAGGTGACGTTGGTGTGGTTGAGCAGGTTGAAGCTCTCGCCCAGCAGCTCCAGCGAAACGTGCGGCGCGATTTGCGTCGTCTTTGAAATGCGCAGGTTGGCGTTGATCACCCCCGGGTAGCGGAAGGTGTTGCGGCCCACCTCCGCGATGCGCGCGGCACCGCCGGAACCGTTGATGGACGCGCCCAGGCCGGACACGGTCAGCCTGCGGTTGAGCACGTCGGTGTAGCGCAGGGCGGGTACGGCACCGGAGGTCTGGAGCGAGTAGGGGAGGCCGTCGCGGAGCTCCGCGGTCGGCGCGAGCTGCCAGCCCTTGGCCGCCGGGGCGAGCAGGCCGTGCAGCGTCCAAGGTGTCCGCCGCACGAGCCCTCCCGTAAGCCGGCGGCGGATGTCGAAGTTCGAGTTGCCGTACTCGAGCCCGGGCTGCGCCGGGTCCAGCACGTCGTTGGTGTCTGTAAAGGCGGTGACGTTCTGGTTCGCATCCGCCGCGTGCGCGAAGGTGAACGAGGCATGGAGGTCGAGCGCGCGGGATAGGTTGTGGTCGACCTTGAGCACGCCCGCCTCGTACTTCGAGTTGGTTTCGGAGAAGATGCGGGTAATCTGCCCGTAGCTCGGGTTCAGGCGCGCGGTATAGAAGCTGGTGGTATACGCCGGCTTGAGCGGGCCCTGCTTCAGGGGGTCGACGACGGTGTAAGTCAATTGCTGCGCGGAGGTCAGGTCGATGTTGCTGTCGATGTAGTTGGGCAGCTCGCGCCCGGCGGAGTACAGGCCGGATAGAGTGATGACGGTGTCCCGGTCGACCTTCTGTTGCAGCGATACTTCGGCCTGGTGGATCTGCGGGTTCTGGAACCGCGGGTCGAAGTACACAGCCGTGGGCGCGACGGATAAGTAAGGCGTGCCGGAGAACACGAACGGAAACGGCGGCGCGCCGGTTGCCAAAGGGGTGAAGTAGTAAGACCGCTGCGCGCCCACGGCACCGGTCGCCGAGAGCGCGGAGAATGCGGTCGAGTTGATGATGCGTCCGTAATACACGCCGTAGCCCGCGCGCAATACCGTATGCCCCCCGCCGATCGGATCCCACGCCACGCCGAGCCGGGGGCCGTAGTTGTTCTTATCGTGCGGCAGGTTGGCAGTCGCGGGTATGTCCGGGTTGACGAGGGTTTTGTTGGTCGAGGGCAGCTGCTCGTACTCATAGCGAAGGCCGAGCGAAAGGGTAAGCCGAGGCGTCGCTTTCCAGTCGTCCGAAAGGAAGACGGCATAGTCGGCGGACTGGAAGTCGAAGGTGGTCTGACCGAATGACTGGGTATAAGCCGAGTAACACGGCAGGTTGCCCGTGCCGGTCGTCGACAGGTCGCAGCGGTCGGGCGCGAGATAGTCGGTCGCGAAGTTCAGGACGTTCGCATAGGTGTAGGTCCCGTTCCCGTTGTAGAGCGCGTCGGAGTAGTCGTCGACATAGTCGAGCGAGAAGCCGCCCTTGAAGGTATGGTGGCCGCGCACGTCGGTCAGCGCCGTCGTGACCTCGTAGCGGTGCTCGTCGGGGTAAGCGGCACGGTTGAGCACGGGCGGGTTGCCGAAGCGGAAGCCGTAGCTCTGGATAGCCACCTGCGGCGGGCGCCCGTAGATATTGTTCGAGAAGGAGGACTCGAATGGCGCCGGCGGGTTGGACTGCTCGGTTTCAAGGTCGCGCCCGTACTGGAAGGTCGCCTCGCCCAGCAGATTAGCGGTCAGGAAGTATGCGAGCCGGCCAATGCCCGTGTCGGTCCGGGTGACCTGGTTGCCGAACGAGTTGCTGCCGTAGATCGCGCTCGGCGAGGTTTGGACGCCGTTGGGCGAGGCCCACTGCAGGTGGTTCCACTGGGCCGTCAGGTGCGCCCGGTCGCTGAGTTGCCAGTCCACCTTAGGGAAGTAGATCGTCTGGTCCGCGGTGCGGGGCACATCGCCCAGCAGCGAGGCCAGGCCGGACAGCACGTTGTCGTAGCGAATCTTCGCCTCGGCCGGCGAAACGCCGATGCGCCCGGCGAGCGTTTGGAACTGCTGCTGGGTCAGGGTTTGGAACAGCTTCGCCGGGTTGCTCGCGCGGGCGATGCCGGGGAAGTCGCGGTGGTAGCGGTCATAGGAGAAGAAGCCGAACAGCTTGTCATGGCGCAGCGGCCCGCCGATGGAGATGCCTCCCTGCGTCAGGGTGTTGCGCAGGCGCGGGGTCGTGGTGTCCGTCAGGGTGCCGCCGATAAAGGTCGACGAGGTAACGAATGGGTTTTTCGCTGCCCAGGCGGAGTTGCGGTTGTAAAAGAAAGCCTCGCCGTGGAAGCGGTTGGTCCCGGACCGGGTGACCGTATTGACGACGCCCCCGGCGGCGTGGCCGTACTCCGCTCCATAGTTGGAGGTATTGACCTGGAACTCCTCCACCGCCGACTCGGAGTTGGAGTAGGCGATGGTGGTGCGTCCGCGCTCCTCGGAGAAGAAGGCCTGGTTGTTGTCCGCGCCGTCGACGGTATTGTCGTTCAAGAGCGCGCCGATGCCCCGGAACGAGAGCAGCCCGTTCGCATCGGCGTCGGGTGTCACGGCGGGGGTGAGCAGGGCGAAGTCGGACCAGCGGCGCGAGCTCGACGGAAGGTTATGGACCGCGCCCGAGTCCAGGATGGTCGTGATGTCCGGGGTGGTCGTGTCGATCGCCGGGGTGACGTCGGCGACCTGGACGACCTCGGTCGCCTGGCCGAGCGGCAGGGTGGCCCGCAGGGTGGTGACGGTGCCGACCGTGACGATCGCCGTTGCCTGCCAGATGGCGAACGACGGCGCGGAGGCCCGGAGTGTGTAGGAGCCAGGCGCGAGTGACGGGAAGTGAAACAAGCCGTCGCCGTCAGAGTGCCCGGTCAGGATGGCCCCGTTGGCATCGCTGGTCAGGGTCAATGTGCCGGCGGCAACGGGCCGCGCGAGCGGGTCCAGGAGGGTGCCTTCAATCCCGCCGCGGTCGGTAGCCTGGGCAAGCACGTACGGGGCGGCGAGCAGCGCGAGGGCGGCGAGGGTGGGGA
>CAXUHL010000067.1:0-1287 GCA_964250745.1 uncultured Acidobacteriaceae bacterium
GAATCGTCGAGTCGGGCAGGATGACGCGCTCGACCGACGAGTGGGAGATGTCGCGCTCGTGCCACAGGGCGATGTTCTCGAACGCCGCCTGCGCGTTGGCGCGGACCACCCGGGCCAGGCCCGAGATCTGCTCCGATGCGATGGGGTTGCGTTTGTGTGGCATGGCGGAAGAGCCCTTCTGCTTCTCCGAGAAGAACTCCTCGGCCTCGCGGACCTCGGTGCGCTGGAGGTGCCGGACCTCGGTAGCGATTTTGTCGAGGGTGCTGCACACGATGGCCAGCGTGGCGATGTAGGCCGCGTGGCGATCGCGCTGGAGCACCTGCGTGGCCACCGCCGCGGGCGCGAGGCCGAGCTTGGCGCAGATCGCCTCCTCGTGCTCCGGCTTCAGGTGCCCGAAGGTGCCGACCGCGCCCGACAGTTTGCCGACGCGCATGCCCTCGGCGGCCTCGTCGAACCGGGCGAGGTTGCGCCGGGTCTCGGCGTACCAGTTCAGCAGCTTGAGGCCGAAGGTGGTGGGCTCGGCGTGGATGCCGTGGGTGCGCCCGATGACCGGGGTGTGCTGGAACTCGAGGGCGCGCTTTTTCAGTACTTCGGTAAGCTTTTCAAGCCCCTGTCGCAGGATCGCGGAAGCCTCCCTGACCTGGAGCGACTGAGCCGTGTCCACCACGTCGTTCGAGGTGAGCCCGTAGTGCAGCCAGCGCGCTTCCGGGCCGATCCGCTCGGCGACTGCGGTGGTGAAGGCGATGACGTCGTGCTTGACCTCGGCCTCGATCGCCTCGATGCGCGCGAGGTCGAAGCCGCCGCGCTCGCGGATGGCCCGCGCCGCCTCGGGGGGAACCACGCCCGCCTCGGCCAGGGTCTCGCTCGCCGCCGTCTCGACCGCGAGCCAGCAGCGGTACTTGTTCTCGTCCGTCCAGATTGCGCCCATCGCCGGGCGGGTGTAGCGCTTGATCAAGTGTTCGTCCTCGCGACCTTCATTCTAGCTGCGGCATCACACCCCGGGTACACGAGAGGAGCAACATGGGCGAGCAGGACGAAGTGGTGACGGTGGCGGACTTCTCCGAGCCGTTGGAAGCGGAAATGGCGCGGGGCCGGTTGCAGTCGGCGGGTATCGAGGTGTTTTTGGCCGGGGAGAACGCCCGCATCCTGGAGCCGGGGCTGGCCTCACTGCGCCTGCAGGTGGCGGCGGCCGACGCGGCGGACGCGCGCGCGATCCTGGTCGACGCCGGGGCGGAGCTGGCCGAGGCGGGGCAGCGTGTAGCCGTCCGCTTTCCGGATCGCGATGAC
>CAXUHL010000067.1:1297-13008 GCA_964250745.1 uncultured Acidobacteriaceae bacterium
GAGCTGCCGTGAACCTACTCGGGCACACCGAAGCGCGCCGCCATCTCCTCATGCAAGAAGCCCTCGCCGGGCCGGTATGGCTGCACCCATTCGCCGTCGATGACGAATTGCGGGATGGCGCGCTTGCCCACATTGCGCAGAACCTCCTCTGCGGCACCGGGGGTGCGCTCGATGTCGACCTCGCGGTAAACGAGCTTGTGCTTGTCCAGAAAGCGCTTGGCCTCGCGGCAGTCGCGGCACCAGGAGGCGGTGTAGACGAGAAGGTCCATAGGGGCTCCATCATAGCTTGCCGCCGCGGCGAGCCAGGAAGAAAGCCCGCAGAAGCTCACCGCAGGGCCCGGCCAAGACTCCGCTCTCGACCACGAGCCGGTGATTGAGCCGGGGGTGGTTGAGCACGTCCAGAACCGAACCGGCCGCGCCCGCCTTTGGGTCCGCCGCGCCGTAGACCAGGCGGCCCAGGCGGGCGTGGATGATCGCGCCCGCGCACATGGCGCAGGGCTCGAGCGTGCAGTAAAGCGTGCAGCCGGTAAGCCGGTAGTTGCCCAGGGCCTGCCCGCCGAGGCGCAGGGCGACGATCTCGGCGTGGGCGGTCGGATCGTGGTCGCGCAGGACACGGTTTTGCCCGACGGCGAGCAGACGGTAGCCCAGGAACAGCGCCGCCCCGACCGGGACCTCACCTGCCTCGGCGGCCGCGCGGGCTTCGGCCAGCGCAAGCTCCATGCGGGCCGCATCCTCGGCGGCGAACTCACCCGGCGGAAACAGCCCCGAGCTCCGGGGGCGGCACGCTCACCCACTGGCGAAAAACCCCGATCAGCTGCTCCACCTCGGCACCGTTGCCTTCGAACCGCTGCGCGTCGAGCGTGCAGCGCATCCATGGGCCGTCGATCGCGCGCACGGCAAGACTGCGGGGCGCGCACCCGGCCGCGCTGGTTCCGCGCAGGTCGATGCGCAGCGTCCATCCGGGTTCGAGGACCATCCCGCGATGGTGCTCCCACCGTCCGTCGCACTGCTGTCTGTACCACGTCCCCAGCCACTCCAAATCGTCTGCCGCCACGGCCTCTATGAGCCTTTTCGCCCGGCGGGCTGCTGCTGCGTCATGCAGTGCAGCGCGCCGAGGCCCCAGATGAAGTCGCCGCAGTGGATGCCCTGCACCCGGTGCGAGGGAAACAGCTCGGCGAGCGTGTTGAGGGCGATGCGGTCGTTGGGGTCATTGAATGTTGGCACGAGCACCCGCCCGTTCGCAATGTAGAAGTTGGCGTAGCTCGCGGGCAGGCGCTGGCCTTCAAAGACCACCGGCGCGGGGCAGGGCAGGGTCACGATGCGGAACGGCTTGCCGTCCCGGTCGCGGGCGGCGCGGAGCCGGTCGAGGTTTTCATTGAGCGGCGCATGGTTCTCGTCGGCTTTGTCCGGCTCGACCGCGGTCACGATGGTGTTCTCGGCGACGAAGCGAGTGATGTCGTCCACGTGGCCGTGCGTGTCGTCGCCGGCAATGCCGCGGTCGAGCCAGAGCACCTGCTCGATCCCGAGCCAGTCGCGGAAGACCTGCTCAAGCTGCTCGCGGGAAAGGCCGGGGTTGCGGGCCTGGACGGCGCTCAGCAGGCACTCCTCGGTGGTGAGCAGCACGCCCGCGCCGTTGGTGTCGATGGAGCCGCCTTCGAGCACGAGTCTTTTGTCCTCGAAAACAGGCTGCCAGGCTTGCATGCTGAGGAAATCGGCGGCTTTGCCGGGGAGCGCGTCGTCCAGCTGCCAATCCGGGTACTTGGCCCAGGCGTTGAAGCGCCAGTCGGTGATCGCCGTCTCGCCCGCCTCCTTCTGGATGAAGATAGGCCCGGAGTCGCGGGTCCACACGCGGTTGGTGGGCCACTGGTGGAAGCGCACGTTCTCGAGCAGAACCCCGGAGCGCCGGAGCATCGCGCGGGCACGCTTCTCGGCGGCCGCGTCGTCGACCAGAATCTCGACTCGCTCCACGCGGGCAAGCGCGCGCACGATCTCGCAGTACACCCATGGAATGGGCTGGAAGCGCCCCGGCCAGTCCTCCGGGTTGTGCGGCCAGGCGATCCAGGTGGCTTCGTGCGGGGCCCACTCGGCGGGCATGCGGAAGCCGAGCTCGCGCGGTGTCAACGGCCCGCTCCGGGCGTGGTCGCGTCGAGGAAGCGATGCATGATCGGCCCATAGGCGTCGATGCGGCGGTCGCGCAGGAAAGGCCAATTGCGGCGCTGCTCCTCGAGGTGCGCCAGGTCGATCTCGGCGGTCAGGACTTCTTCTTTATCATGCGAGGCGCGAGCGATCACGCGGCCAAAGGGGTCGGCGATGAACGAGCCGCCCCAGAACTCCAGCCCCGGACCTTCGGCGCGGTTGCCCCGGATGTCGCCGTACTCCATGCCGACCCGGTTGGGCGCGGCGACGTAGACGCCGTTCGCGATGGCGTGGCCGCGCTGCACGGGCTGCCAGGCGTCGTACTGGGCCTCGCCATACTGGGCCTTCTCGTGCGTGTGCCAGCCGATCGCGGTCGGGTAGAACAGCACGTTCGCGCCCTGGAGGGCGGTGATGCGCGCGCCCTCGGGATACCACTGGTCCCAGCAGACAAGCGTTCCTACCCGGCCGGCGGGCGTGTCGTACGCCTTGAAGCCCAGGTCGCCGGGGGTGAAATAGAATTTCTCGTAGAAGAGCGGGTCGTCGGGGATATGCATTTTGCGGTAGAGGCTCAGGATCGCGCCGTCCGGCCCCAGAGTCACAGCCGTATTGTGGTAAAGCCCGGCTGCCCGCCGCTCGAACAGCGACGCGATCACCGTCACGCCTTCTTCGCGCGCGACCGCGCCCAGGCGCTCCGTGCTCTCACCGGGAATGGGCTCGGCCAGGTCGAACAGCGCGATGTCCTCGCGCTGGCAAAAGTATTGCGCGCGGAACAGCTCCGGCAGGCAAACGATCCGTGCGCCCGCGCGGGCAGCCCGGCGCACCCACGCGGCGGCCGCTTCCAGATTCTCATCCGGCTCGGGGGCGCAGCGCATCTGCACCAGGCCGATCTTGAAATTTTTCATCGCGGGAGCTCCATTCCCAGGGGAAAAAGCAACGGCGCGAGCCTCGAGCCCGCGCCGCTTGTCGAGGCCGGTCGGGCTCACTCGAAGATCAGGATCGCCGCGGCCAGGGTCGTGGTCCACAGGCCGCGCTTGTCGCCGACCGCCGACTGCGTCACGTTCGCCGTGCGGACGATCTTGTTGGAGATCTTGTAGATCTCCTTCTTTTCGTCCCAGCTCTTGTCCGGGTCGAACTCCACGTCGAGGGTGGTGGCGAGCATCTCGGCCGCCAGTTCCTCCGCGTACTCGCCGGCCTGCTCCTCGGTTTCGCCGAAGGAGTGGTGCTCGCTCAGGTAGCCGTAGGTGTTGCGGTCGGTCGGGATGGCCACGCCGATCGAGGAGGTGACCAGGCGGTGCGGCTCGCGCGTCGAGTTTTCCGCGATGACCGCGAAGACCACCTCGCCGTGCGACAGGTAGGTCAGCCCTTCCTTGCGGCTGATCAGCTTCGCGTTCGGCGGGAAGATCGACGAAACGCGGACCAGGTTCTGCGAGGCGACGCCCGCGTCGCGCAGAGCCATTTCAAACGAAGTCAACCGTTCCTTGTGCCGCCCCACGCCCTTGGTGAAAAACAAGCGTTTGGGAACCATGCTCTTGCCCAATGTACCGACCCTCCCCGGAAACGGACGCCGACCTCGCGTCCCGATGAAAGCTAACACAACGGCGCGCCCGCAAACCGCAAACGTCCGTGAATCTTCGCGCCCGCCTTTCCAAGGAGGCACAAGCCATGAGTTTATCGTCTTTCCCCCGCCTGTGCGCATCCCAGTACGGGAAGGAGAATACCCCACGCATGGCACAGGAATTGACTCTGGAGCAGGCGCGGCAGGCCATCGCCGCGGCTGAGAAGAAGGCGGGCGAGATCGGCCAGCCCATGAATATCGCGGTGGTCGACGAGGGCGGCAACCTGCTCGCGTTCGCGCGGATGTCGGAGGCCTGGCTGGGCTCGATCGACATCGCGCAGAACAAGGCGTTCACCTCGCGCGCGTTCAACATCGCGACCAGGGACCTGGGTGACAACTCGCAGCCCGGGCAGCAGTTTTTCGGCATCCACGCCTCGAACGGCGGGCGCATCATGATCTTCGCGGGCGGCCTGCCGCTCAAGCAGGGCGGCAAGGTGGTGGGTGCGATCGGGGTGAGCGGCGGCTCCGGCGCGCAGGACCAAGAGGTCGCCGAGGCAGGCGCGGCGGCGGTCCGGTAGCGTGGGACCCCGAGACCTGGCGGAGAACGGGCCGCTGCTGTACCGGGCCGCGGCCGGCACGGGCGCGGCGCTGCTCGCCCTGGGCGCGGCGGGGGTGCTGTTTCCCGAGAGCTCGTCGTCGATGTACGGTGTGCCGACAGACGGCAATGCGGGCACGGCGTACATCCGCGCGGCGGCGGTGCGCGACATCTCGCTCGGCGGCATCGTGCTTCTGCTCACGCGAGCGGGCGACAGGCAAGCGCTGGGCCGGTGCATGCTGCTGGTCGCGGCGGTCGCGGTCGGGGACGCATCGGTGAACCTGCGGCACAGCCCGGCTCCGGCGCGCGGCCTGCCCACGCACCTCGGCGGCATCGCCGGCTGCTGCGCCCTCGCATACCTGCTGCTGCGCGGCAAACGCGCGCTCAAACCATAAGGAGAAGCACATGGCATCCAATCGCGGCGTGGTTTTCATGGGTCCCGGCAAGGTCGAGGTCCAGTCCATCGGCTTCCCGAAACTCGCCGACCCGAGCGGCAAATCCATCGAGCACGGGGTCATCGTGAAGCTGGTGGCGACCAACATCTGCGGGTCCGACCAGCATATGGTTCGAGGCCGGACCACCGCGCCGACCGGCATGGTACTGGGCCACGAGATCACCGGAGAGGTGATCGAAAAAGGCCGGGACGTGCTCTTCATCGAGGTGGGCGACCTGGTCTCCGTCCCCTTCAACGTGGCCTGCGGGCGCTGCCGGGCCTGCAAAGCGAGGCTGACCGGCGTATGCCTCAACGTCAATCCGGCCCAGCCCGGCGGCGCGTACGGCTATGTGGACATGGGCGGATGGGTGGGGGGCCAGGCGGAGTACGTGATGGTTCCGTACGCGGACTTCAACCTGCTCAAGTTCCCCGACAAGGCGCAGGCGATGTCAAAGATCACCGACCTGACGATGCTGTCCGACATCCTGCCGACCGGCTTCCACGGCGCGGTCACGGCCGGGGTCGGGGTGGGCTCGACCGTGTACGTGGCCGGCGCGGGACCGGTCGGTCTGGCCGCCGCGGCCTCTGCCTACATCCTGGGCGCGGCGGTGGTGATCGTCGGCGACCGCAACAAGGAGCGGCTCGCCCACGCGAAGAAGATGGGCTACGAGACGGTCGATATCGCGCAGGCCGAGTCGCTCGCAGACCAGATCGCGGCCATCACCGGCGAGCCGACAGTGGACGCCGGTATCGACGCGGTCGGCTTCGAGGCGAGCGGCCATGGCGCGAAGGAGGAAGCCGCGCCGGCAAGCGTGCTGAACTCGCTGATGGACGTAGTGTTCGTCGGGGGCGGCATAGGGATTCCGGGGCTGTATGTAGTCGCCGACCCGGGCGCGCCTAACGAGGACTCCAAAAATGGCGTCTTGAAGGTGCGGTTCGGCAAGGGCTGGTCCAAGTCGCTCCATCTGCACACCGGCCAGACGCCCACGCTGCAGTACAACCGCATGCTGATGCAGGCGATCCTGCACGACCGTCTGCCGATCGCGAAGATCGTGAACGCGACGGTGATCTCGCTGGACGAAGCGCCGAAAGGCTACGCGGACTTCGATTCGGGGGTGGCGAAGAAGTTCGTGCTGGACCCGCACGGGCTGCTCCGCAAGAGCCCCCGGGGAAACCTCTGACAAGGGCCATTCTGAGCGAAGCGGACAACCTGTTTTTGCTTCCCTTCCGCGCCGAAAAAGCAGGTCCTTCGTCGCTTCGCTTCTCAGGATGACCCATATTCGGCTCAGGTTCCAGGAGCGATCGCTTCTCACGCACCCTCTCACGATGATCCCCGCCTGTGTGTCATAGAGCGTTCGCTCAGTGCTCCCTGAGACCCTGGGCGGCACTCGGCCTCGCGGGCGGGCGCTGCATCAGGAAGGGAACCGGCACGAGGGCGGCGACCGCGACGGCCAGCAGCCAAAAGGCATTCTGGTAGGCGAGCATGTTCGCCTGGCGCAGCAACTCCTGGTACGCCTGCCCCTCCGCCAGTTGCCGGGCTCCGGCGCGGCCCATCTTCTCGAGCGCGGCCTGCGTCTGTGCGACCCAGCCCTCGTACGCCATGCCGCCCGCGACCGCCGCCGCGCCCAGCACCTGCTGGTGGGCCTGCGCGGTGCGTTCCAAAAACGTCGTCAGCAGCGCCGTGCCGAAGGAGCCGCCGAGGTTGCGCGCGAAGTTCGACAAGGACGAGATTTGGTTGTTCTTCTCGCGCGGCACCCCGACGTAGTTGAGCGTGCTGATGGGGATGAATACGAACGCCAGCCCGCAGACCTGCAGCGCGCGCCACAGGGCCAGCGTCCCGAAGCTGACGTCCAGGTCGAGTCGGGTCAGGTTGTACAAGCCCACCGCCGTGATGGTGTAGCCCAGGGCGACCAGCTTGCGCGGGTCGCGCACGCGGCCGACGATCTGCCCGACGACGGGCATCATCGCCATCAGCGCGAAGCCGGCAGGGGACAAAGCCATGCCCGCCCGCTCCGCCGTGTAGCCGAGCAAACCCTGCATGAACTGCGGAATGAGCACGGTGGAGCCGAACAGGACCATGCCCAGCACGAACTGCAGCCCGACCGAAGTGCCGAAGTTGCGGATGCGCAGCAGGCGCAGGTCGACGATGGGGTTGCGGTGGCGCCACTCCCATATCGCGAAAAAGACCAGGAACACGACCGCGGCCGCCGCGAAGGAGACAATCAGGTCCGAGCCGAACCAGTCCTTCTCCTGCCCCTTGTCGAGCACGAACTCGAGCGAGCCGACCCCGGCCGCCACCGTGACCAGCCCGACGAAATCGACCTGCCGGCCGGTCGCCTCCGCGCGGCGGGTGACGAGGTAAGGCGGGTCCTCGACCAGGCGGTTCGTCAGATAGAGCGACAGGACGCCGACCGGCAGGTTGATGAAAAAGATCCAGTGCCAGTTGTAGTTGTCGGTGATCCAGCCGCCGAGCGTTGGGCCGATGGCCGGGGCGGCGACCACCGCCATGCCGTAGACCGCGAACGCCTGGCCGCGTTTCGCGACGGGGAAGGTGTCGGCGAGGATGGCCTGCTCGCTGGGCGCGAGACCGCCGCCGCCCAACCCTTGCAGGATGCGTGTGAGGATGAGCATGGGCAGCGACACCGACAGCCCGCACAGCAGCGAGGAAACCGTGAAAACCACCACGCAGGACATGTAGAAGCGCTTGCGGCCGAACCGGTTCTGGAGCCAGCCGGAGATGGGCAGGACGACCGCGCTCGCGACCAGGTAGCTGGTCAGTACCCAGGTGGCCTCGTTGCTGCTGGCCCCGAGCGAGCCCGCCATGTGCGGCAGGGCGACGTTGGCGATGGAGGTATCGAGGACTTCCATGAACGTCGCGAGCGTGACCGTCATCGCGATGAGCCAGGGGTTATGGCGGGGCTTCCAGTCGTAGTCGGGGGCTGGCAACGGACTTAGGGTAGCAGCCTCGCGCCGGCTCGGGTCGGCGGCAGCCTGCCAGGCTAGGTCGTTCCCGGGCCCGCGACGAAGTCATTCTGAGGAGCGCAGCAAAAGAGGATCTGCCTTATGCGCTCCGCGACTCAAAAGCAGGTCCTTCGCTGCCCTCAGGACGACCCGAGTTTCGCTGCGCGCACTTTATCCAATGGCTCTTGCGTTCAGGCAAACTTCATGCCTCCCGTACCGGCATCGCGAGCGCGCGCATTTTGCGATACAGGTGCGAGCGCTCGAGACCCAGGGCTTCGGCGGCGCGGCTCATGTTGCCGTGGCACTCGTCGATCTTCTTGAGGATGAACTCGCGCTCGTAGGCTTCGCGGGCTTGCTGCAGTGAGGCGAACTCCTCGCTCGGGTTGGCGGCTTTTGCCTTCAGCATGGGTGCGGGCAGGTGGCGGCGCTCCAGGCGGCCCGCCTGCGGGTTGAGGATGAGCATGCGCTCGACGATGTTCTTGAGCTCGCGGACATTGCCGGGCCAAGGGTAGCCTTGCATCGCCTCGACCGCTTCCGGGGCGATCTCCACGTTGGGGCGGCCGTATTCCCGGCCCAGCTCGGCGAGGAAGCCCCGCACCAGCGGCGGGATATCCTCGCGGCGCTCGCGCAGGGGCGGGACGAAAAATGGAATTACGTTGAGCCGGTAGAACAGGTCCTCGCGGAAGTTGCCGTGCGCGATCTCCTCTTCGAGGTTCTTGTTGGTGGTCGCGATCACGCGGACGTCCACCTCCAACGGTTCCCGTCCGCCGAGCGGGGTAAAGCTCTGCTCGTCAAGCGCGCGCAGCACCTTGGCCTGCGTTTTCAGGCTCATGTCACCGACCTCGTCGAGCAGCAGCGTTCCTCCGTCGGCCCGCTCAAAGGTACCGCGCTTGTCCGGCACCGCGCCCGGCACCGCGCCGTTGCGGTGGCCGAACAGTTCGGACTCGATGAAGTTCTCGGGAATGGCCGCGCACTTGAGCTCGAGAAAGATGCGGTCGGCGCGGGGGCTTTCCGCGTGCATGGCGCGCGCGATGAGCTCCTTGCCCGTGCCGGACTCGCCGAAGATGAGCACGCGGCCGTTGGTGGGGGCCATGAGGCCGATCTGCCGGCGCAGGGCCCGGGCGGAGACGCTGTTGCCGGTGATGGAGGCGCTTCGGGGCAGCTGCTGCTTGAGCTCGCGGTTGTCCGCGCGCAGGCGGCGTTTTTCAACCGCGTTCTTGATCGTGATCAGCGTGCGCTCGAGCGACAGGGGTTTTTCGAGGAAGTCGAAGGCGCCCAGCTTGGTGGCGCGCACCGCGGCCTCGATGGAGCCGTGGCCGGAGATCATGATGACCTCGGGGCGGCCTTCCGCGGGCAGCGCGCCGATCTCCGCCAGGGCGTCGAGGCCGTCGCCGTCCGGCAGCCAGATGTCGAGCAGGAGGACGTCGTAATGGGCATCCCGCAAAAGGGTCAGCGCCTCACCGGCGGAGCCGGTGGCGGCCGCCGCGTAACCCTCTTCGGCCAAGATCTCCGACAGGGACGCGCGGATGTCGGCTTCGTCGTCGGCGATCAGGATGTGGGTCACGCGGAGACCGCTTCCGGCTCGGCGACGCGGGCGAGGGGGAGTTCCAGGATGAACGAAGCGCCGGATGCGCCGCGCTGCTCGGCCCGCAGCGTCCCGTGGTGGTCGGCGACGATCTTCGCGGCGATGGCCAGGCCCAGCCCGGTACCGCGCTGCTTGGTCGAGAACCAGGGTAGAAACAGGCGCTCGCGGACCTCGGGGCTCAAGCCGGGGCCGGTATCGGAGACGGTGAGCCCGGCCATGCCGGAGTGCTCGCCGGCCGAGGTTTCAATGCGCAGGACGCGATGAAACGACGCGCTCATGGCTTCGGCCGCGTTGTCGATAAGGATGGCGAGGGCGCGCTGCAGGCCGTGGGGGTCGGCGAGGACGGGCGGCAGCGCGGGGTCCAGCGCCAGGTCGATGCGGATGTTCGCGAGCCGCCCGTGGAACTGGAGCAGGGCCGACTCCGCGATGGCGTTGAGCGAGGCGGACCGGGGCTGGGCGGCCGGGAACTCGGCGAGCGCGGCGAACTGGTCGACCAGGAGGCGCATACCCTCGACCGAGCCCAGGATGACCTCGGTGGACTTGCGGACGACGGGGTCGGCCAGGTGCGGGTTGCGGTCGAGCTGGCGCTGGATGCGCTCGGCGGAAAGGAGGATGGGGGTGAGCGGGTTTTTGATCTCGTGAGCGACGCGCTGGGCCACCTCCTTCCAGGCGACCTGGCGCTGCGCCTGGAGGACCTCGGAAACGTCTTCGAGAACCAGGACCGAGCCGCGACGGTCGTGGCCTTCGCTGTCGGGGCCCAGGTGGAGCACCGCGATAGTGACCGAGAGCGAACGGGTGCCGGAGGGAGCGGGCAGCTCCAGCTCGACCCCGGCCACGCCCATGCGCTGGGCGCGCCGTTCCAGGCGCAGCACCTCGTCGAGGATCGCGGGCGGGAGCAGTTGGTCAAGCTTGGGTTGTGGAGCGGGGGCACCGGCAAGCCCGAGAAAAGCACGGTTGACCTGCAGCACCGAGCGCGCGCCGTCGAGCACAGCGACGCCGGAGGGGATGGTTTCGAGGATGAGTTCGAGCTCGTGGCGGCGGTGCTCCAGGCGGCGGTTGGCCTGCTCGATCTGCGCTGTCGAGGAGTCGGCGATGAGCCGGGATTCTTCAAGGTCGGTGGCCATCTGGTTAAAGGAGCCGATCAGCTCGCTGAGCTCCTCGGTGGCGGTGGGGGCGATGCGCCGGCGGTAGTCGCCTTCGGCGATGGCGTCCATGGCGTCGGCCAGGGCCTCGACCGGCGCGGTGATTTGGCGCGAAAGAAACAGCGCGAGCCAGGAGGACGCGAAGAAAGTGAGGGTGGTGACGAGCGACAGGAGCAGAAGAAAGGTGCTGCGCAGGGCGCGGCGCTCGCGGTACGTGGCGTAGTACTCGCGGGTGCCCGCGGCGATGCCGCCGATGGTGTCGCCCAGGCCGCTGGGGAGAGGCAGGGCGACCACGACCACGCCGCCGTCATCGAAGGAGGACGCGCCGAGCGCGAAGTCGTTGCCGCCGCCCAGGCGGAGCACGGGGGCATCCGGGCTTTCGGCGCCTTGAAGGGCGGTGGCTGCCAGCGGCGCCTGCGCGGGGGAATATGGCCCCGCGGGGCGAAGCGCGTGACGCCTGCTCTGGGTCGGCGGCGGGGTGGCGGAAGCGCCGAGGTCGGGCCAGGTTTGGAGCGCCGGGGCAGCCGCGGCGGGGGCCTGGTAGCTTGCCATGGGCGCGGCGTCGCGGTACACGAAGGCGAAGCCGCCCTCAAGCGTGATGTGGTGGCGGCGCATCTCGGCGGCGAGAGCCTGCGGGTTGTCCGCGGCATAGGAGCGGAGGAACTCCGGGGAGCGAGCGAGCGACTCGGCCTCGGCCCGGGCGTTGCCGGTGACGTAGCGGGACAGCTCGAGCGCGACCGACAGGGATTGATCGCGCAAACGCGTGACGGGCTGCGAAAACCAGCGGTCGAGTGAGCGGTTCATCAGCAGGAACGAGAACAGCGCCATGAAAACGATAGGCGTGAAGGACAGGATGAGCGCGCCGAGCAGCATGCGCGACCGCAGGCGCGCGCCCAGCACGCGGCTTCGCCCGTCGGCGTAGATGCGCAAAATGTTGCGGGTGAGCAAAACGACCAGCAGCAGCAACAGCAGGAACAGGATCACCGTGATGGCGGTGAACAGGAAAACGGGGAAGGGGCTTTCGCCCGGGGCGGGCGGCAGGTGGAAGTAGTTGAGCGCGCTCATGCCGAGCAGCAGCAGGAGGAGGCTGCCGCCGAGGATGGACAGGGTCAGGCGGCGGCGCCAGCGGTCGCCCGCGTGGGGCTTGGAAGGGTCCGTGCGTGGGGCGGACGAGGCCATGCGGCTAAGGGTACCAGCGAGAGCCCGTTTGTTGGGCCGCGGGGAAAACTTAGGCGAACCGTCAGGCATCCGACCAACTGCCATGAAAAATCTCTCGTTTGCGCATGTGACTCTCCCCTTTGCAT
>CAXUHL010000068.1:0-12848 GCA_964250745.1 uncultured Acidobacteriaceae bacterium
CCGCCGCCCGCGGCAAGGTCGGGGCGGCCGCCGCCGGAGCCGCCCACCAGCTTCGCGGCCGCGCCCACGACCTTGCCGGCCTGAATGCGGGCGGTCAGGTCCTTCGTCACCCCCGCGACCAGCGCGACCTTGTCGTCCGTCACCGAGCCGAGGACGACGACCCCCGACCCCAGCTTCGTGCGCAGGTTGTCGACCAAGGTCCGCATCTGGCCGCGATCCAGGTTGTCGACGCGCTGGGCAAGAACCTTGACGCCCTTGACTTCGACGGCTGAGGCGGCGGCATCGGCGGTCGTCGCGGCGGCGGACTGCATCCGGGCCTGGTCGAGTTCGCGGCGCAGGCGCTTCAGCTCCTCCTCCTGCGCCTGGAAGCGCTCGCGCAGGGCATCGGCCGGGTTTGTGTCGGGCTTTGCGCCGAGCTCCGCCGCGAGCGCCGCGGCACCCTGGCTGCGGCGGAAGGCGTCGAGCGCGCCGGTCCCGGAGACGGCCTCGATGCGGCGGACGCCGGAGGAGACGCTGGACTCCCCGGTGAGCTTGAGCAAGCCGATCTCGCCGGTGGCCCCGGTGTGGGTGCCCCCGCACAGCTCGGTCGAGAAGTCGCCGATGCGCACGACCCGGACCTTGTCGCCGTACTTTTCACCGAACAGGGCCATCGCGTGGTACTGATTGACCGCGACATCAATGGGAACGTCGACGAGCGTGTCCACCTTAAGGTTGTGCAGGATTTCGCGGTTGACGAGCGATTCGACGTCGGCCAGCTCCTCGTCGGCGACGGGGGCGAAGTGGGAAAAGTCGAAGCGGAGCCGGCCGGGCTCGACGAGCGAGCCGGCTTGCTTGACATGCGGCCCGAGGATCTCGCGCAGGGCGGCGTGAACGAGGTGGGTGCCGGTGTGGTTGCGGCGGGTGGCGTCGCGGCGGGCTATGTCGACGACCGTGTCGACGCGGTCGCCTGTTTTGAGGGGCAGTTTGAGGGTGGCGCGGTGGGCGCGCACGCCCTGCACGGGCTGGACGCAGCCGTGGACGTCCGCAACGACGGCATTGTGGTCGTCGGAGAGCAGGACGCCATGGTCGCCCTGCTGTCCGCCGGAGTCGGCGTAGAAACTGGTGCGGTCGAGGACGATCTCGACTTCGTCGCCCGCGCTAGCTATCGGGATACCCTGGCCGTTTTGAAGGATGGCGAGGACTTCGCAGCCGGTGGAGGTGGTTTGCGTGTAGCCGTCGAAGGCGGTTTTCGCGAGCTCTCGGTAGGCCGGGGAGGCGGATTGTTTGGAGCCGCCCTTCCATGACGCGCGGGCGCGGGCCTGCTCCTCGGCGCGGGCCTGCTCGAAGCCGGTGAGGTCGAAGTTGATGCCCGCGTCGCGGGCGGCGTCGGTCATGAAGTCGAGGGGGAGGCCGTAGGTTTCGTAGAGGTGGAAGGCGCGGTCGCCGGATAAGGTCGGACGCTTACCTGAATCATCATCTGCAAACCGCAGGTAGGAATCCAACTTCGTTGAGCCGGCTTCGAGGACTCGGGCGAACTGACTTTCTTCTGCTTCTACAGTCCTCGCGATTTGGTCTGCATTTGCGTGCAGTTCTGGGTAGGTGTCAGCGGTGCCCATCAGATCGCGAACAGCATAGACCATCTCCCCCATGAAAGTTCGGGGAACTTGGCTGTTCTGCTCCATCAACATGCGGCCGTGTCGGATAGCTCGGCGCAGGATTTTACGGAGAACGTAGCCACGGCCTTCATTCGAGGGATTTACTCCGTCAGAAACAAGGAACGTTGCCGCGCGGGAGTGGTCGGCGATGATACGCAACGAAGGGTTCGCAATGAGCTTCGGCAGCATCGACTTTCTTGCGGCTTCGCTTCCATCAATGCTGATGTCCCTTGCCTCCGGCAATGGATCTTCCGGGTCTCCTGAACCGATACCGACCCTTGCTCTTGTAGGAACACCCGTTAAGGTGGCAGCGCGAGTGATCAGCGGAGTGAATAGGTCCGTCTCATAGTTGGAGAGCTTGCTTTGGAGAACCGCGGCCAGGCGCTCGAGGCCTGCGCCTGTATCGATGGAGGGTTTTGGCAATAGGTCAAGGCGGGGTTCGAGAGCCAAAGCAGATCCTTCGCTTCGCTCAGGATGACCCCCAGTTGTGACAGGATGACCCCCGTTTGGGGTTGGGGCGAATTGGTTGACAGGGGCGACCAAGGAGCGGTCGAACTGCATGAAGACTAAGTTCCAAATCTCGACATACCGTTGGTCGTCCTCGGGGAACGGTTTGTCTTCACCCGTCTCGCTCGCTTCCACGCCTAAGTCGTAGAAGATCTCCGAGCAGGGCCCGCAAGGCCCGGTTTCGCCCATCTGCCAAAAATTATCCTTGGCGGGCATCTCGAAGATGCGCTCCGCGGGCACGCCCTGCGCGCGCCACAGCTCGTACGCTTCCGCATCGCGGGGAACGCCGTTCTCCCCGGCGAAGATCGTCACGTAAAGCCGGTCCTTCGGCAGCCCGAACCACTCCGGCGAGGTCACGAGCTCCCACGCGTAGGCGATCGCGTCGCTTTTGAAGTAATCGCCGAAAGAGAAGTTGCCGAGCATCTCGAAGAAGGTATGGTGGCGGCGGGTGAAGCCGACATTTTCGAGGTCGTTGTGCTTGCCGCCCGCGCGGACGCACTTCTGCGAGGAGGTCGCGCGCGTGTAGGCCCTCTGCTCCAGGCCGAGGAAGACGTCCTTGAACTGATTCATCCCGGCGTTGGTGAACAGCAGCGTCGGGTCGCCCTGCGGGACGAGCGAGGAGGAGTGAACGCGGCGGTGGCCCTTTTCCTCGAAAAAGCGCAGAAACATTTCACGGATTTCGTTGCCTGTGCGGAATTGCATACAGGAACAAGGGTAGAGGGGAAAGGGTGGAGGGTAAAGGGGGCGCGGGTCGTCCAAGCCGGTGACCATCGTAAGTAGGCAAGCGGCTCGCGCGCCGGTAGGCTGAAGGAACCTTCAGCAGAGTGTGAGGCGGTACCCGGGACGGGCCAGACGATCGGCCTGACCGGCGTGCTCGCTTACCAGGCGGGTACGCCGGTTCCAATGCTGGAGGTGGCCTATGGATGGAACATCATCCAGTTGGTTGCAATGCTCAGTCCAGATCGTGCTCGATTGGCGATTCTGGGCCGTTGTAGCCATGGCACGGCTGTGGCGAAAGCGATAGCCTAACGTGCCCCGGTGGGTCCACATCCATCGGGGCACCTCTCGTTTCCGCTGACGCCATTGTCGCACAGGGTTTATGGAGCGTTCTCAAGAATCTGCCGCTGCAAGCCCGGCCCTTCCCACAGCAGGACAGGCGCGGGCGCGCTTGGGTTCGTCTCTACCCGCAGAACATGCCTACCCCTGAGCAGGCCGGCGCTGAGGTGCACAGGCTGGACGGCGGCCTCGGGCGAGCCGCAGACCACCGGACGCGCTCTCGGGCTGGCGACGGCGGGTTGGCCGTCGAGTGAGACGCGGGCTGGGGCGCGGGTCAGGACAGTGAAGTCGTAACCGCCATCGGCAGGGACGGCGAAGACGTGATCTTGCGAGCCTCGGGTTGGATGAACGGCCGTGTCGCCATGGAGAACGGGGCCGATGACCGCGTGTCCGGGTTCTCCGGTGGCTGTCGGCTCGAGTGGATTCATGCTCACGACCACCGCCTCGTTGTGCCACGTATCCGTCCCGCCCGGCCCGGTGATGTGCAGCAGGATGCGGAACCGCCCCGACCCATCGAGCAGCGTGCCTTGCGTATCCGGGAAGGCGTGGGTCACGGACCGGCCCACGGCGCGCGCGCCGTCGCCGAAGAGCCACTCGAAGCGGCGTCCGGGTGCCTCGGGCGCGGCGGCCGCAAACCCCACCGGCTGTCCCGGTTTCAGCAGCCCGGCCGAGTAGGTAAAGCTCACGTCGAGCGGGTTGGGCTCCGTTTCCGGGCCTTCCACCCCAGCGAGCAAACTCGCCGGGGACCCCGGCCCCTGCGCGCCGTCCAGCACCTCGGTAAACCGGCCTTCCGTCGCGGCCGCGTCCACCAGCGCCACGTCACGCACGTAGCCTTTCAGCGCGGAGGCGACCATCCCCGTCCCGTCCATCGCGAACACGCCCCGGAACCGCACATCGCGCACTTCCGGGTTGGGGTAGCGGATCTGAAACAGCGAATACCAGTCGTCGAGGCGGATGTTCTCGAACGAGTAGTCGGTATGCCGCCCCACGCCGCCCGGGTCGGCCCACAGCTCGAAGAACGCGAACGGCACCTTGCAGTCGCCATAGCCCGCGTGCAGCACGTCGATCCCGCGCATGTGGAAGTGGGCGCTCGAGAAGGTCTTCTCCGGCCAGCCGACGCGAACGATGTTCGAGATGGAGGTGGACACCTCGGTGTTCTCAATCGAAATATTCGTGACATCGTGCCCCGGGCGGCGCATCGCCTCGTCGGAGTAGCCCTCCCAGTTGCCCTGGAGGGCGAACACGTCGTCGGACGCCCGGAAAAACGAATCGCGCACCGTGGTATCGCCCCCGCCGAGCCAGTCCATGCCGTCCTGGTTCGCGTCGCCCTCGACCCCGGCTACGGCCTTGAAGTTGTAAAACCCGATCCCGCGCGAGTCCTTCATCTGGATCTGCCAGGTGCGGCTGCGGACCACCGTCGTGATGCCGTCGATCTCGATGTTGCGCGCGTTGTCCATCACGATGGCGTGCCAGTCGGGCTTGTGCATCCAGCCGTCGTCGTCCGCCGGATTCTGCGGGCCGTCATAGACGATCATGCCGCGGCCCGAGACGCGTACGTCGTGGACCTGCCACAGGTTGAGCGAGCCGAAGACCACTGCGCCGGGGGCGAGGTAGATGCGGTCGCCGGAGCGCGCATCGATGGACCCGCGATGCACGCCGGGGCCGTAATACCGGATGCCTGGAGTGCGCGCGCTGGGCGGCCGTACCTCAGGCGGGTTCGCGAACAGGAACAGCATGTCCGCCTCGCCGAAGTGGTCACCAGGGCGGGTGATGGACAGCTTCGCCGGGCCCGCGAGCGGGAAGGTGATGGTCGCGCCATGGCGGACGGGGCGTATGCCGAGGCGGCTGGGGAGGACCTCGACGCCCGCGTCCCAGTGGTGCGGGTCGTCGGCGGTGACCGAGATCGTCGTCGGCCCGGATACGTCGAAGTTGAGCAGGGAGTAATTGGAAGCGGCGTGGACCACCGGGGTATGCTGCCCGTCGATGGACACGATGTAGTGCGTGGACCGGACCTCGTCGGGCACGGGCGCGAGCCGGGCCGCGAAGGCCGGGAGAGCAAAAAGGATAAGAATCAGGAGGCGGCGCATGCGATACGGCCACTGTACGCCGCGGTTCGGACCGTTGATGGAAGCAAACGCTTGTCCAAGCCAGACGTGCTCTCGCTGTGCTACCTTTCTCCCGGTTTTAGAAAACTCCCCGGAAAAGGACCCTGTATGCCCGTGCTCACCCCCCTGACAGCCACCCGCATCAAGCCCGCCCTCGCTCTTTCCTTCCTGGCCCTGCTCGCCGCGCCCGCGCTCGCGCAGAACGGAACGCTCGTGTGGAGCGACGAGTTCAACGGCCCTGCCAATGCACTGCCCGACTCCGGCAAGTGGACCTACGACACCGGCGGCGGCGGCTTCGGCAATGCCGAGCTCGAAACCTACTGCTCCCCCAGCTACACGCAGGCCCCGTGCGTCGCCGGCCAGCCGAACGCCTTCCAGGACGGCAACGGCAACCTGATCATCCAGGTCAGGCGCGACTCGAGCGGCCAGTGGACCTCCGCCCGGCTCAAGACGCAGGGCATCTACCAGCCGCAATACGGGCAGATCGAGGCGCGCATCAAGTACCCCGTGGCCGCGGGGCTGTGGCCGGCGTTCTGGATGCTGGGGGCGAACATCGGCTCGGTGGGCTGGCCGCAGTCGGGCGAGCAGGACATCATGGAGTGGGTGCAGAGCTACGGGCCCAACACTACCTCCTCGACCTCGCACGGGCCGGGCTACTCCGGCGGCAACGGCATCGGGGCGCGCTATACCTTCCCGAACGGCGGGCGGGTGGATGACGGCAACTTTCACACCTACGGGGTCGTTTGGTCGCCGAACCAGCTGCAGTACTACCGCGACTCGCCGAGCAACGTGTTTTTCACGCTCACGCCGGCCTCGCTGCCGTCGGGCGCGCAGTGGGTGTTCAACAACCCTTTCTTTTTGCTGCTCAACTACGCGGTCGGCAGCGGGGGCTTCCCCGGCGCGACCGACGGCACAACGCCCGCGACCGCGAACATGGTGGTGGACTATGTGCGCGTGTACCAGGCCAGCAGCGGCTCCGCCCCGCCGCCCGCGAACCTGAACGGGTCGCATGTGCTCGCACCGGCGAGCTCGCCCGGGTTGGTGCTGGACGACAACTCCTCGAGCACGGCGGCCGGCAACAAGATTCAGATTTGGTCGGCGAACGGGACCGGCGCGCAGAAGTGGGTCTTCAACAACAGCGGCGTGCAACCTGCGGGGTACTACAACATCGCCGTTTCACTCGGGGCGTATTGCGCCACCGCTTCGGGCGCGAACAGCGGGGCTCCGGTGAACCTGCAGCCGTGCAACGGATCGTCCGGGCAGGCCTGGCAGGCCGTAGCCTCGGGCAGCGGCTACATCCTGCATCCGGCGAACAACACAGCGCTGTGCATGGATGTGCAGGGTTCGGGAACGAGCTCCGGCACGCAGGTGCAGGCGTGGAGCTGCAACGGGACCAACGCGCAGCTGTGGGCGCTGCAGTAGCGGCTGTTTTCCTCATCCATGCGTCGTGGGTCATCCTGAGAAGCGAAGCGACGAAGGACCTGCTTTTTTCGCTCGTTGGCGCAATCAGCAGATCCTTTGGCGCAGGGCGCTGCCGCTGCGCTCAGGATGACCCGTCTTTGCTGGCCTGCATTCTCACACGCTCGCCGGAAGAGATGAAAACTAAGCCGTGGCCCCGCCCGCATCCACCCTGGCCACGGCTTCGGCCGGCGGCGGCGCGGACTCGCCGGTCTTCAGCTTCATCTCCGCCACGGCGTGCTCGATTTCGGAGTTCACCTCGCCGCCCAGCAGGATCATGGCACCGGTCAGGTAAAACCACAGCAGCAGGATGATGACCGCGCCCAGCGAGCCGTAGGTCGCCGGGTAGCTGTTGAAGAAGTGGATGTAGATGCGCAGGCTGAGCGACCCGACGACCCAGCCCGCCAGGCCGATCAACGAACCCGGCGTGAACCAGCGCCACTTGCTGTTGTGCACGTCCGGGCAAAAGTAGTACATCACCTCGAACGCGAGCACCATGACCAGCGAGGCCGCCGCCCAGGCCAGGATCCGCAGCAGCACGGCCAGCGCCGCCGCGCCGTGAAAGACACCGGAAAGGTGCCGCGCCGCGCCGTCTCCGGCGATGGCCAGCGCAAGCGCCCCGAGCACCAGCGCGGCGACCAGGAGAGTGAGACCGATCGCCTGAAGGCGCGCCTTCCAGAACGGACGCGTTTCGCGCACCTTGTACACCGTGTTGAGCGTGTCCTGGATGGCGGAGATCCCGATGCTGGCCGAGAACAAGGCAAAAACAAGGCCGAAAGTGACCTTACCGGGAGTGCTGGCCCTGGTGGTCTGCTTGAAGGTTTCCGTCACCAAGGCGAAGGCGGAAGGCGGGATCAGCTCCCCGATCCGGTCGAGCAGCTGGAAGTACAAGCCGCTGGAGGACTTCGCCACCAGGCCGAGGATCGACGAGATGGCGATCAGGGCAGGGAAGATCGCCGAAAAGAACGAGTACGCGAGCTGCGACGCGCGGCCGAACAGGTTGTCGTCGTTGATGCCGGCCCACATACCCCTGGCCACCTGCTTGAACGGTACACCCTGCAGGTCCCACAGGGAGTGCAGCGGGCTGTGCTGCACGTGCGCCCACGCGGCCCGCTCCATGGCGTGCACGTTGAACGGATGACGACCGCTTGTCTGTGTACCTTCTTCGATCGGCTCGGGCATAGTCTCCTTTCGCGTGGGCGCGCAAAGGGTTCCGGCGCCCGCTTCAACCGCTTTGGAATGCGCTTCGGCAAGCGCGAAGCCGGATGTTTCATCCCGGACACACCGCAACCGGAAGGAGCGTAAGCGGCTTGCTCGCCAACGAAGCGCGGGCGCTTGTACGATGCAATGGCCAGTCTACCTTTTGAGGAACCCGCATGCCCTTGCGTCTGTTTGCCGCCCTTTTGCTCGCCGCCCCCGTCGCCGCCCTCGCTCAGGCCCCGCACGCGCTTACCGCCGCCGAGAAGCAGCGCGTCGACGACCTGGTGAGCAAGATGACCCCCGAGCAGAAGCTCGACTACATCGGCGGCACCGGATTCGCGACCCGGCCCGTGCCTTCGCTCGGCCTGCCCGCGTTCGAGATGTCGGACGGGCCGTTCGGGACGAGGTCCAACGCGGGTTTTCCATCCACGACCTACGCGGCGGGCATAGGCCTGGCGGCCAGCTGGGACCGCGACCTGGCAGCGCGCGTGGGCGCGGGGATCGGACGCGACGCGCGGGCGCGCGGGGTGCACTACATGCTGGGGCCGGGCGTCAACATCTACCGCTCCCCCCGCAACGGGCGTAACTTCGAGTATTTCGGCGAGGACCCTTTCCTGGCCGGGAACATCGCCGCCGGCTACATAACCGGGATGCAGGAGCAAGGCGTCAGCGCGACGGTGAAGCACTATCTCGGGAACAACTCCGAGTATCTGCGGCACGACTCGGATACGGAGATCCCCGAGCGCGCGCTGCATGAAATCTACCTGCCCGCCTTCGAGATGGCCGTGAAGAAGGGCCACGTCGGCGCGGTCATGGACTCCTACAATCTGATCGACGGCGAGCACGCCACGCAGAACGCGCGCTTCAACGTCGATGTGCTGCGCAAGGATTGGGGCTTCCAAAACACGGTGATGTCGGACTGGGTCGCGACGTACGACGGGGTCGCGGCGGCCAACGGCGGCCTGGACCTGGAGATGCCGACCGCGGCCTTCATGAACAAGGCGAATTTGCAGCCGGCCATCCAGGCGGGCAAGGTGTCGCAGGCGGTGATCGACGACAAGATCCGCCATATCCTGACGACCGCGATGGAGTTCGGCTGGCTGGACCGCGCGCAGACCGACGCGTCGATCTCCTACCTGGACGCGCGGAACAAACAGGCGGCGCTCGATTCGGCGCGGGAGTCGGCGGTGCTGCTCAAGAACGAGGGCGGGCTGCTGCCGCTCGACAAGTCGAAGATCAAGAGCATCCTGGTGGTCGGGCCGAATGCCTACCCTGGGACGCCCGTGGGCGGCGGCAGCGCGGGCGTCCGGCCTTTCCACCAGGTCAGCGCGATCGAGGGTCTCCAGGAAGCGCTGGGGCCCCAGGCGACCGTCTACTACGACCGGTGCGTGCCGGAGCTGAACGACCTGGTGCGGGACACGAAATACACGACGGAGCCGAACGGCGGCAAGCCCGGGGTGACGCTGGAAAGCTTCAAGAACGATCAGCTTGCAGGCCCGCCCGCGGCCACGGTCACGGTTTCGACCATCAACGCGAAAGGCCTGGACATCGCCACGCTGGTCGCCGACCCGGACGCGCTCGCGATCTTCATGGAAGCGCAGGCGCACCCCAAAAGCGAGTCGCGGCGGTTCACCGGCTACTTCACGCCGCCGGCCGCGGGTAAGTACGCGGCGATTCTGCAAGGTTCGGGCGAAGGTTCCGGGCAGCGCGTCTATGTCGACGGTAAGCTGGTCATCGATAACTGGGACCTGGTGATCGCGTTTCAGCCGCATATGACGCTCGACCTTACGGCCGGGCCGCACAAGGTCGTCGTCGAGGACAAGCAAAACGGTAACTTCGGAGGAACCTTGAAGTTCGCCCTCGCCGAAGAAGAGCAAGGGCTGGTCAGCAAACGGGCCAAGGAACTGGCGGGGAAGGTGGATGCCGTGGTGGTGATGGCGGGCTTCGACCACGACAGCGAGAGCGAGGGCGGCGACCGTACGTTCGGCCTGCCGTACGGGCAGCACCGCATGATCTCCGACCTGCACGCGATCAACAAGAACCTGATTCTGACGGTGACTTCCGGCGGCAACGTGGACTCCTCGGCCTGGATCGACGACGCACCGGCGATGCTGGAGGCCTGGTATGCGGGGCAGGAGGGCGGGCGAGCGCTGGCGGAGATTCTGCTGGGTGAGGTGAACCCGTCGGGCCACCTGCCGGCGACCTTCGAGAAGAAAGCCGCGGAGAACCCGACCTATGCCAACTATTATCCCGCGCCGGGGACCAAGAAGGTCGAATACAAGGAAGGGCTTTTCGTAGGCTATCGCGGATACGAGAAAAACCATGTGCAGCCGCTGTTCCCGTTCGGGTTCGGCATGTCCTACACCAGCTTCAAGTTCGCCAACCTGCAGGTCACGCCTAAGTCGGCCGGGGCCGATCCTTCCGTCACGGTCAGCTTCGATGTTACAAACGCCGGCAGCCGCAAGGGCGCGGACGTCGCGCAGGTGTATGTCGGCGAGGACAAGCCCAAAGTGGAGCGGCCGGAGCGGGAGCTGAAGGGCTTCGAGCGGGTGGAGCTCGCGCCGGGCCAGACTAGGCATGTCTCTGTTCCGCTCGATGCGCGGTCGTTCGCCTACTGGGACGAAGCCGGAAAAAAATGGGCGATCGACCCGGGCAAGTTCACCGTGCACGTGGGCGACTCGGTCGCGGCCACCCCGCTCACGGGTTCCGTGGAGCTGACGGCGGCGGCGGCGCAGTCGAAAATGTAGGGAGCTCCCGCGCCTGGGCGCGCGGGAAGCCGAACCAGCGCAGACGGAGGCTGTATTCGGCTTCCGTCGCCTCGTGCATCCAGCGCGTCGTGAGCCGATACTCCGGCGGCCAGGGAGCGGCCTCGGTGCGCCAGGCGATGGGGAACCGCGCCAGGATCAGCCCCGCGCGGGGCAGGTGGCTGGGCGAGCTGACCACGTCGAGCGAACGCCAGCCGTGCTGCCGCATGAGCGCGTAGGTGTAGCCGACGTTCTCGACCGTGTTGAGGGCGCGGGGCTCTTCCAAGACGGCCCCCGCCGGAACGCCCGCTTGCCGCGCGATGCGAGCCATGGAGTCGGCCTCGACCCACCGGTTGCGCGCCGGGCCGCCGCTCACGACCAGGTACGGCGCGCGCCCGGCCCGCCATGCGCGAACCCCGGCCAAGGTGCGCTCGCGCTGCTCCGGGGTGGGGCTGCCGTCGTCGCGGCAGGGCGAACCGAGGACCAGGATGGCGTCGAAGTGAACCTGGGCGGTGTTGGCGAGCGGGAGGGCCCGCCAGTACCGCCAGGCCGCGGCGAGAGACGCCGCGGCGAGGAGAAGCAGAAGTGCGAAACGCCGCATGCATCTACGGTAATTTATGGCTTGGGCAGCTGCAGCAGCAGCCCTCCCGCGCCCGCGCCGCCCGACTCCACCTGCGGCAGTTGGCCGTTCCAGCGATTGATCAGCTCGCGCTGGTTTTCGAGCCGCCTGAGCTCCAGCAATTGCGGCGTGATGGACGACTGCCGGATGCGGTTGGCCTCCGCCTCGCCCTGCGATCGGGCCACGTTGGACTTCGCGTCGCCATCGGCCTCCGCGACCTTCTTGGCGGCCTCGGCCTGGGTTTGCGCCAGCTCGTTGCGGGCGCGCTCGGCATTCTGGATTGCCTGCGCCTTGGCGGTGATGGCGTTGGCAATCACCGAGGGGACGCGCGGCGCGCCGATAAAGCCGAACTGCTGCACGCCGACGCCCACGGGCAGGACCTTGGCCTGGATCAGCGCCTGCACTTTCGCGAGGAACTCGGCCTTGTTTTCGCCGTAAATCTGCTCGACCGTGTAAGTGGACGCGACCTCGTTCAAGGAGTTGCGGGTAATATCCCGGAGGATGCCGTGCGTGAACCTGTCGAGGTCGGTCACGCGGTAGCGGAGATAGAAGTCGGGTACCTTGGACGGCTCGATCGCATAGGAAAGGGAGACGTTCGCGGAGATTTCCAGGCCTTCTTTCGAGTTGAAGCTCATCTCCTCGTTTACGGGTCGGCCTTCTTCGAGATTGCTCGTCCACTTGACGGTCTGGACATACGTGGGGAACTCGACGATCTGGCTGCGGAGCGGGCTGTAAAAGACCCATCCGGTGCGAATCGGGATCTCCGACGCGCCGCGCTGCGTGCCGGACAGGACGATCTCGATGCCCGTGTAGCCCGCGCCGATGCGAGTGATCGCGAAGATGTAGTTGAAGAAGATAACGACCGCGAGAAACCCGAGGAAGCCCAATGCGACGAACTTGATCGTGTTGCGCGGGATGCCCGGCAGGCTTGACCGGCGGTAAGTGGGTTCGGTTTGATCGAGAAAGCTCATAAGGATCTCCGCCAAAGGAGAAACAGCAGGGAGGGCAGGGAAAAAAGCAGCGCGACGAGGCCGGCCGTGCCCTCGTACACGGCACGGTCGCTCGGCTGGTCGAGCAGGTGCAGGGCGTATACCATCAGCTCGTAGCCGAGAAACAGGAGAAAGAGTGTCAGGAGGAGTTTGAGCAGGCGCGTCACGGCATGGTGGCCCCTCGCTTTCAGGAAGGCCGGAGTACCGATTCCAGATACTACACCTACATAGATGCCGGCGCACAGGATTCGAGAGCAGGTTACTTAGGCGGAGACTACAAGTTACAAAAGCACCACGGGGTCGCCCTCGGCAACCAAGCCGGGCACGTTCGCGACGCCGTAAACCCCCGCGCGGCTCTCGTGCCTGGCGGCAACCAGCTTCATCAGCTCCGGCATCAGCGCGCCGGTGCGCGGATCGATGGTGATGATGCGGCAGCGCGGGTCGCGCTCCTTGACGGCGATCTCGGCCGCGCCGATCCGCAGGGTGCGGCCGACGCAGCTGTCCTCGCCGAAGCCGGGCAGGTGCGGCAGGTCGAG
>CAXUHL010000069.1:0-11696 GCA_964250745.1 uncultured Acidobacteriaceae bacterium
GTTCCGATCCGCCCTTCCAGCTGTGCGTCCTCGGCGAGGGCGAGCAACCGCTTGAACTCCGGCCCGGGACGGTAGCCGGCTTCGATCAGGTCGCGTCCGGTCACCAGCAGCTTCGGACGCACTTCTTCCTCCGGCATGCGCTCGTAGCGCTCCTTCGCGAACGCGCCAGTGGAGCTCGAGGTGCTCCGGAAAGCGGGGCAGCCGGAAAAAACGCTTCAGGGTAGACTCGCGCATCTTTTGCACGTCGCCGAAGCGCATGTGGTTGGCGACCAGCGAAGCGATCTGGGCCGTTTCCTCGCCCGAGAAGCGCAGGCGCGCGCAGATCGCCTCGGACATGCGGGTGCCGACCTCGGCGTGGCCGTTGAAGCGCCACCTGGTCCCGTCCAAAACCGCGCAGGGCGGCTTGCCCACGTCGTGCAGCAGCGCGCCCCAGGCCAGGGTGGGGGAGCAGCCGGGCTTCAGTTGCCGGAGCAGCAGCATGGTGTGGACCCACACGTCGCCCTCAGGGTGCCACTCCGGCGGCTGCTCCACCCCGTGCATCCGCGCGATCTCCGGCAGCAGCTCCTCGAGCAGCCCGGTCCGGTCCAGCAGCTCGAACGCTCGGGCGGCGCGGCCTTCGCACAGCATCCGGGTCAGCTCGTCGCGAGTGCGCTCGGGGCTTACCTGGTGGATGGTGGCGGCCTGCGCGCGGATCGCGGCCTCGGTCCACGCTTCGAGCTCGAAGCCGAAACGCGCCGCGAACCGAACCGCCCGCAGCATGCGCAGCTTGTCCTCGCGAAAGCGCAGGGCCGGGTCGCCGATAGCGCGAATGAGCCCTGCGGCGAGGTCGGCCCGGCCGCCGACGTAGTCCAGAACCTCATTGGCGAGCGGGTCGTAGAGCATGCCGTTGACGGTGAAGTCGCGGCGGGCGACATCTTCACGGGGGTTGAGCGAGTACCGGACCTGGTCGGGGCGGCGGCCGTCGGAGTAGGCGCCGTCGTGGCGAAAGGTGGCGACCTCGGTCTTCACGTCGCCGGTACACACGAGCACGACCCCGAAGTGCGCGCCGACTGCGAAGGTGCGCGGAAACAGCCCGAGGACCGCGTCGGGCGTCGCGGAAGTGGCCACGTCGTAGTCTTCGGCCGCGCGGCCTAAGAGGCGGTCACGCACGCAGCCGCCCGCGTAAAAGGCCCGGTGGCCCGCCGCGCGCAGGGTTTCCACGATGGCGCGGGCCGCTTGTTCGCGCGGCGTTAAGGTAAGCATCACTTCGGTCATCTTAAAATGGTGAGATGGCAAGGATCGCTTCCCTTCTGCTCGCCCTGCTCGTTTGCTCGTTCGTGGGGCAAGCGCAGGAAGCCGCGGTACCGCCGGATGTCCAGACGCTGCTCAAACAGGTCATCGCGCACCAGTCGGTAGTGGAGAAGCGCCGCGAGAACTACACCTACCTGCGCACGGTGGTGCAGCGCGAGGTGGACAAGAAGGGCGCAGTCAAGAAGACCGAGTCGCGCGAGGAGCAGATCATCTTCGTCAACACGCACGAGGTGGCGCGGCTCGTCCGGAAGAACGGCAAGGAGCTTTCCGAGGGCGACAAGCGTAAGGCGCAGGACGAAGTGCAAAAGCAGATCGAGAAAGCCCAGCGCACGCCGCCCGGCGTTTCCATGGACGGCAACACCATCAGCGTGTACCGAATTTTGGAGATCATGAAGGTTTCCGCGCCGCGCCGGGAGGCGATCGACGGGCGGCCCATGGTGGCTTTCGACTTCGTGGGCGACCCGCACGCAAAGACGCACGGCCGCGCGGAAGACGCTTCCAAGAAGATCTCCGGGACGGTGTGGGTCGATCAGCACGACCTTCAGGTACGGCGGCTCACGGCGCTGTTCGCGGACGACTACAAAGTGGGCTTCGGGCTGTTTGCGCTGGCCAAGGGTTCGAGCTTTACCTTCGACCAGAAGCTGATCAACAACGAGCTGTGGCTGCCGACCAGCGCGCACATCCACGTAGTCGGCAAAGCGATCGGCTTCACCGGCTACCGGGGCGAAATCCAGATCGACGACCGGGACTACCAGCAGTTCCACACGCACGCGGAGCAGCATGAGTAGCGGGCTCGGCACTGGGCTGGTTTTGGGGATCGAAAGCTCCTGCGACGAGACCGCGGCGGCGGTGGTGCGCCGCGGGCGCGAAACGTTGTCGAGCGTGGTGGCCTCGCAGTTCGCGACCCACGCGCCCTGGGGCGGGGTGGTGCCGGAGCTGGCTTCGCGCGAGCACCTGCGCAACATCGTGCCGGTAACGCGGGCGGCGCTCGCTGAAGCCGGGGTCGCGCTCGGTAAACTTCAAGCGGTCGCGGTGACCGAGGGGCCGGGGCTAGCCGGGGCCTTGCTGGTCGGGGTCACGTACGCGAAAACATTGGCTTGGGGACTCGCGAAGCCGCTGATCGCCGTCAACCATCTGGAAGGGCACATCCACGCGGTGCTGCTGGAGCACGGCCCTTCGGAAACGCCAGCGCTCGCGCTGGTGGTTTCAGGCGGGCACACGCATCTGTACCTGGCTTCGCGCGAAGAGGGAGAATGGCGCTACCACGCCGTGGGGCGCACGGTCGACGACGCGGCCGGGGAAGCCTTCGACAAAGTCGCGAAGCTGCTGGGCCTGGGCTACCCGGGCGGCCCGTGGATCGATGCGCTCGCGCCCTTCGGCGACCCGGAGGCGGTCCCGTTCCGGTTCGCGGAGGTGCGGGCGCGCCCGGAGCGGCAGCGGGGCGGCGCGTTGGACGCGGAAACGCTGTTCTCGTTTTCGGGTATTAAGACGGGGGTGCTGCGCTACGTGGAAATGCACGGGCTGGGCGAGGCCGCCGCGCGCAGGGCTGCGGCGGTCCTGGCGGGCGCGAAGCCGGCGGAGCTGCGGGCCCTGTGCGACGCGGAAACGCTGGGGCTGATCGCCTCATTCCAGCGGGCGGTGGCGGGGAACCTGGTCGAGCGCACGCTCGCGGCGGCCCGGCGCTGGGGCGCGCGCGCTGTGCTGGTTTCGGGTGGGGTCGCGGCGAACCGCGAGCTGCGGGCGCGTTTCCTGGCCGAGGCCGCGCTGCCGGTGCTGTTCCCCTCGCTTGCGCTCTCGACCGACAATGCCGCGATGGTCGCCGCGGCGGCGTGGCCCCGTCTGCAGGCCGGCCGGGTTGCGTCAAACGCACTTTCCGCCGCGCCCCGTCTGGCGCTCGGCTGAGACGTTCTCTTCCTTTTTCCCTGGATCTTGGAAGGCACGGTGCGGCTTCGAGGTGACCCTCGCCCGGTTACTATCGTTATCAATGGCCGTCAATCCTGTGTCCCCGCCCTGTCAGCCGCTCGCTCCCCACACGGGCTTCGCTAGACGGAATCACACCCTGGATCTGTTTAGGATTCTTCTCGCGCTCTGCGTTCTGCTTTCGCACGCTCCGGAGCTGACGGACGGCAATAAGTCTCGGGAGCTGTTGTCGCGGGCGACCCACACCACCATCACTCTCGGGAGCCTGGGTGTGGACGGCTTCTTTCTCCTAAGCGGCTTCCTCATCGTGCAAAGCTGGAAGGCGGAACCGCGCTTCGCGGCTTTCTTCCGCAAGCGCTTCCTTCGTATCGTTCCCGGCTACCTCGTCGCGGCTCTGCTCAGCACCGCGATCGTCGGCATGCTCGCGCCGGGAGTTAGCCACTGGTTCACAAAATTCGGCCGGCCCTTCCCGCTCAGCCTGCTCGCGCTCAGCTATCCCTACACCCCGTCGGTCCTGCCGGGCCTTGCATATCCCTCGGTCAACGGCGCGCTTTGGACGATCAACTACGAGTTTCGCTGCTACATGATCGTCGCCTTTCTGGGAATGGCAGGACTGTTTCGCAGGCCGAAGCTGTTTCTCGCCCTCGCAGGGGTGGCCTATGCCGGGTTTCTGCTGCCGAAGGTAGGGCGGCTCCACTTCCCGATGCGGTGGACCCTGCTTGTTGGAGACCCATTCCAGCAGTGCAGGCTCACTGCCGCTTACCTTACAGGGGCCGGCTTCCATCTCTTCCGCAGCCGCATCGTCTTCCGGCCCAGGTTCGCTTTCCTGGCCGCGACGATGCTGCTCGTCATTCCCGCACTTGCGCCTGCCCTGTTTGAACCCGCTCTGGTTTTGTGTGGGGGTTACCTGCTCTTCTACGCAGGCCAGGCGGAAATCTCCGGCCTGACTCGGCTGTACCGGCTTCCGGATGTCTCCTATGGCCTTTATCTCTATGGCTGGCCCGTCGAAAGTCTGCTCATCTGGTATCACCGGGGCTCGCCATGGCTCACATTCGCCGAAGCCGCGCCGCTCTCGCTCATTCTCGGATGGCTGAGCTGGCGCTGGATCGAGCGCCCGGCATTGCGTTTAAAGGGCAGGAGCAGCGCGCCCCTGCCCGCGCCGTAGACGCTCCCGCGTTTTCCGGGCTTGTAAAATGGCGAACAATGGACAGCTTTCCTCTCCGCGCATGACGATTCGCCTCTTCAACACCCTCTCGGGAAAACTGGAAGACCTTCTCCCCGCCGACGGCTCGGCCCTGCGCATGTATGCCTGCGGACCGACGGTGTACGACTACGGACACATAGGGAACTTCCGCACCTTCCTTCACGTGGACGTGCTGCGGCGGACGCTGGAGCTGAACGGCGTCGGGGTCCGGCATGTGATGAACATCACGGACGTGGACGATAAAATCATCCGCAACGCCGCGGCCGCCGGGCTGCCGATCGCCGACTACACGCGGCGGTTCGAGGAGGCTTTTTTCGAGGATTTAGATTGGCTCCAGGTGGAGCGGCCCAGCGTGACGGCGCGGGCGACCGAGCACATCCCGGAGATGGTGTCGCTTGTCGAGCAGCTGGCGGTCAGGCGCCTGGCCTACCGCGTCGAGGACGGGTCCTGGTACTTCCGCATCGCCGGCGACCCCTCGTACGGCAAGCTCTCGAAGAAGGATTTCAGCGGCATGCACGACGGGGCGCGGGTCGAGGTGGACGAGTACGACAAGGACTCGGCGCGGGACTTCGCCCTGTGGAAGGCGCCCAAGCCGGGCGAGCATCACTGGGCTTCCGCGATCGGGCCGGGGCGTCCGGGGTGGCACATCGAGTGCTCGGCGATGGCCATGCGTTTTCTGGGCCCCTCGTTCGACCTCCATGCGGGCGGCGAGGACTTGATGTTCCCGCACCACGAAAACGAGATCGCGCAGTCTGAAGGCGCGACCGGTGAAGCTTTCGCGCGGCACTGGTTCCATGTGCGTTTCCTCCTGGTCGAGGGGCGCAAGATGTCGAAGTCCGAGGGGAACTTCTACACGCTGCGCGACCTGCTTTTGAAGGGGTACAAGGCTTCGGCGATCCGTTCGCTGCTGATCTCCGTCCCGTATGGGCAGCCGCTCAACTTCACCTTCGAGGGCCTGCAGGCGGAAACGGCGGCCCTGGAGCGCTTGCGGGCGTTCCGGGATCGTATGCTGCGCTACAAGGCTCAGGACGAGAACGCGGATTTACAGGGGGAGGTCGAGCGCCACAGCCGGCTCTTCGACGAAGCGCTGGCGCACGACCTGAACACGGCTGCGGCGCTGGGTGCGGTGTTCGAAACGGTGCGGCTGGCGAACACGGCGGCGGACTCCGGGCGGCTGGGGGCCGGGAACGTGCGCGCCCTGCTCGAGTTCCTGGCCCGCTTCGACCGGGTGTTCGCGGTGCTCGGGACCGATGACGCGGCGATCACGAACGCGGCCCTGACTTGGGCGGCGGCGGAAGGCCGGCTCGACGAAGCGCCGGAAGCGGTGCGGCAGGGGCAAACGCTCTCGGACGCGCAGATCGAGGCGCTGGTCGCCGAGCGGCAGGAGGCGCGGCGGGCGCGGGAGTTCGCGCGCTCCGACGCGATCCGGAAGGAGCTCGCGGAAAAGGGCGTGGTGCTCGAGGATGGCAAGGACGGAGTGCGCTGGCTGCGGCGCTAGAAGCGGTCTCATAAACCCGCGACCTCGGTGAAGCCCTGGATGAGACCCGCCGCAAAGCGGGGCTCACGAGGGTCGCCGAAGTCGCGAAACCATCAATGAGACCGCTTCTAGACTTTTGTTTCACGGCGGAGCAGAAAGAAGCAGGGCAGAAACGCCGGCAGCGCGAAGAACCAAATCGCGCCCGGCAGGTGCGGGACGGCCTGCTGGAGCGAGGCGTAAAGGCTCGACGCGGCGAGCGGGCAAAGCACGGCGAGGATGGCGGTGATGCTGGTGAGCACGCCTTGCAGCTCCCCTTGCCGGGACTCGTCCACATGGCCGGACAGGATGGACTGGAGCGACGGCAGCGCGATGCCGCTTACGGCCAGGAGGGGCATGGTGGCGAGGGCTGTCGCGGTGGTGCGCGCAAGGCCGAAGAGGGTGAAGCCCAGCATGTCGGCCCCGAGCCCGAAAGCCACGGTACCCGGGCGGCCCAGGCGCTTTTCGGCGTGCTTCGGGAGAAGGATTTGCCCGACCGCATAGAGAAGCCCGTAGAGAGCGAGCGACGCGCCGACGACGATCGGCGTCCAGCGAAAACGCGTGGTGCCGTAGATGACCCACAGCGAGCCCGTGACCTGGTTGACGGCGCTGATGGTTCCGAAAATGTACAGCAGCGGGGCAATGCCGGGAATGCCGCCGATGTAAGCGAGTGGTGCGAGCGGGTTAAGTTGCCGAAGGGAGAAGGGTTTGCGCTGCCCGCTGGGATGAGCGGGGCGGGACTCCGGCAGGAGGAAGACGCAGACCAGCGCGCTCACGCAGTTGAGCGCCGCGGCCAGGAAAAACGGAGCCCGCACGGCATAGGTCCCGGCGAAACCGCCGAGCACCGGCCCCGCAATGAAGCCGATGCCGAAGCAGGCGTTCATGCGCCCGAACGCCTGCCCTCGCTCCGCCTCGCTCGTCAGGTCGACGATATAGGCGGTGGCGACGGTGAGGCTTGCGCCGGTGACCCCAGCCAGTGTGCGCCCCAGATATAGGATGGGGAGCGTGGGCGCGAGCGCCATGACCAGGTTGTCGAAAGCCGTCCCGAACAGCCCGGCGAGCAAGACGGGGCGGCGGCCGTAGCGGTCGCTGAGCGCGCCGAGCACCGGCGAGGAAAGCAGGCTGGTGCAGGCGTAGGCGGCCAGCAGATACCCGTAGTGGCGGGCGATGGCGGCGTTGGTCGCGCCATGCAGAAGCGAACCGACCAGGGCTGGCATGGTGGGGAACGCCATGCCGATGCCCATGGCATCGAGCACGACGATGAGCAGGATGAGGGTGGACCGAGGCTTCACGCGGGCTTTCGTTCAAGTGGGAACGGAAAAGGCAGCCGGTGAAGGCTGCCTTATCGTCAGCGTTTGGAGCGGGTTAGGCCGGGGAGGGGCTGCCTTCCGGGAAGGCTCCGCCGTGCTTGGGTTCCGGCTTCAGAACCTGCTGCACATCGCCGGTCGGGGTGCCGTTCGTGGGGCCGCCGGGCAGCTTCATCGGCGGCAGTTCCCTGCCGTCGAGGATCGCCTTGATGTCGTTCGCGTCGATGGTTTCGCGCTCGAGCAGGGCGTTCGCCATGCGGTGCATGACATCCTGCTTCGAGTCGAGAATCCCGTACGCCGACTGGTAGGCCGAGTCGACCATGGAGCGAACCTCGGCATCGATCTGCTTCGCGGTTTCCTCGGAGAAGTCGCGGTGCTGCGAAATCTCACGGCCCAGGAAGATCTGCTCCTCTTTCTTGCCGAAAGTGAGCGGACCCATGCGGCTCATGCCGTACTCGCACACCATCTTGCGGGCAAGGTCCGTGGCGCGCTCGATGTCGTTGCCGGCACCGGTGGTCATCTGCTTGAGGAAGATCTCCTCGGCGATACGGCCGCCCATCAGGATGGCAAGCTGCGTCTCCAGATAATCCTTGGTGACGGTGTGCTTGTCATCAACGGGGAGCTGCATGGTGACGCCGAGCGCCATGCCGCGCGGGATGATGGTGACCTTGTGGAGCGGGTCGGCGTGGAGGCGAACCGCCGCGACCAGGGCATGGCCGGCTTCGTGGTAGGCGGTGACCCGCTTTTCCTCGTCGCTCAGCAGCATGGACTTGCGCTCGGCACCCATCAGCACCTTATCCTTGGCGGACTCGAAGTCGAGCATCGTCACGGACTTGCGATTGTTGCGGGCTGCGCTCAGCGCGGCTTCGTTCACCATATTCGCGAGATCGGCGCCGGAAAAGCCCGGTGTGCCGCGCGCCATGACGCGGAGGTCGACGTCTTCCGCCGTGGGGACCTTGCGGGCATGAACGGCGAGCACTTCCTCGCGGCCGCGCACGTCGGGCCGGCCCACGATCACGCGCCGGTCGAAGCGGCCGGGGCGTAGGAGGGCGGGGTCGAGCACGTCGGGGCGATTGGTCGCCGCGACCAGGATGACGCCGTCGTTCGCCTCGAAGCCGTCCATCTCCACGAGCAGCTGGTTCAAGGTCTGCTCACGCTCGTCGTGCCCGCCGCCGAGGCCCGCGCCGCGATGGCGGCCGACCGCGTCGATCTCGTCGATGAAGATGATGCAGGGGGCGTTCTTCTTGCCCTGTTCGAACAGGTCGCGGACGCGCGAGGCACCGACGCCGACGAACATCTCCACGAAATCCGACCCGGAGATCGAAAAGAAGGGGACGTTGGCTTCACCCGCGACGGCGCGGGCCAGCAGGGTCTTGCCGGTTCCCGGAGGTCCGACGAGCAGCACACCCTTGGGAATGCGTCCGCCGAGCTTCTGGAACTTCTGCGCTTCGCGAAGAAATTCGATGATCTCCTTGAGCTCTTCCTTCGCTTCGTCGCAGCCGGCGACATCCTTGAAGGTGACCTTTTTCTGCTGCATCGAGAGCAGACGCGCCCGGCTCTTGCCGAACGAGAGCGCCTTGTTGCCGCCCGACTGCATCTGGCGCAGCATGAAGAACCACAGCGCGCCGATGATCAGGATGGGACCGAGATTGAACAAGAGCGGCAGCCAGGAGGAGCCCTGGTTGTCACGCACCGTGACCGAAACGTGATTTTCCTGCATCACGTCGTAGAGCTTGGGGTAGTTGGCGGGAACCGTAACGTGGTAGGGCGTGCCGTTTTTGAGCTTGCCGTGGATTTCGCTGCCCGTGACCGTCGCGTCCTGCACCTGTCCGCCCTGGGCGTCTTGCAGGAAGGTGGAGAATGCCACGTCCTGGTCGTGCCCCGAACCCGAGCCCTTCTGGAAGACCTGCCACAGCAGAATCAGGCAGGCGAAGATAAACACCCAGAAGATTACCGTCTTAACCGTTGAATTCACCAGACACCCTCACTTCTCTCACAGCGCGTACGAAACTTTAGTCATTAGACGCGAATTGCAGGCCAAGGAAGCAAGGGTGCGCGTCCGGCATCCATGCGCTCAAAGAGAGTTCCTATGAGACTACAGGAGGATAGGGCGGACGCGAACCACCGTTTTCCGCTTTCTTGAGTATGCGCGTTTCGGCGTTTCATTTTGGGCCTTTCGCGCGCCGCGTTCCGTTTTGGATTTGACGGGCCGGCGTACCGCGGTTCGGGCGCGCCGGCCGGGGCAGGGCAGCCTTAAGCTGAGGAGGTGAGCTCCCGCCCCCCAGCCTCTACGCCCTCCTTCTCCCGCACGCATCTGCCAGCGGGGACGCGCCTGGGCCTGGCCGTTTCAGGCGGCGCGGACTCGGTCGCGCTGCTGCTGCTGGCCGCGCTGCTTGCCGGTCGAACTGGGTGGCAGCTGCGCGTGCTGCACGTCGACCATGGGCTGCGGGAAGCCTCTGAGTCGGATGCTGCCTGGGTCCGGGCGTTGGCCGGCGGGCTCGGGTTGCCGTGCGAGGTCCATAGGGCCGCGCTTGGCGGCTTGGCGGCGGGCATCGAGGAGGCAGCGCGGGCTGCGCGGTACCGATGGTTCAACTCTGTGTTGGCGGACGGCGGGCTCGATGCGGTTGCCACGGGCCACACGCTCGACGACCAGGCCGAAACCGTGCTGGCCCGCCTGCTGCGCGGGGCCTGGACCGGGGGGCTCGGCGGGATCTATCCGGTGGTGCGGGCAGCCGACCTGCCCGGGCCACAGAGCGCGGGCGTGGTGGTGCGCCCGTTGCTCTGCACCCCGCGCGAAGAGTTGCGGGCATGGCTCCGCGGGCAAGGGCAAGGCTGGCGCGAGGACGAAACCAACGCCGACCCGCGCTTTACCCGCAACCGCATCCGGGCGGAGCTCCTGCCCGCGCTCGCCGCCTACAATCCGCAGGTGCCGGAGCAGCTGGCCCAAATGAGCGAGCTGGCGAGGGGAGACGAAAGCTACTGGCAGGCGGAGGTCGCGCGGCTGCTGCCCGCCCTCGTGCTGCCGGGCCGTGCGGTGCGCGGGGGCGGCCGGGCCAGCTCGACCGTACCTGGCGAAGGCTCGCTGGCGATCGAGGCGGCCCGTCTCCAGGCGTTCGCGCCCGCGCTGCAAAGGCGTTTGCTGCGGGCCGCCGCCGCAGAGCTCGGGTCCGCGCTGGACTTCGCGGAAACGGCGCGGGTACTGGCTTTGCTCGATGGCCCGGCCGGGAGCGCGCCGCGCCGCGAACAGCTGACGGCGGAGCTGCGGGCCGAGCGCACCGCGCGGGAGCTGCGCTTCGTCCGCGCGCCGGCCGGCTCGCAGGCTTCCCAGCCCGCAGCCCTCGCCGTGCCGGGGCCCGGCGAGGGCGGGGGCCGGGGCGGGCCCCGCCGGGCCCCCGCCGGCCGCCTCGCAGCCGCCGCCGGCCGCCGCCTATAGCGGCGCGGCGAGACTGCGGGTCGGCTGAACCGCCGTGACGTTGGCGACGTCGGCCATGACGCGTGCACTGGCGGGCGAGGCGAGCGCCGCCTTCATCGCGGCCTCGTCGCGGAACACGCAGGGGGCGATGGCGATCAGGCCACCGCCGTCGCCGGACGGGAAGAAGCCGGCGACGCTCACCAGGCCATGGGGTCCCCACGCCTCGCGTACGAGCGGCAGGTGAACGTCGATCCAGTGACCGCGATCGAACGGCGTGTCGGCATTGCCGGCATAGGTGACATACATCGTGATCATCGCGGCTTCCTTATATCGGCAACGCCCGGAGAAACGCAGGGCGACGTCGGACGATGCCGTATTCAGTCCGACATCTGGGTCGCAGTCGGCGCGACCGGGCCGAGACGGGGATCGAACATCACCTCGAGCGGGATCCACGGGCCGAGCGCCACGATGCGACGGTCGAGCAGGCCGGCCTTCACCATCGGCAGGGCGGCGATCTCGGCCTCGACTTCGGCGGTGGTCGCCGACTCGTAGATCAACGTCACGGCCAGCGGCTCGGCCTGGAAATACCATTCGCGCAGGATGCCCTGCCGGTACGCGGCCCACAGCGCCTGTTCCTCGGGGACGAGCAGCGGCCCGAACGCGTCGCGGTTCGCATCGGTCGCGAGGGTCAGCAAGGCCATGATCTTCATGTCGGGGAACTCCGGGGCGACGGAAGTCGGGAGAGACTATTCCGCCCCGATGGCGCGGGCTGGCGGCGGACGGTCCACTTCGGGGATCACTTCGGCCCGTCGTCGGCGGCCTTGAACGGCCGGTCGGGGGCATCGTAGAAACCGGTCATGCGTGCCAGCCGCCCGTCGGCCGCGAACTCGACATAACTTGCGCCCTGGGCATAATCGTCGCCCGCTCCGTCGAACATGGTCCAGTTGACGATCGCCTTGTCGTGATGCTCGAGGAAACGGTCGTTGCGGAACCGGGCGCCCGGTCCCTTCTGGTTGGCGTCGTCGATCTTGGCGAGCAGGTCGGGGTAGC
>CAXUHL010000069.1:11706-12848 GCA_964250745.1 uncultured Acidobacteriaceae bacterium
GCACGTGACACCGGGGTCCTGATAGACGCAGTTCTCGACCACGCTATGTCGGAGGCGCGCAAGGCGCTCCGCGGTGGTCAATCCCAGCAGCCACGCGGACTGATAGGTCACGAACGTGGCGTGATGGGCAGAACCTGACATGGGCGTCGTCCTTCGTCGGATGGGACTAGATCGGCTGTCGCGCGTGATCGATCGGTGCGGCCGCGGGCGTCGTCAGAAAGGCCGCCAGCGTGACGCGTTTGAAGCGATCGATCGGCGCCGAACTGCGTTCCACCTTCATGCGCAGCATGGCGCCCTGCCACGACGCCATCAGCGCCGACGCGACGTCCTCCGCGGAAAAATCGAGGCGTATCTCGCCCGCCGCCTGACCTTCCCCGACGACCCGCGCGAACGCCACGCTCACGCCGTCGAGGACCGCTGCCAGCCGCTCGCGCAGCAGATCGCTGTGCTCGGCGGTTTCGAGGCTCATGTTGCCGATCAGGCAGCCGTGCCGCCAGTCCGCGTCGGCGAGCTTGCCCCTGACCGTGTCGAAGTACGCGTGCAGCCGATCGACCGGCGACCGCGATCGATCCTCGAGCGTCGCCTCGACCGTCGCCCTGACACCGGCGTAGTAGCGGTCGAGCACCGCGACGCCGAATGCCTCCTTCGAGGCGAAATGATTGGTGAACGACCCCTGGGGCACCCCTGCGGCGGCCGTGATGTCGCGAATTCCGGCGGCGGCGAAACCCTGCTCGTGCAGCGTCCGGACGCCCGAAGCGAGGATTGTTTCACGCAGCGACGGACGGCCCATGGACAAGCAATACGTCCAACTGTATTGGGCGTCAAGCGACTCCAATCGAGGGACAGTACGTGATGTCGAACGTCGAAATGTTTGGCGAAACCCTCGAGGCGGCCGGCCACGCGCTGGCCGGCAAGGGTGCGGTCCAGATGGTCAACCTCATCAAGTATCGGGCTGACGCAACCTATGCCGATCCGTCGACGCTGCCGCCGTGCTCGGGGCGCGAGGCGTATTTCGGCCGGTACGTGCCCGCGTTCGCCGACGTGGCGGCGAGGGTGGCGCCGGGCGAGACCTTCTCGCCCGTGTTCATCGGCAACGTGGTCGCGCCCATAGTCGCCGAGCCGGGCGAGGCGGGGGGCGACAT
>CAXUHL010000070.1:0-5339 GCA_964250745.1 uncultured Acidobacteriaceae bacterium
GGTTTCGCGAGACTTTCTACGGCAAAAGCCAGCTGCTCGGCGCGCCGGGGACACTCCCCGCGCAGGCCGGCGGCAGCCTCAACCGGGCGGCCTTTGTCAGCGAGGTCTCGGTCGCGCCGCCGGTGCTCGAACGAGAGTTTCGGGCGGGGCTGCTGGGCCGGGGCGCGCAGTTGCGGCACACCATCGAGCCGGCGATCACCTACCGCTATGTGACCGGGGTCAACCAGTACCGAAAAACCCTGCGCTTCGATGTGGTGGACACGCTGACCGACACCAATCAGCTGGAGTACGGCCTGACCCAGCACCTGTATCTGCGGCGGCCCGGCGCGAAGCCCTGCAAGGGCGACGACGCGCTCGGCCCCAGGACGGTGTGCGGCGGCGATACCGTCGATGCCGTGACCTGGACCCTGGCCCAGCAGCACTACTACAACCCGACCTTCAGCGGCGCGGTGGTGCCGGGGCAGCGCAACGTCTTCGCCTCGACGCTGGACCTGACCGGCGTGGCCTTTTTGCAAGGCGTGCAGACCAGCTCGCCCTTGATCTCGCGCTTGCGGGCGCGGACCGCGAGCCGCACCGACCTCGAATGGGACCTGGACTACGACACCCGGCGGGGCCGCCTGCAGTCGAGCAACCTGTTCGCCACCTGGCAGGCGAAGGATTACTCGTTCTCCGTGACGGACGCGCGCCTCTTCAACCTGACCCCGCGCAACGAGTTGCCGGCTGGGCCCGCGGCGGTCAGCAACCTGGTCAACTTCAACCAGCTGCGCCTGGCCGGGGTGTACGGCTCGCCGTTGAAGCACGGGGTCTCCGCCGGGGCCAACGTCGGCTACGACTTCACGGTCGGGCAGACGCAGTACTTCGGCGCGCAGACCGGCTGGAACCGCGACTGCTGCGGGCTGTCGGTGGAGTGGCGCAAGTACTCGCTCGGCAATATTCGCAATGACACCCAATACCTGTTCTCGTTCACACTGGCCGGGGTGGGCTCGGCTGGGTCGCTGCGCGGGGTTTCGCGGGTTTTCTAGCGTCACCCGCACCACGAAAGACACGCTCTTTCCAAACCGGACCGGCACTTTGTGTCCCAAAATTAAACAACCGCGCGGTAGGGTATGGGCAGAAAGGATCCTCTCTCCCCCATGAACCTCCCCCTGCTTCGGCTCACGCTCCCACTTGCCTCCCTCGCCCTGGCCTGCGCCGCGCACGCGCAAACGCCGTTCCCCCTCGGCGGCTACTTCAACGATCCCAACGGCAGCGACTCCGGCGCGGAAGCGCAGTTTGAAGCCAACTATTCGAGCTTCACGCAGCTGATGGGTGCCGCTCCGCAATTCCTCGTCCGGTACACCGACTTTTCTCAGCCGGTAAGCTCCTGGGCAGGCAATGCCGACTGGACCGCATGGTCGCAGCAGCAGTCCCCCGCGAAAAACGCGATCCCCGTCATCGGCATCGGGCTGGCTTCGACGGCCTCCGGCTCAGCCGGCCTTGATCAGCAATACAAAGCCTTTGCTGCCGGCAGCTACGACGACGCCATCACCGGCGTCGTGGCGGCCTGGCAGCGGCACGGGTTCGCCACGCAGTACTGGCGCATCGGCTACGAGATGAACGCGGACAACGGGGGCGGCTCCCGGTCCTATGCCGGGCAGGACGCGGCGACGCAAGCGGACTGGATGGCGGCCTTCCAGCATGTCGCGACGATCCTGCGGCAGGCCGGCAACAGCTCCGGTACAGCGGTCAAGATCGTCTGGAACCCGAACGTGACCAACTATGACAAAACCAACACCCTGAGCGCCCTTTACCCCGGCGACGCGTACGTCGACGTGATCGGCGCGGACATTTACGGCGATATGTGGCCGTATGATCTGTACGACTGGAGCAAGAACGACGGCACGGTCGACGGCTCCTTCACCCAGTGGGCGGCGGATCCGGCGAACCGGACCCACTACTGGACCTACCCGGCGGCCACGCAGGGCTCGCTCGACAGCAGCGGCGGTCGCAACCTGAGCCTGCAGGTGCTGCTCGACTTCGCGAAAGCGCACGGCAAGCCGTTCGCCGTGCCGGAAACGGGCGCGGGCAACTCCAACGGCGGGCACGACGTCGCGGACGAGGGCGCGTTCCCGCAATGGCTCGCGCAAACGCTGCAGGCTTCCGGCAGTTCCATCGCGTTCGTCAACCTGTGGGATTCGAATGCGGACGGGAACTTCCTGTTTTCGACCTCGGACGCGAACAAGCCCAACGAAGCCGCGGCCTGGGCCCGCTCCTTCGGCGCGGCAAGCACCGCCGGCTTCTCCTCGACCGCCTTCTACGCGCTCGTAAACTCCAACAGCGGCAGCTGCGTCGACGACAGCGGCTGGAGCACCGCGGACGGTACGCCGGTCATCCAGTGGCAGTGCGGCCAGCAGGCGAACCAGCAGTGGCAGCTGCGCCCCACGGACAGCGGCTACTACAGTGTCGTGAGCCGCAATGCCGGCGGGAGCGTGCTCGACGTCGTGAACGGCGGCAACGGCAACGGCACCGCGATCCAGCTTTACCGGAACTACGGCTACAGCAACCAGCAGTGGATGCCGGTCTCGCTCGGCAACGGCACCTATAAGCTGATCGGCCGTGCGAGCGGCCGCTGCCTGGATGTGCCGTCCGCCTCGACCGCCGACGGCGTGCGCATGCAGATCTGGGACTGCAACGGCACGGGCGCGCAGTCGTTCCGGCTCACGGTCGCGCCGTAGGCCCCTCTGCCTGCCGGGGCGCAAGTTCCGGCAGGTAAGCTGGGTTGGGGTTAAAGAAATGGAAATGCGGGAGCTGGGCAGGTCGGGGCTGCGGGTTGCACCGCTGATGCTGGGCGGCAATGTTTTCGGCTGGACGGCGGACGAGCCCACGTCCTTCCGGATTCTGGACCGGTTCGTGGATGCGGGACTCAACTTCATCGACACGGCCGATGTGTACTCGCGCTGGGCACCGGGCCACGCGGGCGGCGAGTCGGAGGCGATCCTGGGCCGCTGGCTGCGGCAGAGCGGCAAGCGAGAGCAGATCGTGCTCGCCACCAAGCTGGGCATGGACATGGGCGAGGGCCGAACGGGGCTGCGGCCGGAGTATGTACGCCAGGCTGTCGAGGCGTCGCTCGGGCGGTTGGGCGTCGACCGGATCGACCTGTACCAGACCCACAAAGACGACCCGGACACGCCTCTCGCGGACACCCTGGGCGCGCTTGGGGAGCTGATCGCGGAGGGCAAGGTCCGGGCGATCGGTGCGTCGAACTATGCGGCAGACCGCCTGCGGGCGGGGCTGGATCTGGCCGGTAAAGGTGGACTGCCGCGCTTTGAAAGCCTGCAGCCGGAGTACAACCTGCTGGAACGCGCCGGGTACGAGGACGAGTTGGAGCCGGTGGTGGCGGAGTTCGGCATCGGCTGCCTCCCGTACTTCTCGCTGGCCGCGGGCTTCCTGACCGGCAAGTACCGCTCCGCGGCCGACGCGGAAGGCAAGGCGCGCGCCGGCAGGGTGGGCAAGTACCTGAACGAGCGCGGTTTCCGGGTACTGGCGGCGCTGGACGAGACGGCGCGGGAGACCGGGGGAACGCCCACCCAGGCGGCGCTGGCCTGGCTGATGGCGCGGCCGAGCGTCACCGCGCCGATCGCCAGCGCGACGAGCTTGGAGCAGCTGGAAGATCTGATCCGGGCGGTCGAGCTCAGGCTGCCGCAAGGGGCGATGGAGCGGCTGGAGAAAGCTTCGGCTCTGTAGGAGAATAGGGCTATGCAGATACTGGTCGAGGTTCCCGACGCGCAGGTGAAGCTTTTGCTCGCCCATGCCGAGAAAACCGGAATGAGCTGCGAGCAGGTGCTTCGAGAGGTCGTTTCCGAGAGGTTCGCGGGCGAGGATAAACCGCTTTCTTCCTACATAGGTTTGTGGGCGAGAACCAATCCCGGTGGAGTCGAGGACGGTCTGGCATACCAGGAGAGGCTGCGTGCCGAGTGGTAAGCGGCGCGCTCCTGCTTGACACAAACGTTTTGATCTACATCCTGAACAAGACGCGCCCGAGTGCTTCCGAACTGATCACACAAGCAAGCCCTGGAAACATTGCGATCAGCATCGTGACCTGGATGGAGGTACTCACGGGAACATCGCCGGTCAACGATCTGGAGACTCGTGAGCTGCTGAATCGGTTCAAACGGATCGAGTTGACCGAGGCGATTGTGGACGAAACCATCGCTGTCCGAAAGAGAAGCAAGCTGAAGCTACCCGACGCGGTCATCTACGCCTCCGCGCTCGTGACAGGCCGCACGCTGGTGACTTACAACACCCGCGACTTCCCGCTCGGAACACCCTCGGTGCGGAATCCGGAAGCCTGAGCCCGGTGCGATAATCGAGGGGTCGCCCAGGAGAAGTTTCTGATCCCCTTGCCCAGTTCGCGCAACGCCCTCACCCTGATCGCGCTTTGCCTGGCTTCCCTGGCCGGCTGCCGCGCGCAAACGCCCGCCGCCGGTGCCCTGACCCCACAGCAGGAGCGGCGCATCGAGCTCCAGGTGCGCTCGCAGCTCAACGTGCCCCCCAACTGGACAATCGCGCCCGGCGCGCGCACCCCCAGCGACGTGCCCGGCTTCGACACGATGCGCGTGGAGTTCTCCCCGACGGACCACCCCGAGCAGAAGCAGCCGCTCGACTTCCTGCTCTCGAAAGACGGCAAGACCCTCGCCCGGTTCTCAAAATACGACTTGGCGCACGTACCCGGCCTCGACATCCCGGTCGAAGGCCGCCCGGTACGGGGCAGCAAGGACGCCAAGGTCGAGATCGTGAACTTCGACGACTTGGAATGTCCGTACTGCGCGCGCATGCACGCCGAGCTCTTCCCGGAGACGCTCGACCACTACAAAGGGCTGGTCAAGGTCGTCTATAAGGACGATCCGCTGGTCGAAATCCACCCCTGGGCGCTCCACGCGGCGGTGGACGCGAACTGCCTGGGCGCGCAGGACGACAAGGCCTATTGGAGCTACGTGGACTACGTCCACACGCACGGGCAGGACGTGAGCGGGCCGGATAAGGATCCCGTGAAGTCCGGCGCGGTGCTTGACAAGCTGGCGCGGGAGGAAGGCGCGCGCGGCAAGCTCGACGCGGCCAAGCTCGACGCCTGTGTCGCGAAGCAGGACGCGACCGCGGTGAAGGCGTCCGCGAAGGAAGCCGAGGCGCTGAAGGTAGACGGCACGCCCGCGCTTTTTGTCGATGGTGAGCGCATCTCCGGCGCGCAGCCTCTGCCGTACGTGTGGGCCGCCATCGACCGGGCGCTGCGGGCGCAGGGCATCACCCCTCCGCCGAACACGCTGCCCATGCCGGCGCAGCAGGGCGGTGGGCAGTAGTATGCG
>CAXUHL010000070.1:5439-12705 GCA_964250745.1 uncultured Acidobacteriaceae bacterium
TTCATCGTCCTCGCGGCTTCGCTCGCCCTGGCGGGGTGCGGCCACGCGCGCAGCGCGGGCGTCCTGGCCAAGGTCAACGGCAAACCCATCCACTCCTCCGACGTGGACACGCTCTACCAGAATTCCCTGACCGAGAACCAGCAACGGCCCTCGAAGGAGCAGGAAGGCATCGTCCGGCTTAACATCGTGCGCCAGCTCATCGACGAGGAGATCCTGGCGCAGCGCGCGGGCAAGCTCAACCTCGTGGCGAGCGATGAGGAGGTGGACGGGCAGATCGGCGAGATGAAGGCTCCGTTTACCCAGGAGGAGTTCAATAAGCGGCTCGCCGAAAAACACCTGAGCCTGGACGATCTGCGGCGGGACATTCGCCGGGCCAAGACCACGGAAAAACTGTTCAACAAGGAAATCAACGCCAAAATCAACATCACGGACGGCGATATCTCTGCTTACTACAACGCGCACAAAGCCGAGTACAACCTGCCCGAGCCGGAGTACCACCTGGCCCAGATCGTCGTGACCGGTGGCCGCGCGCCGCAAGCACCGGACACCGCCGTCGGCAACCTGCAAAACTCCAAAGCCTCCAACGACGCCGAAGCGCGCAAGAAAATCCAGATGCTCCATAACCGCCTGGAAAGCGGCGAAGACTTCGGAACCCTGGCCGCGAACTTTTCCGAGCGCGCCGACAACGCCTCGAGCGGCGGCGACATGGGCTTCTTCCCGGAGTCGCAGATGCGCGGCGATCAGGCGGTCTTCGACGCGATCGGCAAGCTGAAGCCGGGTCAGATCACCGACGTTCTGCCCCTCCTGGACCCGAACACGCGCAAGCCCGTCGGTTACGCCATCTACCGGCTCATGGCGCGCGAGGCCGCGGGGCAGCGTGACCTCAACGACCCCCGCGTGCAGCAGTCCATCCGGCAACAGCTGCGGGAAACTCGTTCGCAGTTACTGAAAAACGCCTACCTGGAAGTCTTGCGCGACCAGGCGCGGGTCGAGAATTACTACGCCGAGGACACCTTCAAGCGGGGGCCGCAGTAAAGGGAGCGCAAATGCGATTCGGGATCTTAGGGTTCGGGCACCATGCGGCGAAGCGTCTGATGCCGGCTTTCCGGGGCGCGCGCGTGGCGCGACTGGGCGGCCTGTGGCGGCGCGACACGGCCAAGGCAGCAGCCGACGCGGCGAAGTTCAGCATCCCGCGCGTCTTTGCCTCGGCCGAGGAGCTATGCGCCTCGCCGGAGATCGACGCGGTGTTCGTCGTTTCGCCCGATGCGCTGCATAAGGAGCACGTCCTGCTCGCCCTCTCGGCGGGCAAGCCGGTGCTGTGCGAAAAGCCGCTCGCCATGAACGTGGGCCAGGTGGAAGCGATGCTCGCCGCAGCCGCGGAAGCGGACGTTCTGTTTGGGGTGGCGCAAAACATGCGCTACAACCTGGCTATCGACCTGATGCGGCGGTGGCTTGCGGAAGGCAAGATCGGCAGGCCGCAACTGGCGCACGCGCAGTTCTGCTACGAGGCCGGCCGCAGCCCCCGCGCCTGGATCAACGATCTCGGGTTGGCGCTCGGCGGGCCGATCGGCGATGTGGGCATCCACTGCATCGACGCGCTCTGCTACGTTCTCGGCGAGCCGGTCACCGCCGTGACGACGCTGGCGCAGCGGGACGCCGCCTCGGGCGAGGTGGAGTCGCACGCCGTGGTCGCGCTCGCGTTCGCCGGCGGCGCGATGGGCACGGTCACCGTCACCACGCGCGCGGCGTACCGGTCGCTGATCGAAGTCGTAGGCGAACGCGGCTCGCTGGTGTGCGAAGACGCGATGACGGTGGACCACCCGGTGTCGCTGGTCCTGCGCGAGGGCGGGCAGGTCGTGCTGGAGCAGCCGGTCTCGAACGCGGACGCCTTCGCGCGCATGCTGGACGGGTTCGCGGAGGCCGCGGCCGGCAAGGGCACGTACCGGGCACCCGGTTCGGAAGGCCTGGTGAACCAGCGGGTGCTGGACGCGGCGTACCGCTCCTGGCGCACCGGCAGCACGGAACGGCTCGCATAGGAAAAGCCCCGGAGTTGCGTCCGGGGCTTTTCGTCTGCGGCAGGGCTACTTGGTGCTGTCGAGCACGATTCCGCCGCCGGCTGCCTTTTCCTTGTCGGCTTCGTTCTTCTTGCGAGCTCCCATGGCTTCGTCGCGCCACTTGTCTGCCTCGGCGACATCCGCTTTCTGGGCCGCGGCATCGCCGCAGTCCAGATCGGCCTTGCGCCGGTACATCAGGTTCAGGTATGACATCGCATCGTCGTAGTTGGGGCGAATCTCCACAGCCTTGTGCAGGGAAGCGAGGCCGCTCTCCACCAGGGGCGTATTGTCGGCCTTGAGCTTCGCGCAGACCTGCTTGGACATTTTGGCGTTGCCCATGCCGTCGTCGTTGATACCGTTCGCCGCCAGGGTCGTAACCGCGTTCTTGTAAGCCGCCTTCCAGTCGATGACGCCGATGGTGTAGGGCGCTTCCGGATCCTTCGGGTCGGCCTGGCTTACCTTCTGCTGCCACTCCTTTGCCTGGTCCATCTTGTTGGTGCTGAAGTAAAGGCTGGCGATCCCCTTCAGCGCCGTGACGCTGTCCGGATGCTGGTCGAGAACTTTTTTGTAGCTGTCGATGGCCAGGTCGGCCTTCTTCAGGTTTTCCGGTGACGCGAGGTCCGGCACGACCTGCTGCGCATACGCCGTCGCGAGGTAAATGCGAGTCACGGGATACGACGGGTCCAGGTTCACAGCGTTTTGGAAGTGGTTGATGGCGTCTTCGTACTTGGCTGCCTTGTAGGACTGAACGCCTTTCACCAATTGGTCGCGAGCCTGCAAACGCTTGCACCCGGAGGAAAAGACCAGCAGGGACACCGCGGCCAGCACCGGAACACGTGCGATTCGATTCATTCTAGTTTTCATCTCCTTCGATCGGCAGGGCGGCCTTCTTGTTACGCAGAGGGAATGGAAAGCAGGTCTGCGGTGCGATTGTAACCAATTTTGGCCACCGTGCGACACCCAAGGGTGGAACGGTGGCCGGATTTCGATCGAAGCTTACTGGCCTGCCTCAATTTTCGGTGTGATGAGCCCGATGTGGTCCACGCCGACGGCCTTGCCGATATCGACCACCGCCGCCACGCTCGAGAAGTTCAGGTTCGGGTCGCCCTTGACGAACATGATCTTCGTCGCGCGGACCGCGTAAATCTGGCTCAGGCGGCCTTGCAACTCCTGGATGCCGACCGAGTCCTCGTTGATCTTGTACGCCGGCGGCCCGGAAGCCCCGCCCAGCACCTGCACGACGATGGTTTTGTCGTTCGGCTGGTCCGTTTTGTTTTTCGGGGGCTGCGGCACCATCGCGTCGAGCCCGTGCGGGGTCACCGGCACAATGACCATGAAGATGATCAAGAGCACCAGCAGCACGTCGATGAGCGGTGTTACATTAATGTCGGCGTTGAGCCCGCCTGGGCCGCCTGTCGCGAAAGCCATGGAATCCTCAATTCTGGTGTGAACTCTGGGTGGAGGCTAAAGAGCACCGGCCGCGGCCGCGCCCGGAGGCCCGTGCTGGTCGGTAAGCAAACCTACCTCTTCGACGCCCGCGGTGCGGACTGAGTCGATCGCGTCTTCGACGGCACCGTAGTGCGCGCGCGAATCGGCTCGGAAGTATACGACCTTGGTGGTTTTATCCTGCAGCCGGTCGCGCACCGCACCGCCCAGTTGATCGAGCGAGATCTGGTTCTGACCCAGGTACACCTTGGAGTCGCGCGTGACCGCGATGATGACCGCGTCTTCCTTGCTCGCGTCCTCCATCGTGATGGCGTTCTTCGAGTTCACCAGGGTGACATTGACCTTGTTGGTGAGCATGGGCGTGATGACCATGAAGATGATCAGCAGCACCAGCATGACGTCGACCATGGGGGTGACGTTGATGTTGGAGTTGACCTTGCGTCCTTCGTCCCGCTTGACAATTGCCATCGATGTTCTCTCTTTTGCGCTTCGCGCGCCCCCGGAGTCGGTCTGGAGCCGGTTTGGGATCGGCCTAGGATCAGTCCGGGCGCGCGCGCGGGTGGAGCGGCTCGCCTTAGCGGCGGTTCTGCTTCAGGAAGTAATCGACCAGCTCGGAGGAAGAGTTATCCATCTCGACGTCGAACGCTTCCACCTTGTTGGTGAAGTAGTTGAAGCACATGACGGCGGGAATGGCGACCAGCAGACCGAAAGCCGTGGTGACCAGCGCCTCGGAAATACCGGAGGCGACCGCGCCGATGCCCGGGGTCTTCTGCACCGCGATCTCCTGGAAGGCCTTCAAGATGCCGGCGACCGTGCCGAACAGCCCCACGAAGGGCGCGGTGGAACCGATGGTGGCCAGACCGCCCAGACCGCGCTTCAGCTTGGCGTGCACAATGGCTTCAGAGCGCTCGAGGGCGCGCTTGGAGCTCTCGACCTGCTCGACCGTGACTTGCCCGCCGCCGTAGTTGCGGAACTCCTGGAGGCCGGCCGTGACGACCTCGGCCAGGTGCGACTTCTTGTTGCGGTCCGCGACCTTGATGGCCTCGTCGAGCTTGTTTTCGCGCAGGGCACCGGCGACGCGCGGGGCGAACTCGCGGGACTGCTTGCGGGCCGCCGCGAAGTACAGGTAGCGGTCGATGATGACCGCGAGCGACCAGATGGACATGATGAACAGCACGAAAACGACGCCGCGGGCCAGCCAGCCCATGTTGTTCCAAAGGTCGGTCGGGGAGAAGCCGACCGTGGGGGCCGCCTGCTCCTGGAAGAAGGCGAGGGCCGCCGGTGCCGAAAGGTGCGCGAGGTGAGCGAGAATCACTGGGTAGATCCCTCCTGGGGAAAGTGCTGCGGGTGGTGAGTGCTGCTAGACCGTGGTTATACAGGAATCCGCTGCTGCCCGCGGCTCCCGCCTGCGATCGTTTGCCGGGGCCTGTTCCGTTTTGAAACCGGCCCCGGCCTGAATCCGTTCAGCCGGCCTTAGCCGCCGAGAGTAAAGGTGACGTTGACCGCGGTCTGCACTTCGACCGGCTCGCCGTTGAGCAGATACGGCTTGTACCGCCACTGCTTGACCGCATCGATGGCCGACTGCGCGAGCATCTGAGGGCCGCTGACGACGGTCAGATGTTCGATCGTGCCGGTCTTCGAGATGGTCGCGGACAGAACGACCGTACCCTGGATGCGAGCGGCCTTGGCGATCGCCGGGTAGGTCGGCTCGGGCTTCGAGATCAGGTTGCCGGCGGCGACGCCGGAGGAGATCGCGACCTTCTTCGGAGTCTGCTTCTGCACGACCACGGTTGGGCCGGAGCCGGTGCCGCCGAACAGGCCCGCGGGGCCCGCCGTATCCGAGCCCGCCGCGCCCATCACCACGTTCGACGGCGGCGGGGCGACCAGCATGGTCGTCAGGGCGGCCTTGGGCAAGGCCTCGGGATACAGAAGGGGGACCAGGATCAAAGCGGCAAGGATGGAACCATTCAGCAGGACGCCGACGATGGTGTAGTACTTGCTCTTTGTCTTGATCCTGCCGCCGGACTCCATCATTGAATCTTCAAACATGATCGACCTCGGGAAAGGAGCAGACTCTGTTGCGTGGGTAGACACCGGGACCGGAGGATTTTGTTCCAGCTTTTTTTCGCGGACGCAATGCGTTCCGGCAACCGGTGGGATTGCGCTTTTGTATCACATCGTGAATACGACTGAAAACGCCCGCCGGGTGAGGGCGGGCGTAGGATTGCGCGGTTACCGGCCGGTCAGCGCCGACGAAGCCTCCCTCCGCTCACCGGGCGCGTTTCTTGCCGTCCGCTCAGGATTGCAGCCGCGATCCCGATTGTCCCAACAATAGCCACACTGATCCCGAAGCCAACCCAGGCAGTCAACATGCTCAATCTCCTCTTCGCGATACAGCAATCGCTATCGCGATGGCGTAGCACACAAATGCCGCGCCTGTTCCAATGTAGACGATCTTTGCACGAAAATGCTGCTCCCCGCTTCCCTGCACGACGGTATCGAGCGCAGGAAAAACAAAAAGGAGCACAGCCAGTTCGGTGAACAACACCTCAGCTTGGCGCGCCAACCTGTTCAGTGCGCCATCGGGGAAAGAGTATTTTGCCGGTCTTCCATCCCGCTTCCTCGACAGTGCCGGGCCGGACCTGAGTCGGCTCTGAGGATGACGGGCGACTCGTGCCTTGAAACCTGCCATTCTCGCGATGGTCGCCACCTATCACGCTGAAACCCAGCCTACAGGGTACTTTCGTACCCTCTACGCCTTGGCTCGCCGCGCCGCTGGCAGCGCGGCCGCGCGTGTGCTTCCTGCGCGGCGCTCCTGCCAGGCGACCAGCATGGGCGCGGCAACGGCGATCGATGAGTACGTCCCGATCAGGATGCCGATCACCAGCGCGAACGCGAAGCCGTGCAGCACCTCGCCGCCGAAGAGGAAGATCGACAGCACGGCCAGAAACGTCAGCCCTGAGGTGAGCACCGTCCGGCTCAAGGTCTGGTTGATGGACCGGTTCACGACCTCGGCCAGGGGCTCGCGGCGGCTTTGACGCAGGTTCTCGCGGATCCGGTCGAAGACCACGATCGTGTCGTTCATCGAGTAGCCGATCAGGGTCAGGATCGCCGCGATCACAGTCAGCGAAATCTCCTTGTCGAACAGCGAGAACGCGCCCACGGTGATCAACGTGTCGTGGAAGACCGCTACGACCGCGGCGACGCCGTAGATAAGCTCGAAGCGGAACCAGAGATAGACCAGCATGCCGACCAGGGAGTACACGGTCGCGAGCAGCGCCTGCTTTTTGAGCTGCGCCCCGACCTGCGGCCCGACGATCTCGACATTGCGCACGGTGAATCCGGAAAGATACGCACCCGACTCGAGCGCGCTCACCACGGGCGGGTCGGCCACGCCGCGCAGGCTCGCGATCGACGGCAGCAGGCCGCCATGGACTTGATCCTTGAAGGCCAAGACGGCCTCGGCCTGCTGGAGGTATTTCGCGTTCGCGTCGTCGCCGGGGGCGAGGTGCTCGGCGTTCGCCTGCTCGAGGAAAGCGGCGAGGGTGCCGCGGCCGGCGGTGTCGAGGTCGAGCTTGCCCGGCGCGGCCGCCGTGGAATAGTGCTGCTGGAGCGTGCCGACGATGGCGGCCCGGCCCCGGTCGAGCGCGGACTCACGAGTCTGAGCCTGCGGCAGGGTGACCAGAACCTCGTTGCCGGAGGCGGCCCCGTAGCGCTGGATGCGGGCGTCATGGAGGCCGGCGCGGTCGGCGGCGGCCCGCAAACG
>CAXUHL010000071.1:0-12694 GCA_964250745.1 uncultured Acidobacteriaceae bacterium
TGTTCATCGATGACCGTCATGTGTCCTATTGCAGCTCAGCTGGGTGCCCAGGGTCCAGTTCGCGTTCAGATACCGAGCGCGATTTCCGTTACAAACGATACGCTGAGCACCGTCTCTTGCGGCAACAACGCCTTTTCGCTACTACGAGTGCTTACCTATCAAGTGCTTGATCAGTCGAACCTCACTTTGGATTTCTCTCCCGTCCTTAGAGAAAACGTGCCCACCACTACAAGTAGCTGCAATGGAAGCGTAGTGCAAACTGGGGCACAATGCTTCCTAAGTAGAACAGTACAACCTGGCGGCTTGTCTAATTTCAACGACAATCTTTCGCCAGGGTGCCCATCGGCAGGGTTTTCCACACCATGCGGCTTCACCTTTCCGAATCAACAATGGCAGTGGTGTCAGCCAAGCGGCATCATGAGCGTCATCGGAACGATAGGACAGGATGTTGTAAATAACAACAGCATATCCATCGATGGTAATACCACTAACCTGACCGGAACGATCTTTCATCCTTAACGCATTTGTTGCGCTGCCGCGGAGAGTCTTTGGGAAGGTGAGCCCGTGGCCGATATCCGTTAGTCCAAAACCTGCTCCACCGAGGAGTTTAAAATGAAGACTGGACTGCAGCTTATTGCGGCTTGTGGCATTTCGAGCTGTCTACTTATGTGTTTAGCGGGCACGGCGCAATCACCAGTCCTTCTTCACGGCCGAATCACTCGGGCGAACGGGTCACCCCTGGCTGGAGCTCAAGTGAAGGCTTTCCCGTTGAGCGCGTTCTCGGGTCCTCTCCCGTTTACGCTCTCTAATGAGGACGGAAGCTATAAATTGCTGTGTCCGTTTCGCGGCAGAGTGCGAATCATTGTCATCGATGAAAGAGAAGGATTTCCGGATACGAGCGGTGCCTTGTTCGCCCCGGAACCCGATTCAACGCCGGAAGTAAACCTCTCCGAAGAAACTTCCAAGGAGATTGATGTGCAGCTCGCTCAGCCAGACGGGAGCATCACTTTGAACGTCGTGAATTCAGTTACAGGGAAGCCCATCTCTCTAGCGCGAGTGCTGCTCCGAGTCGCCCGAAATCCCCAAATCGTCTATTCGACAAGCATCAATCAAGGAGAGTTTACTTTTGACCTTCCTTTGAAGGAAATAACGATAACAGTCGGCTCGGCAGGATTTCGACCGCTGAATGTTATCAACCCGAAAACCGGCAAGACGGGTTTTATATTGGCTTCATCGGATCGTTTGAACATAACGGCAAGCCTCGACCCGCTTCCATAAGAGCCGCGCGTTAAAGAATCCATGAGGGTAAGGCTTGCTGTTCACTTTCGTCGATATCCTGATTGCTGCCATAGCAAATATCATAGGATGTTGTAGTAAGGGAGGTAAAGTGATGAGAGCTTTTCTATATTTCGCATCGAAAAAGCCAACTCAAACAGGCCTCCTGTTTGCTACATTACTGCTTCCATGCATGGTTTGTGATCCGCAAGTCGTCAAATCAGGTTCCGCGACACAATCAATCGCTATTGTCCAGCAAAGCCTTGGTACTTCAATCTCGAAGGTAAAGTCGGGACAGTATGCTCCGGGTGACATCGACCTGATCGTGCAATTTCGCGCGCCGCAAGCCATACCTATCCTCGAAGAGCAATTCAAGCAAAACCAGGACACCGTGCAAAAGCTCAAGCTCGCCAATGCCCTGGTCAAGCTCGGAGACCAGGACGGGACCTACTGGGACTATTTGCTGCAGCAGGCCACCCTCGCGGTAGACAGCCCGGTCCCCTCTCCGTGGGTGTACAACATCCAGGAAAATACCGGTCAGGGCAACTCCGAGCAGGGGGTCGCGGCTTGGGCCAAGGCGCACAATACCGACCCCGCCACGGCGATCGAAAATGCGACCTACCGTTATCCCGGGAGGCTGGTTATTTTGGCCGAATTGGGTGATCCGCGAGCGGTCCCGCTGCTCCAGAGAGCGCTCCTTTCCCCGAACCTCTTCATGGAAGTACTTGCCGCGAGAGGTCTGGCGCAGATTCATGACGAGGGCTCCGTGCCGTTGATCGTCGACGCCTGCCATCGAGCCCCCAAGGAACTTGCCGGAACCATCGCGCAATCCCTGGTCTACTTCGACGATTCGGCTGCCCGAAAAGCGGTCGCCACTTACGTCGATGAAGCTTCTGCGAAGACCATGCGTGAGGCCAGGGCAAGCGGCATGAACGTTTTCGGCGGACAAGCTCTTCAAAACCTCGCCAACACGCCAAAATGAATTTTGGCCACGGAGTCCAGCAATCGGCAGCTCCCGCGAGCGCCGATCCGCATCGGCGCAAATCCACGTGCTGCGAGGGGAAATGACAAAAAAACCGCTATCTCCTCCCCGGATGTACTCATGGGGAGTTTGCTTCGGCTTGATAGCGGGTTCCCTGCCGTGCGAGACAAGCGGTGCGCATGCTAAGGACGCCGCACATGCACCCTCCGAGACAAGCCAGACTCGAGGCACCGCGTTAGCGAAGGTTGAATCGGGCCGCTTCTCTCCCGAAGATATCGACATCATCGTGCAAGCAAATGCCACACAAGCCATGCCTGCCTTGCAGGAGCAGTTCAAGCAAACTCAAAACTTCGCGCAGAAAGCACAGATTGCGAACGCCATCGTCAAGCTCAAAGACAACGACGACACCTACTGGAACTATCTCGCACAGCGCGCCACCGTCGCGGTCGAAAGCGATGTGCCGTCTCCCTGGGTCTACAACGTACACGACACCGCGACATCCGCCCAAGGCCTCGCGAAGTGGGCGCAAGCTCACCGCATCGATCTTCCCGCGGCCATGGAGAACGCGCAAACTTGGTACCCGGGCAGCCTGATGATCCTAAGCGATACGGGCGACGCGAGAGCGGTCCCGATCCTTGAGAAGGGTCTTCTGTCCGCAAATAGCCTGATTGAGCTGGAAGCCGCCATGGGCTTGGCTTTCCTCCATGACGAAAGCGCCGTGCCGCTGATCGTGCAAGCGGTTCAGAGAGCACCGAAGGACCTTGCTCCCGACCTGGCCGAATCGCTTGTCTTCTTCGACGATCCCGTCGCTCAAAGCACGGTCGACGCTTGGCTCGGCAAGGACCGCGCGAAAGCATTGCGGCAAAGGAGAGCGGCCGGCGAAAACGCCCTTGGACTGCCTCCATCCCAAATGCCTCCAATGGTCCCAAAGCCATAGTCCTGCGGCCGGGTAGCCTGAAAGCTTCGGGTCACCGAGCATCGACCCGAAAACCGCCTGCGCGGCCGGCGGTCCCGTCGGGATGTGTCCTCGTAGAAGCTAAAGCCCCAGCAGGGCCTCCATCAACCCGTCAAACCCTTCCAGATCCCCATACTCGATCACCACCTGTCCCCGCCCGTTCCGGTCCTTGATCGCCACCCGCAGCCCCAGCCGCTTCCTCAGCCGGTCCTCCAGCTCACGCACGTTCACGTCTTTCGGCTTCTTCTCCGCGGACGGCTCCCGCCGCTCCGGGTCTAGGATCCCCCGCACGAACGTCTCCGCCTGCCGCACGCTCATCGACAGTGCCTGCATCTTCTGCGCCGCGCGCAGCATTGGCTCTTCCCTTTCGAGCGCCAGCAGCGCCCGCGCGTGGCCGAAGGACAACGCCCCCGCTTCCACCGCCTCCTGAAGCGGCTCCGGCAGCTTCAAGAGACGCATGTAGTTGCCGATCGAGGCCCGATCCTTGCCTGTCCGGATGCTGATTTGCTCCTGCGTCATCCTGAACTCGCGTCCCAGCCGCGCGAACGCCCGCGCCTGCTCCATCGGGTTCAGGTCCGCCCTCTGCAGGTTCTCGACGATGGTTGCCTCCATCGCCTGCGCATCGTTCATCGCCGCCACCACCGCCGGGATCGTGGCCCTGCCTGCCTTCTGCGAGGCCAGCCAGCGCCGCTCCCCTGCTACCAGCTGGTAGCGCCCCCCATCGAGCGCCCGCACCAGCACCGGCTGGATCACCCCCATGGCCCGGATCGACGCGGCAAGCTCCTCGAGCGCCGCCTCGTCGAAGTGCTTTCGTGTCTGATAAGGGTTGCGCTCGATCGTGTCCACCGCGATCTCGGAAGCTTGTCCGTGCAGCGCTTTGCTTTCCGCCGCCGCCTGCACTACCGGGACTTCCAGCCGCGCTTTCGGCAGCAGCGAATCGAGCCCCTTCCCGAGCGCTCTCCGCTTGCCCGCTTGCTCCCTCACCGCCGGCATCTCGATCGCCATCTCCGCTCCCTATGAGTACGGCCAGAACCGTACTTCCCTTTCGATTTTCTTCCGCGCTTCCGGCCGCTTCCGGCTCTTCACCGCGTTGAGCTGCATCAGCTCCAGCGCGAGCTCCCGGTATGCCTCCGATCCGCGCGAGCGGGGGTCGTACAGCAGCACCGGCTGCCCGTAGCTCGGCGCCTCGGCTAGGCGGATGTTTCGCGGGATCGTCGTCTTGAGCAGCTTGTCCCCGAAGTGCTCCCGCAGACTCGCCGTCACCTGCTGCGCCAGGTTTGTGCGGTCGTCGTACATCGTCAGCAGCACACCCTCGATCTGCAGGCCGGGGTTGAGGCTCGCCTGCACCCGCTCCAGGGTGTGCAGCAGCTCCGAGATGCCTTCCAGGGCGAAGTACTCCGCCTGCATGGGAACCAGCAGCGCATCGGCCGCTACCAACGCGTTGAGCGTAAGCAGGTCGAGCGCCGGCGGGCAGTCCAGCAGGACGAATGCGTGCGCTTCGCGCGCCTCCACCAGCGCCTCCCTCAGCTTGAGGGCTCGGTTCTCCTGCTCCATCAACTCGACAGTCGCGCCGACCAGGTCCTTGCTGGATGGCACGACCTTGAGCGCGGGCAACTCGGTCGCGAGTGCCGCATCCTTCAGCGGCGTCCCATTCACCAGGACATCGTATGTTGAGAGCCGGTCCTCATCGCGCCCGAAACCGAAGCCGCCTGTGGTATTTCCTTGCGGGTCGATGTCGAGCAGCAGAGTCGGCAATTCTTCCAGCGCGAAGGCGGCGGCTAGGTTGATCGCGGTCGTGGTCTTCCCCACCCCGCCCTTCTGATTGACGACCGCCAGGACTCTTCCCATGTACGTCTTCACCATAGGGCCTCGACCCGAAAGTTGCAAATAGTTCCACGTGGAACATAAGTTCAGCCGCGCTCTGAAGCAAAAACGATGATCCGGCATTCACTTCCTTGCAGCACTCGAGGCTTTCCCCACGCCATGTCCGGCAGTTCCGCTTGCAATTGCACCGATGCTTCCTCGGTCGTCAGGACGCAAAGCCGGCCACCATCGGCGAGGCGTGTACGGGCGGTTTTGCAAGCAGCACTCATGCGATCCACGGCCCTCAAGGTGATGACATCATAGACCTGGCTGGCCGGCAGGGCTTCCACCCGGCCTGCGTGCACGGTCGCGGTCAGTCCGAGCCGGCGCACGAGCTCCGAAAGAAACGCCGCCTTCTTGCCCTGCGACTCGGCGAGGGTCGTTGCGAGATCCGGCCTAACCAGCGAGCAGATCGCTCCCGGAAACCCCGCGCCGGAGCCGAAATCCAGGAGTGTGCGCGCATCGGACGGCAAGGCGCGGACGCACTGGATGCATTCACCGAAGTGCCGCACCGCGATCTCCTCCGGCTCGCGTACGGCAGTCAGATTGGTGCGTTCGTTCCAGTGAAGAAGCAGTGCCAGGTAGTTTGCAAGTGCTTCGCTGAGGCTTGTATCGACAGTCAACCCCGTCCGCGCAGCAAGGATCGTGGCAATGTGCTCCGGCGTCATCCGTTGGGGAGCTTCCAGCGGTGCGCGGCGGCCAGAAATTCGATGAAGAGCGCGCGCGAAGGCTCATCTTCTTCGTAGATCCGTTCGGGATGCCACTGGACGCCCAGCACGAAGTGCTGCTCCGGTGAGGAACCCTCCAACGCTTCCACGACACCATCATCCTCCGCTGTCGCAGCGACGAGAAGGTCATCGCCCACCACATCCACGGCCTGATGGTGACTGCTGTTCACGCGTACACCCGCGCGATCGAGATAGAGACTGCGCAGGATGCGAGCTTCCGAAGCGACGGCAATGCCATGCGAGAGCGGGCCGGCACCGGTGCCAGGCGCATGTGGCTGCGCTGTCGCGAGATGCTGCGTCAGAGTCCCTCCGCGCCAAACATTCATCATCTGCAAGCCGAAGCAGACGCCCAGCAGGGGCTTGCGTAGATTGAAAGCGTCCTGCAACAGCAACTCGTCCGTCGCTTCGCGCGGCAGGTCGGGCTTCGCGGTCGTGGGCAATGGTGCCTGCCCGTACTTCTGCGGGTTTACGTCCGACGGGCTGCCGGGGAGCAGAATTGCCTGACACGACGCGATGAGCCGCGCGGTCTCTTCAGGGACGAGACCGAGATTGATCCGCACCGGATCGCCTCCCTCGGCCGCGAGCGCCGCGGCATACTGCGGCCAGCAGCGGTCGTTGTAGGCAAGGTCGTGTGAGGTCGGGACCGGGATCGCGATCCTCGGCTTAGGATGGGTCTGGTTCATCGCGCGTTCTTTTCATCATAGAGGGTGGCGGTGGCTGCTGAGGCGAGGTAGAGCTCGGCAATCCTCTGGCTGAGAAGACGAGTGAGCTGTCCGGCATCGCGTGCGGTCAGGCCGGCCGTTACGAGCGGCTCGCCGACAGTCAGGGTCAGCGGCGACGGGCGGTACTCGGACGCGCCGATGGGCAGCAGCTCAAAGGTGCCGGCGAGTGCCATGGGAACGAGCGGCACTTGAGCGCGAATAGCTAGATAGGCTGGACCGTTGAGGAAAGGTCCCGGAAGTCCCGTACGGGAGCGACCGCCTTCCGGAAAGATGAAGAGAGGTACGCCGGATTTGAGGGTTTTGACGCCGCCCGAGAGGCTGGAGATGGAGGCACGCGGATTCGCGACATTGACGGGAATCTGTCCAGACCGGCGCAGGTGCCAGCCGATGAAGGGGATGCTCCAGAGATCGTGGCGGGCAACGATGCGGAACTGAAAGGGCAGCGCGGCGAAAATAGCCGGTGTGTCCATGTAGGAGAGATGGTTGGCTGCGTAGACGGCGGGCCCTTTGGCGCGGAAGTGTTCAGACCCGACTACGGTAACGGGGGAGCCGGCAAAGCAGAGGGAGGCATGGGCCCAGGCCTGCGCAATGCGGTGCTGGCGCTTGCCGTCTGTTTCGGTGAAGGAGGCGAGCAGGGAAGCCAAGCCGAAGAGGGCCGTACCGGTGAGGAATAGGGGGGCTCGCACAAGGTTGGAGGCAAGCCGGCTGGAGAGTGGAAGCCGGGCGGGGCGGGGAGTCAGGAGGCGAGCCATGCAGGTATGGATAGGGTAGCAGCGCCCACCTGTGTTCCACGTGGAACAAACGTGGCTCAGACGGTTGCCGTTCCACGTGGAACTCTTACTCCCAGCCGTTGAGCATCGGCATGCACTCGCCGACCAGCGCGATGGAACCGGCGATGGTGAGCAGGCCGTTGCCGCCCGTAGCGGCGAGGGCGGCCCGGAGCGCGCCGCTCAAACGCTCGACGGCGTTCGCGGGCGTTCCCGCTGGATCAGCTGCTTGAAGCAAACGGGCAAGGCTCGCTGCGCGTGCTGACGCGGTTCGCGTGAGGACGACATGGTCGAAGACGGGGAAGAGCACCTGCGCGATCTCCTCGACGACCTTGTCCTGCATGCAACCGAAGAGCAGAACGCGCGGGCCGGCGATGTCAAGCGAGGACAGGGCCGCGCGCAGCGCCCACGCACCCGCGGGGTTGTGTGCCGCATCGAGCAGAATGGATGGGCCGGCTACGCGCGGCGGCTTTGGGCGGAGTAGCTGAAGGCGGCCCGGCCAGCTCGTCGACCGGATGCCCGCCTCGACGGCCGCTCTGTCCAGCGGAAAACCCAGAGTCCTGTGCAGGTAGCCGCTCGCCGCGAGGGCCAGTGCCAAGTTGCGCTGCTGGTGTTCGCCGGGCAGGGGTGAGTCGACGTCCATCATGCCGCCGCCAAACGCTTCGGCAGGCAGGGTGAGACGGTAGCGGTTGCGCCGCTGCGTGGCGGCGGCACGCGAGGAGCGCATCGGCATATATTCCGACGCGCTGATGGCGTGGACTTGCAGGGGCACGGCGATTTCGCCGATGGTTTGGTTCGCTTCAGGATGTTGGGGCAGGGTTACCAGCGTGCCGCCCTCGCGAAGGATGCCGCACTTTTCCCGCGTGATGGCGGCGATGGAGTCGCCCAGCCACTCCTGGTGGTCGAGCGAGATGTCGGTGAGGATCGACAGCGAGGGGGTGACCACATTAGTGGCGTCGAGGCGGCCGCCGAGACCGCACTCGAGGATGGCGACACCGACCGGCGCGGCGGCGAAATGGAGAAAGCCGATGGCGGTCATGGTTTCGAAGAAGGACGGTGGGCAGGGGAGAGCGCCGGCCTCGACCAGGCGACCCGCGACGGACTCGACCCGGAGGAAAAGCCCCGCAAGCGCTTCGTCGGTTATGGGTTCGCCGTCGATGCGGACGCGCTCGTTGGGACGGATGAGATGAGGGGAGGTGTAAAGGCCGGTGCGGGTGCCGCCCGTCTGGAGGATGGAAGCGAGGGTGGCTGCGGTGGAGCCCTTGCCGTTGGTGCCGGCGATGAGCACGGAAGGGAAGCGCAGGTGCGGGTCGCCGAGAGCGGCGAGCAGGGTCCGCATGTGGGCCAGGTCGAACTTGCGGCGCGTGGCGAGCTCGCCGCCGAGCGCGAGCAGGCGGGCGATGGGGGCATCGGGCATGCTTTGAGTTTAGGGGAACGAGTCTTTTATGCTGAGTGCATGGCATTTCCGGTCAAAGAGTGTGTGGCGTGCGGGGAGGAGTTCGAGCTGAAGCCTGGCAAGCCGGGCTTCGCGAACCGATGCCCCGAGTGCAGCGAGGCCGACGGCGCGATGGACGGGGCCAAGAGGAAGCTGAGCGCGGAGGAGAGGAAGGCCGAGGCAGAAGCGAACGAGGCGCGCCGGGGAGCGATTCGGGATCTGCTTTACAGGAAGGACCGCTGAGCGGACGTCCGACGCCGGCCCGATCTTTCTCGCCGGTGTGCTGGAATCAGGGCTGTGTCGACTCGGCTGCGGCCCGGTAAGCGGGGACGTTCCAGTAGAAGGGGCGGAATTCGACGATCTTGCCTCGCCGGACGGTGACCAGCTGCACCATGGGCAGGCGTAGGGTCTCGCCGGTGGCGCGGATGCGAGTCGCCAGGGTGCAGGCGACGGCGACGGTATCGCCGTTTTCGAAGTAGCGGGCATCCTGCACGTCCACCTGGTCGAAGATGGCGTTCATGGCCTCGGCCCACTCTCCATAGCGGGCGCGACCCACATACTCGCCGCCGAAGGGTAGATCGGGCGACTGGTGCAGGACGACATCAGGGTCAAGGGTGGCGGCCATCGCGCTGAACTCCGCTTTGCCTTGCATGATCAGGCGCTCGGCGGCATAAAAGTCCTCGAGAACTTGCCTGGGCGATTTGTAAGCGTGCATTGTGTGTCCTTTATGAGGTTTGTGTGGGTGGGGCGAAGCCGTGCTTGCTCGATCGCCAGGCGATGACCAGCGCGGCGAGCAGAAGCAGGTCGAGAGCCCAAGGAAATGAGGCGGCCGTCGCGTGGTTCAGCAGGAAGCCGCCCGAAGCGCCGCCGGCCGCGATGGCGAGGTTCCATGCGGTGGTGACGAGCGAAGGGGCGAGTTCGGCTCCATTGCCGGCGGCTTCGTCACAGGCGGTTTGCAGCAAGGTGGCCGCGCCGCCGAAGGTAACGCCCCAGGCGGCGACGGCCGCGTACACGATCGATGGGGGGATGTGCCCCGACCCGAGCACGAGGGCAACGCCAATGAAGATGGAAAGGCTGAGCAGGACCAGGGCGCGGAGCATGCGATCGACGAGCAGACCGGCCAGCCCGATACCGGCGATGGCGCAGATGCCGAAGGTGAGCAGGATGGGGGCGATACGGGGCAGGAGGCCGAAGAGCGCGAGGAAAGGGGCGATGTAGGTGTAGAGGATGTTGTGCGCCGTCATCCAGAGAAAGACGACACACAAAACGGGCCGGACGCCGGGCGCGAGAAAAACCGAGCGTACGGAAAGGCGGCTGCGGGCAGGCTGGCCGGGGAGATCGGGCACAACGGCCAGAACCCACGCAGCCAGACCGGCCGAAACCGCAGCAATGGCCAGGAAAGCGATGCGCCAGGATGTGGCATGCGCAAGGAAGGTTCCGGCGGGAACGCCCAGAGAGAAGGCGATGGGCGTGCCCGCCATCGCAACGGCGATAGCGCGGCCCTTGAGTTGCGGCGCGACCATACGGCGGGCATAGCCGGCGAGGATGCCCCACGCAAGGCCGGCGGTGACCCCGGCGAGGAAGCGTATCGCGAGGGTGAGGGGGTAGTTCGAGGATGCCGAGGTGCCTATGTTGAAGAGGAGAAAGCCGCCGATGCAAAGCAGGAGGGTAGGACGGCGCCGCCAGGTTTGGGTGGCGGCGGTGAGCGGAATCGCGGCGAGCAAAGACCCTGCGGCATAAGCCGTGACGAGCTGGCCGGTGCGGGAAGCGGAAACGTGCAGGGCGTGCCCGATCTCGGGAAGGAGGCCGGCAGGCAGGGTCTCCGTCATGATGGCCAGGAAGCCTGTCATGGCGAGGGCGAGCAGCGCGCCGTAGGGAAGGCGGGCGGTTTCGGTGGCGGTCGATGGTGGAGGGGTAAGGACGGTCATAGGCGGGTGGCGATACTGGGGCGCTGCTTTACGTGACAATAGAGACTGATTGGTCTATAAATAGTGACAGATGGAACAGGAGATTGCAAACACGGATGCGGAGCATGGGCCCAAGCGGGGGCCCGGGCGACCGAGGCAGTTCGACCGGGACGAAGCGCTGAGGCGGGCGATGCGGCTGTTCTGGGCGCGGGGCTACGAGATGACGTCCATGGCGGACCTGCGGGAGGCGCTGGGGCTGACGCAGGCCAGCATCTACGCCGCGTTCGGGAGCAAGGAGCGGCTGTTCCTCGAAGCGGTGGCGCTGTATCGCGAAACCGCGGGGAACACGACCGCTCGCGCCCTGGAGGAGCATGCGACGGCGCGAGGGGCTATAGAAGCGATGCTGCGTGGGGCGGTGGCGACCTTCCTGGAGGAGGACGCGCCGGGGGGGTGCATGGTGGTTTTGGGCGCGGTGCACTGCTCGGAAGAAAGCCGGGCGGCGCGGGAAGAGCTGGCGAGGTTTCGGCGTGAGACGGAGGCGCGGGTCCTGGAGCGGCTGCGACGGGGGCAGCGCGAGGGGGACTTGCCGGAGACGGCACCCGTGGAGGCGATGGCGGGGTTTTATACCACCGTGCTGCATGGGCTATCGGTTCAGGCAAAAGATGGGGCGCCGTTGGGAGGCGCCGTGACGGGGGCGATGGCAGCCTGGGACGCAATGCTGGACAACCGGGAAAGAGGCAGGGCATGACGCTCAAGGGGAAACGGGCACTGGTGACGGGCGGGAGCCGCGGGATCGGCGAGGCGATCGCGAAGGCGCTGGCCAAGGAGGGCGCGGATGTGGCGATCACGTACGAGCGCTCGGCGGAGCGGGCGGCGGCGGTGGTTGCGGAGCTGGAAGGATTGGGACGGCGCGGGGTGGCGCTGCAGGCCGACAGCGCCGCTGCGGAGGCGGTGAGGAGGTCCGTGAAGGAGACGGCGAAGGCGCTGGGCGGGCTGGACATCCTGGTCAACAATGCCGGGATTTACCGCGGAGGGCCGATCGAGGAGCTGAAGCTGGAAGACCTGGACGCGATGCTGCAGGTGAATATCCGGTCGGTGATCGTGGCGAGCCAGGCGGGGCTCGAGTACCTGGGGCAAGGCGGGCGCATCGTGAACATCGGGAGCTGCCTGGCGGAGCGCGTGGCGTGGCCGGGCTCGGCGGTGTACGCGATGACGAAGTCGGCGCTGAACGCGTGGACGCGGGGGCTGGCGCGGGACCTGGGCCCGCGCGGAGTGACGGTGAACACGGTGCATCCCGGGCCGACAGTGACGGAGATGACCTCGGCGGAGGGCGAGTTCGCGGAGATGATGCGAGGGTACATGGCGCTGGGCCGGTTCGGTTCGGCCGAGGAGGTAGCGGCGGCGGTGGTGTTTTTAGCCGGGCCGGATGCGGGGCAAATCACGGGGACGGGGCTGGTGATCGACGGCGGCTTGAACGCTTGAGGCCGCCGGGCAAGAACTGTTTACCTCCGCGTAACACCTTCGAGGTATCAAGGTCGGCGGAGGCTTGCAATGACGCGAGCGTTGGTGGCGGTGGCGGGTGCGGTTCTGGCGGCGGGTGCGTGCATGGCGCAGCAGGTGGGCAAGGGGCCGGTGCAGCACGTGCTGCTGCTGAGCGTGGACGGGATGCACGAGGTGGACCTGCTGAACTGCGTGCAGGGGATCAAGGGTGTGAACGGCGGCGCGCCGTACTGCCCGAACCTGGCGGGGCTCGCGGTAACGGGCGTGAACTACACGGCGGCGGAGACCTCAAAGCCGTCGGACTCGTTCCCCGGGCTGATGACACTGGTAACCGGCGCGACGCCGCGGACCATGGGCGTGTGGTACGACGTGGGCTACGACCGGGCGTTGGACGCGCCGGCGAAGACGACGGGCAACGGGGTAGCGGCGGGGGTGTGCACGCCGGGGGCCGCGCCGACGGGCACGACGGCCGAGTACGAAGAAGGCATCGACATTGATCAGTCGAAGCTGAACGGCGGCGCGCCGGGGGCTGGGCTGATGGACGGCGGGATCGCATCGAT
>CAXUHL010000072.1:0-6290 GCA_964250745.1 uncultured Acidobacteriaceae bacterium
ATCTTGCCACGCACCGCGTCCGGCGGCAGCGCCTTCAGCTCCGCGAAGCTGCCTACCACCACCACCGGCGCGCGCAGCCCTTCTTTCGGCGTGGCCCCGCTCGCGCCCAGCGCCGTCACCACGATCTTCTGCTCGGTCCCCGGAGTGCCGCCCGGCCACGCGGTCAGGGCGGCGGTTTCCTCGCCGCGCACCCAGTGCGGGACCATTGTCTTCTCAAGCGTCACGGTGGCCCCGAGCGCCCGCATTTCCGCCGCCACGTACTCGACCGCCGCCTGCGCCTGGGGGCTGCCGCTCAGGCGCGGGCCGATATTCGCGGTAAGGTGCCGTAGCTGGTCGTAGGCGTAAGGATCGGCCAACGCCGCATCGCGCAGCTTGCCCATGGTCTCGATCTGCGCCGGCGTCCAGGCCCCGGTGCCGCTGCCCGCGTAGCGGTCGAGCCGGGCTTGCATCCTGCTGGAGGGCTGCTGCGCGAACGCGGCCGAGGCCGCCAGAAGGAGACAGAGCGAGGTACGGGCAATCGCCATGCCGCATGGTAGCAAACAGAGCTGGAGAAACTCCGATCAGGGTCATCCTGAGCGAAGCGAAGGACCTGCTACGTGCGCGTCTTCCGGGAAAAGCAGGTCCTTCGTCGCTACGCTCCTCAGAATGACCCTGATTTTCTCACTCATTCCGAGTCGCTCTACGGTAAACGGAACACAATCCCCGTCGAAAGCACGCGCGGGTTGAAGCTGCCGTTGAAGCCGGACAGGCCGCCGTAGGAGAACTCCACCACGCGCCAGTCGATGCGCGGCAGGATCGTGTAATCCAGTCCCGCGAGCGCGTTGTACTCGAACTTGGTCGCCGAGTAGTAGGCGGCGCTCCCCGGCTGCCCCGCCTGCGCTGAAGCCGCGCCGACCAGCCCCTCGAGATAGGGCGAGAACGGCAGGACGTGCGGCTTGAAGCTGAGCCGCGGGCCCGCCAGGCCGCTTCGGATATTCGCGCCGGACCCGCTGCCGCCGACCACGCTGCCGCGCCCGTCCAGCCCGAGCGCGAAGAAGGGCACGTGAAACTTGTCCCAGTACAGCCCAAAGGTCGAACCGTACTGCCAGCCCACGTTGGGCACGTTGAAGTTGGCCGCCGAGAACTCCCCGTAAATCCCGATCTGCGCGCCGGCCGGCAGCGCCGCACCCATCCCGGCCAAACACACCACCGAAAGCAATCTGTGACGCATGAGTTGTCTCCTCCTTGTGAAACTCGACTGGTAGAGACGCGCGAGGGCGGCGGGAGGTTGTGCTTTTTTCGCCGGCGGACGTTAGTTGCGCAACTCCCGCAGCACCGCCGCCACCGCACGCTCCTCCTCGCCGGTCAGCGGCAAAAGCGGCAAACGGGGCCGCCCGCCGAAGAAGCCGTTCAGGTCGCAGGCATACTTGACCGCCGCGATGCCCAGCCGTCCGGCGATCAGCGCGGAAGCCTCCACGATGCGCGCCTGCTTCTCCTCCGCGAGCGGCCGGTCGCCCTCTTTCCACGCGACGTACACCTCATGGCAGGCCTGCGGGGCGCATGCGGCCATGGCTAGCACACCGCCGACCGCGCCTGCTTCGAGCGAGGGCAGCAGCTTTTCCGCCGAGCCGCACAGGATTTGAAAACCGACCTCGCGCGTGCGGGTCTTGATCGCGGGCTTCGGCAAGGTGGTGACGCCGCCGATGTTCACTAAGCCTCCTTCGGGAGGGGCAGCCAGCATCCGTCCGGTCACCGCCGCGAACACCGGCGTCACTGTGACGGTCCGCTTCGGCGCGCCCGCGACAGCCGCGGCGACGGAGGCAATGCGCTCCACGCTGCCGGACGAATCCTTGAGGCCCAGGATGTTGGGGGGCTGGGCAAGCTCGGCGACTACTTCGGGCGGCAGCTCGTACCCGGTAAACTTCGGGATCGAGTACAGCACGACCGGGATCGGCGAGCGGTCCGCGACGGTGCGGTAGTAGGTCAGCATCGCAAGCGGGCTCATCTGCGGCGCGTAGTAATGGGGCGTGCGCACCAGGGCCGCGTCGTAGCCCACGCTCGCGGCCCACTCGGCCATGCGCAGCGTCGCGAGCGCACTCGGCTGCCCCACCCCGGCCAGGAGCACTTTTTCCGCCGGAGCGGCCGCCGCGGCCACGCGCAGGGCTTCCCGCGCTTCGTGGTCGTCCAGCAGGGGGGCCTCGCCGGTCGAGCCCAGCACCACCAGCCCCGCCGACTGCCCGCGCCCATACCGCTCCACGTTGTGCTCCAGCTTGCGCGCATACACGCGGCCGTCGGGGTAAAAGGGGGTGGTGACCGCGGGAAAGATACCTTCGAGCAGCATGGGGCTATTTTACGGGGCCTCGCCGGGCCAGGGCTTGGTTTGCGCTTCGACGATCTTGACGACCTCCGCGCGCATGTAGTCATAGGAGGGCGCGCCGGAGAATGTGCGGTATTCGACGTGCTCCGGGCCCTGCGCGCTTTCGATCTGGAACTGGCGCTGGCCGTCCCTGGCCTGACGCGGATAGGCTGCGGCCCAGGAGCTCTGGTTGAGCGAGTCCGAGTTGACCTCGATGACCCAGACCCGCGCGCCGGCCTCGCTGCGGACGAGGAACCGGTAGTACGTGTTATATCTGCCCAGAGGGTGGAAGTACTCGACCGCATCGACCCGGTAGCGGCCCGCGCGGAACCGGTCGAGCAGGAAGCCCGCGGTCTCCTTCGCGTCCGGCAGCTTCTCGTCTGTGTGGGCCTTGCGGAGGAAGTCGCGCTCCGCGTCCCGGTGCGGCCGATCGCCGGCCATGGTGTATGCGGTCACGAGCGTGGTGTGAATGCGCCAATCGTTCGGGGTAAGCGTCAAGGCGCGCTCGGCGTAGCGCACCGCGGCGGGGCCGTCGTACAGGTCCAGCTCGCAGGAAGCCGCGAGCAGGTTGGCCGTGCTGCTGCGGGGCTCGGCGGCGATCGCCTGCTGGAAGTAGGCCAGCGCCTGTTGGGGCTGGCCCGCCTTGAGCGCGTCCTCACCCTGCTGGAGCGGAACGGGCGGCTCCTGCGCGCCGGCGGCAACGGTGAAGGCGAGAAGCAGGACCCTAAACACGGGCCGGCTCCCGCACCTCCCCGCGGAGCTCCCGGTGCAGGGTTTGGAGCGCGAATACATGCACCTGCTCCCGCTGCATCGCGGCGATGCCCTCGGCGGCGGCGCGGGCGGCGGCAACGGTCGTGATCATGGGGATGCGCCCCAGCACCGCCGACCGCCGGATCGCCTTTTCGTCGAAAAACGTGTCCGCGCCGTGCGGGGTATTGACGATGAGCTGAATGCGATCGCCCTTGATCAGGTCGACGACATTGGGGCGGCCTTCCTTGACCTTGTACACCCGCTCGACGGTCAGCCCGGCGTCCTGGAGCACGTCGGCCGTGCCTTCGGTAGCGACCAGCGCGAAGCCGAGCTGGACGTACTGGCGGGCGAGCGCTTCGAGTTGCGGCTTGTCGCGGTCGTTGACGCTGAAGAATACCGTCCCCTTGACCGGCAAGCGCAGCCCGGCGGCCAGCTGCGCCTTCGCGAACGCCTCGCCGAAGGTGTCCGCCACGCCCATTACTTCGCCGGTCGAGCGCATCTCCGGCCCCAGCACCGCGTCGACACCGGGAAACTTGTTCCAAGGGAACACGGGTGATTTGACGAAATAGCGGGTTCCGGTGGAAAGGTCTTCACCGGAAGCGACCGCCTCCGGCAGCAGCTCGCGCAGGGTGCGGCCGGTCATCAGGCGCGAAGCGATCTTCGCCAGCGGCACGCCGGTAGCCTTCGATACATACGGGACGGTGCGGGACGCCCGCGGGTTGACCTCGATGACGAAGACTTTCTCCCGCTGGATCGCGAACTGGAGGTTGACCAGCCCGACGACATCGAGCGCCAGCGCAAGCCTGCGCGTGTACTCCCGGATCGTCGCGAGCGCGGCGTGGCTGAGGTCGACCGAGGGCAGCACGCAGGAGGAGTCGCCGGAGTGGATGCCTGCTTCCTCGATGTGCTGCATGATGCCCGCGATGACTACGTCCTTGCCGTCGCAGAGCGCGTCCACGTCTACCTCGACCGCGTCCTCGAGGAAGCGGTCGATGAGAATCGGACGGTCCTGCGAGTACTCGACCGCCTCGGCCATGTACTTCGTGATGGCCGCGCGGTCGTAGGCGATGACCATCGCGCGGCCGCCGAGCACGTACGACGGGCGAACCAATACGGGGTAGCCGATCGAGTCGGCCCCGGCGAGCGCTTCGTCGACGCTCGTCGCGGTCACGGCGGCGGGTTGGGGAATGTCGAGCTTGCGCAGCAGCGCGCCGAAACGCTTGCGGTCCTCGGCCAGGTCGATCGACTCCGGGCTGGTGCCGAGGATGGGCACGCCCGCGGCCTTGAGCCGCCCGGCCAGGTTGAGCGGGGTTTGCCCGCCGAACTGGACGATCATCCCGATCTCCGCCCCGGCGCTCGCTTCATGGGCATAGACGGCCAGCACGTCCTCGAGCGTCAGCGGCTCGAAGTACAAACGGTCGCTGGTATCGTAGTCGGTCGAAACGGTTTCCGGATTGCAGTTGACCATGACCGTTTCCCAACCGTCATCGCGCAGGGCGAACGCCGCGTGGCAGCAGCAGTAGTCGAACTCGATGCCCTGCCCGATCCGGTTGGGGCCGGAGCCGAGGATGATGACCTTGCGCTTCGCCGTCGGCGGAGCCTCGTCCTCCTCGTCGTAGGTCGAGTACATGTAGGGCGTGGAGGACTCGAACTCGGCCGCGCAGGTGTCGACCAGCTTGAAAACCGGCTTGAGCCCCGAGGCTTCCCTGTCCGCGCGGACCTTCTCGACCGAGCTGCCGAAGGCCTCGGCCAGGCGCTCGTCGGAGATGCCCATCCGCTTGGCTTTCCTGACTGTTTCCGGCGTCGCCGCCGTCAGCGTGTCGGTGATCTCTTTGATCTGGTGCAGGAACCATGGATCCATCTGCGTGAGCCGCGCGACTTCGCGCACGCTCATCCCGCGCCTGAAGGCGAAGCGGATGTAGCTCAGCCGCTCGGGCTGCGGCGTGACCAGACGGTAGGTGAGCTGCTTGGGGTCCAGCTGCTCCGAGCCGACGCGGCGTCCGGTCTCGAGCGCCCGCACGGCCTTCATCAGGGCTTCCTTGAAGGTCCGGCCCATGGCCATGACCTCGCCGACCGACTTCATCTGCGGACTCAGCGTCTGGTCGGCCTCGGGGAATTTTTCGAACTGCCATTTCGGGATCTTGACCACCACGTAGTCGATCGAAGGCTCGAAGCAGGCCGGGGTCATGCGCGTGATGTCGTTCGGGATCTCGTCGAGCGTGTAGCCGACCGCGAGCTTGGCCGCGATCTTCGCGATGGGGAAGCCGGTGGCCTTGGAGGCGAGCGCGGAAGACCGCGACACGCGCGGGTTCATCTCGATGACCGTCATGCGGCCGTTCGCCGGGTTGACCGCGAACTGCACGTTGGAACCGCCCGTTTCGACGCCGATCTCGCGAATGATCGCGATGGCGGCCGAGCGCATGGCCTGGTACTCGCGGTCGGTCAGCGTTTGCGCGGGCGCGACCGTGATGGAGTCACCCGTGTGGACGCCCATGGGGTCCATGTTCTCGATCGAGCAGATGATGATGACGTTGTCGGCCAGGTCGCGCACCACTTCGAGCTCGTACTCCTTCCAGCCGAGCACGGACTCCTCGAGCAGGCACTCGTGGACCGGCGACAGGTCGAGCCCGCGCGCGAGGATTTCCATCAGCTCCTCGCGGTTGTAGGCGATGCCGCCGCCCGAGCCGCCGAGGGTGAACGAGGGCCGGATGATGACCGGAAAGCCCAGCTTCGTCGCGAACTCGACTCCGTCGCGCAGGTTGTCGACCAGCGCGGACTTCGGGACATCGAGCCCGATACGGGCCATCGCGTCCTTGAACAGCAGACGGTCCTCGGCCTTCTTGATCGCTTCGAGCTTCGCGCCGATCAGCTCGATCCCGTACTTGTCGAGGATGCCCCCGTCGGCCAGGTCGACGGCGAGGTTGAGCGCGGTCTGGCCGCCGACCGTGGGTAGTATGGCGAACTTGCCGAGTTTGCCGCGCAGCATTTCCGCCTCGATGCGGAGGATCTCCTCGACGTAGGCCAGGGTCAGCGGCTCGATGTAGGTGCGGTCGGCGAGCTCGGGGTCGGTCATGATGGTGGCCGGGTTTGAGTTGACCAGCACCACCTCGTAGCCCTCGGCGCGCAGCGCCTTGCAGGCTTGGGTGCCGGAGTAGTCGAACTCGGCGGACTGCCCGATGACGATCGGCCCGGAGCCGATCACGAG
>CAXUHL010000072.1:6390-12694 GCA_964250745.1 uncultured Acidobacteriaceae bacterium
TTCCCTTTCCACTCGTCCATCATCCGCCGGAACTCTCCGAACAGGTAGTGCGAGTCGTGCGGGCCGGGGCTGGCTTCAGGGTGGTATTGCACGCTCGCGAGCGGCATGGTGCGGTGGCGCAGGCCTTCGAGCGTTTGGTCGTTCAGGTTGATATGTGTCAGGTCCACCTCGTTCGCGTCGAGCGAGTCCGGGTCGACGGCGTAGTTGTGGTTCTGGCTCGTGATCTCGACGCGGCCGGTCGCCAGCTGCTTGACCGGGTGGTTGCCGCCGTGGTGGCCGAACTTGAGCTTGTACGTGCGCCCGCCGAGCGCCGCGCCGATGAGCTGGTGGCCCAGGCAGATGCCGAACACGGGCGTCCGGCCCATGAGTCCCCGGATTGCATCGACCGCATAGGTGAGCGGTTCAGGGTCGCCGGGGCCGTTTGACAGGAACACCCCGTCCGGCTTGAGCGCCAGCACGTCCTCGGCCGTGGTCCGCGCCGGGACGACCGTGATGCGGCAGCCTTCCCCGCCCAGCAACTCCAGGATGTTCTGCTTGATGCCGTAGTCGTAGGCGACCACGTGGAGGTCCCGCGCCGGGGCCGCGCCGCCGGGCCGCAAAGGGTTGCCGCGCTGCACCCACTCGTAGCTTTCGCGCGTGGAAACCACGCTTGCCAGGTCGGTCCCGTCCATCTTGGGGATGGCTCGGGCTTTCGCGACCAGGACTGCGGGGTCGTGCTCGGTGGTGGAGAGAACGCCGCGCATGACGCCGTTGGCGCGCAGGTGCCGGACCAGGGCGCGGGTGTCGATCTCGGAAAGGACAGGGACGCCGAAGCGCTCAAGGTACTCATCGGCGACCTGCTCGGAGCGCCAGTTGGAGCTCACCTGCGAGAACTCACGCACGATCAAGCCCTCGATGTAGGGCCGGGCCGCCTCGGCATCCGCGCCGTTGGTGCCGTAGTTGCCGATCTGCGGGTTGGTCAGGACGACGATCTGCCCGGCGTAGGAAGGGTCGGTGAAGATTTCCTGGTAGCCGGTCAGCGATGTGTTGAAAACCACCTCGCCCGCGCAGTCGCCCGCGGCCCCGAAGCCTTCGCCCTTGAAGATGCGCCCGTCTTCCAGCGCCAGCGTTGCCAGCATCGCTACCTCCTCTTGAGAGTAGGCCGCGCGTACCGCTCCGACCCTACCGAGCATAGCAGGGTCCGGTGCAGCATCCAAGCCCTGAAGGAGCTTAGAAACGAATGAATGCCGTGATCCTGCGCAACTATGGCGATAGCAGCCAGCTCTCGTATGAAGGCGACGAAGACCTGCCCGAGGTGGGCGAAAACGAAGTCCGGGTGCGCCTCCGCGCCACCAGCGTCAACCCCATCGACTGGAAGCTGCGCTCCGGCGCGGTCAAGGATGAGTTTCCTCTCGACTTCCCGGAGATCCTCGGAACCGATTTGTGCGGCGAAGTCGACGAGGTCGGCCCCGGGGTGACCGAGTGGAAGCGGGGCGACCGCGTGATGGCGAAGGCCGGCGGCACCTATGCCGAGTACACAACCGCCAAGGCCGACGTGCTGGCGCCCATCCCCGACGCGCTCTCCTGGGAGCAGGCCGCGGCCCTGCCGCTGGTGCTGACCACCGGCGCGCAGCTCATCGAGCGCGGCCTTCGGGTCGCGGCCGGGGAGACGGTGCTGGTGACCGGAGCAGCCGGCTCCGTGGGGCGTACCGCCGTCTACGTGGCGAGAACCAGGGGCGCGAAGGTGATCGCGGGCGTCCGGTCCGCGCAGAAGGAGGAAGCGATGGCGCTCGGGGCCGAGCTGGTCGTGGCGCTCGACGTGCCCGACGAGATGGACCACCTGCACGACCTGGACTGCATCGCGGACTGCATCGGCGGGGCGGTCGGCCGGCAGGCAATGCAGCTTTTGCGCGACAACGGCCGGTATGTGTCCGTGGCCGGGCCGGCACCCGCGCCAACCGAGCGCGGCATCGCGGCAAGCTTCTACTCCGCCGTGCCGGATGCTTCGCGTCTTGCCGAGCTGGCGCTCGACGTGGCCACGGGCAAGTTCCATATCCCTGTGGCGCAAACGTTTCCGCTCGCGGAGGTTCGGGAAGCGACGCAGCTCGCGGAAAAGGGCCGGGCGGGCGGCAAGGTGGTGCTTTTGATCGCCTAGCTTTCCCTGGCCAGGAGTGCTCGCACGGCCGCGATGAGACCCGGAACATCATGGTTCCGGGCCTCAGCGGCCGGCTCGATCCCGAGGCCGCGCAGCGTGGCACTCGTGACCGGGCCAATCGAACAGGCCCGCGCACGCCCGAGCGCCTCCCTCGCGGCTTCGTCCCCGAGCAGCGCAAAAAAACCCTCAACGGTCGACGAACTGGTAAACGTAACGGCATCGATCCGCGCCGCGAACAGCTCCGCCAGCAGCGCGCGCGAGCCCTCCTCCGGCACTGTCCGGTACGCTTCCACGACGTCCACGGTCGCTCCGGCTGCTCGAAGACCGGCGGGCAGCACCTTCCGCGCGACCGCAGCCTGCGGCAGCAGCATGCGCTTGCCAGCCGCAGCCGGCGCGAGCGCGTCGAGCACGGACTCGGCAACGGCCGGCTCAGGCTGGAGATCGACGCGCAACCCACACGCGCGCAGGGCCGCCGCCGTCGCCGGGCCCACCGCCACTGTGTAGGGCTGCCGTGGCCAGGGCGCGGGCTTGCGCTCGGTCAGGATCCGGGCAGTGTTGGCGCTCGTCACCAGCAAGGTGTCATACTCGGCGATGCTCGCCAGCGCCGCATCCAGAGCGGCAAAGGATGCAGGCGGGACGATGCGAATCAGCGGCGCTTCCACCACCTCCGCCCCAAGCGCCCGCAGCCCCTCGACCAAGGTGCTGCTCTGCTCGCGCGTGCGGGTCACGACGATACGGCGACCCACTAAGAGAAGGGCAGCTCGATTGCCTGAGTTTGCTTGCCGCACCCAGCCCCTTCTTTCCTACGCCCCTCACCCTGCACTTCACTCCGCCAGCAGCTCGCCCGCGCCCTGCCGCAGCAGCTCCTCCGCGAGCCGCGCGCCCAGCGCGCCGGGGTCCTCGTCGGTCCGGTGTTCGAGCCCCACCCGTACACCAGCCGCGCCGCCGGGCAGCGAAACTGTGCCCGTGATGGCCCAGTGATCCGTGTGGCGCTCGCAAAAGACCCCGATGGGCACCTGGCAGCCGCCGCCGAGCGCGTGCAGCGCCGCCCGCTCAGCCGTGACCGCGAAACGGGCGTTCGCGTCATCTAAACCGGCCAATACTGAGAGCACGCGCGAGTCGCCGGCCCGCGCTTCGATCGCGAGGCAGCCCTGGCCCGGTGCCGGGCATACGATTTCGGCGGGCAAGCGCTCCCGAAGCATCTCCGTCCGCCCGAGCCGGTCGAGCCCCGCGCAGGCCAGCACGCACGCTTCCGCCTCACCCGCCTCGAGTTTCCGCAGCCGCGTATCCACATTGCCCCTGAACTCGATGTACTGCAAATCCTGCCGAAACGCCCGCAGCTGCGCCTGCCTGCGAGGGCTGCTGGTGCCCACGCGCGCGCCCGGCGGCAAGGACGCGAAGCTCGCGAAAGCCGCCGAGCAAAACGCGTCCCGAGGGTCGGCCCGCGGCGGAAGCGCGGCAAGCTCGAACGTCGGGTGGAGCTCCGTCGGCAGATCCTTCAAGGAGTGCACGGCCAGGTCGACGCGGCCGGCCAGCAGCGCTTCCTCGATCTCCTTGGTGAACATGCCCTTGGTCCCGACCTTGTTGAACGCGACACCCTGCATCCGGTCGCCGGTCGTGCGAATCACCTCGATCTCGACCGCGTGGCCGCGCGCCGTGAGCTTTCCTGCGATGTGCCGGGCCTGCCACAAAGCCAGATCCGAGCCGCGCGAACCGATGCGCAGGTCCATTCGTCAAGCCCGCCTGATCGCGGGGGCGGGGGCTTCTTCGGGCTTTTCGACCAGCACCGGCGCGGCCTCCAGCTGGAACGCGCCGCGCAGCGTCTCCAGGCGCGCCCCGTCGCCCTCGCGCGCGGCCTCGCGCAGGGCGCGCATCGGCGCATGCATCCACTTGTTCGCCAGGCTCCGGGTCAGCGCGTCCACCGCGTCCATCTGCGCGGGGCTCAGCCCGCTCAGGCGTCCGTTGGCGGCCTTGCGCAGCTCGCCCTGGCGCATCGCTTCCATGCTGCCTTGCAGCGCCACCAGCGAGGGCACCGCGTCCACCTGCGCGCCGCGCCGCGCGAACTCCTCCAGCTCCGCTTCCACGATGCGCTCGGCCCGCGCCGCCTCGCGTCCCCGGTCGGCCATGTTGGCTTCGGCCACCCGCTGCAGGTCGTCGATGTCGTACACGAACACGTTGTCGACCCGGTTCATCGCCGGATCCACGTCGCGCGGCACCGCGATGTCGATGAAGAACATGGGCCGCCCGCGCCGGCGCTGCGTAAACCGCTGGCCGTCTTCCCTGGTGAACACGAACTCGTGCGAGCCGGTCGAGGTGATGACGATGTCGGCGGCGTCGGCCTCGCCGCGCAAGCGGTCAAACGGCAGCACGCGGCCGCCGAAGCCCTGCGCCAAACGCTCCGCGCGCGCGAGGGTCCGGTTCGCAACCGTGATGGACCCGGCCCCGCGCCCCAGCAGGTGCCGGGCCGCCAGCTCGCCCATCTTGCCCGCCCCGACCAACAGCACTTTCTTGCCCGTGAGCGAGCCGAAGATCTTGAGCGCCAGGTCCACCGCCACGCTCGCGATCGAAACCGAACTGCCCGCGATGCCCGTCTCCGAACGCACCCGCTTGGCCGCGGCCAAGGCGGCCTGCATGAGCCGGTCCAGCCGGCGGCCGAGGGTTCCGGCGGTTTTCGCGGCGGCGAAGGCCTCCTTCACCTGGCCCAGGATCTGCGGCTCGCCCACCACCATCGAGTCCAAGCTGGCCGCCACGCGAAACAAGTGGCGCGCCGCTTCTGCATCGCGGTAGACATACAGGTGCTCGCCCAGCTCCGGCAGGCTGACGTGAAACCGCCCGGCCAGGAACAGCTGCAAGTCCGGCGCGGCCTCGCGGTAGGCCACCAGCAGCTCCACCCGGTTGCAGGTCGAGATCACCGCCGCCTCGTCCACGCCGGGCAGCGCGCACAGCGCCGCGAGCGCGGCCGGCACGTCCTCCGCGGGAATCGCCACGCGCTCCCTGAGCTCCACCGGGGCGCTGCGGTGGTTGAGGCCGGCCAGGAGATAGTTCACGGGGCGGTGAACCTATGGACGGAGCTCAGCACGTTCGCCGCCCACACGCTGAGCACGACCAGGAACGCGAGCGAGGACACGTACACCGCCTGGCGCCCGCGTAGCCCCTTGGACTGCCGGAACCACAGGATCAGCACGTATACCATCCACATGGCAAAGGAAAGGACGACTTTCGGATCCTCGAAGTAGGCCGCGCCTACCGTCGCCTGGGCGATGAGCGAGCCGGCGAACAGCCCGACCGTCATGCACGCGAAGCCCAGAACGAGGTTGGTTTGCGCGATGCGGTCCATGGTTTCAAGCGGCGGCAGCCACGCGAAGAAGCCGGGCTGGTCCTTCTGCTTGAGCCGGCGCTCCTGCACGAAATACAAAAACGATGCCAGCAGCGAGAACACCAGCGCGACGTCGGCCACCAGCAGCGCCGCGACATGGACCGCCACCCAGCCGCCGCGGACCAGGGGCGAGGAAAACACGTAGCGGTCGGGGCCGAGAGCCGAAGGCAATGTCAGTAAGAACGCCATGGGCAGCGCGAACAAACCGAACGAAGCCGTGCGATAGCGCCAGGCCGTCCACAGAAAAGCCGCGGCCACCAGCAATCCCAGCCCGGCCTGCATGCCGTGCAGCCCGCCGGGGACGAGCCCGTCCGGCATCAGCGACAGGAGCTCGAGCGCCGCGCCGCCCAGGGCCAGCGCCATGCAGGCCGTGCGAAAACGCGCGCGCGCGCCCAGCACGGCCGGCAGCGCGCACACGCTCGCCACCCCGTACATCGCCGCCGCGCCTCGGATCGTCGCCAGTTCCATGCCGTCGTTAAGGATGCGCGAGGGTGCCCGCGCGAACCTGCTTCGAGTATACGAGCCGGTCGCCCGGCGAAAAAGAAATCCGTTCGCCCGGCAACGGATTCCGCGCGCCGCCTCATCCCTGTCTCTGTCAGCTACTGAGTGTGCCGGGCGGTCCGGACACCCCCGGTCGAAAGCCCTTTTAACCCACCAGCCCAACGGAGGAACCACCCAATGTCCGACTACCGCGTCCAAGCCGGCGACAGCCAGGAAGACCAGATCACATCCTTCATGGAGTCCTACAGCTCGAAGCTGCCCAGCTCGTTCTTCCTGGGCGCCTCGTTCGCTTC
>CAXUHL010000073.1:0-12508 GCA_964250745.1 uncultured Acidobacteriaceae bacterium
GAGCGGGAGGGATCGCCTGGCCGCGAGCGCCGCCGAGTGCAAGCAGGAAAGCAGCCCCGAAAGCGACTTTCGATCCGAACCGGCGAAAAAGCAAAAGGAAGATGGCCGAAATCATCGCGTGCCTCGAACGTCCGCGCTTGACGCCGACCCGTCCAGAACTGTCTCGATGCCCGGCTCGGGTGTTCTGGTGACGGGAGTGATTTGCGCTTTTTTCGAAGCGGCCGGCTTCGGATCGGGCATCGTGCCCGCAAGCGAGGAAAGCTTCATCGGATTGGGCGCGGACGCCTCGGTATCGTTGTTGTTGCGCAGCACGAAATGAACACTCCCCTGGGACGCGGCGATCACGGCACGCTCCGCGTTTTCCGGCGTGAGCAGCAGCGTCACGACCGTCACGGACTCGGGCTTGCCGGAAGGGTCGGGCTGCGAACGCTGGCCGGTGGCGATGACTTCAGCATTTTCGAGCGCGGTCACGGTGGAAAGGTCGAGGTCGGCCCGCAGCTTGCAGGTAACCAGAACGTCGACGTGAGAGCCAGGATGCAGAAAGCCTCCGACGCCCACGATCTCGTCGGAGCGCAGGGCCACGGCGCGCATGCCGTCGGGAATACGCGCGGCGAGACCGGTGCCGGCGCCGGGAGCGGAAAGGTATTGCGCCAGCAACGGCTGACCTTTCTTGAGCGGGACCAGAGCGGTCCTGCCGACTGCCTGCGCCCTCGCGGTCAACCCGCCTTCGAGCCCGCGTGAGACCGGCCATGACACCTCGAGAAGGTCGGAATCGGTGATAACTTGCCCCACCTCGACGTCGGAGGCGAGCGCCACGTACCGGAGCTCGGGCGTGGCGGGGCCGTGCGACTTGGCGCCGCGTCCGAGAAAAAGCACCATGCCCGAGGAGAATGCGCATGAGATACAAAGGGCCAACAGCACGCGCCGCATCATCGAGCGGCCTCTTTCAACGTGACCCCTACTAACACGGAGCAGCAGCCCAGAAACATCGGAAGCGCGTACGGGATCGTGAGACGTGTGCCGGACCCGTGCGGCTCGCACACTGCCCGGAAGCCGCCGAGGCGCATCGCCGCAAAGCCGGCGACCGCGCGCGTCCTCACAAACATAAAGGCCAAAGCCAAGACGGCTCCGCTGACTGTGGTGCCGGTCAGGAACGGGCTCAGGAATGGCAGGCCGAGCAGGCATCCTGCGGCGGCCCCGAGCTTGACGTCTCCTGCTCCCATGCCACCGATCGCGTAGAAAACGAAGAAGAAAATTCCCAGCAAAAGCCCGGCCGTGAAAGCGGAGCAGAGTGCCCGCCAGCCGCCCAGGACGAAGTGCAGGCACACGCCCAGAGCGATCCCCGAGTAGGAGACGCGATTCGAGATGCGTCCTGTACGGAGGTCCGACAGGCATGCACAGCCGGAGCAAACAAGCCCGGATGCGATGTAAGCGGATTCGATGATCCAAGCGTGCATGCTTCCTCCTGTTCCGGCCTGGTGCGCCAAACTGCGTGCATGGCTGATGCCGCTGAGCACGACTGCGAGACAAACGGCCGCAGCCGGCAAGACCCGCTTCCGACACGGTTCTTCCGTTTGCTGAAGCCGCGAGCCGACCGAAGAACCAAGCCTAGATGGCGCTGTTGAGCTGCGTCCCGATCTTGGTGAAGGCGGAGTTGATGGAATTGCCGACGGTGCCCATGGCAGTAATCGCGGCCAGGGCTACGAGCACGACGACCAGCGCGTACTCGACGAGGTTTTGGCCGGACTCGTCGGCCGCGAATCGAATGGCAAGCTGCTTGATGCGGTTCATAGTTCTCCCTTTTGGTTCTCTCGATTTGCGGGCCGTGTTTGCTTTTCGGCCACGGGCCGCGGCGTGTAGTCAATATCGTCACAACGCCGCGAACAGAACAGATGACGCAAGTAACAAATGCCCGCAATGGCACACGGGTCAACGAATTTTCCCGAAACGGTACTAAAGTGTTGCGAGGCTTAACGAAATCGTGCCGGCTCGCGCCGTACCGGCCGTAAGCTGACCGCACGCGCAAGAAGCGATCTCAGAAATGGTCGTTCGGCTTCGACGACCCTCGTCAGCCTCGCTTCGCGGCGGGTCTCATCCGGGGCTTCACCGAGGTTGCGGGTTGATGAGACCGCTTCTACGCCGAGAATGGGAAAGGTCAGCGATGCAGGTAGCGGCGACGGTTCACGAACAAGCCGAAATGTCCCTCGCGCCGGCGCGGCTGCGCTCACGAGGGTTCGGCTTCGAAGCGCTCCTCGTTTCCCTGCTTGCGTTGATTGTTTTCGTGTTCGCGCTGCGCCCGATGGCGGACCCGGATATCTGGTGGCACATTCGCAACGCGCAGACCATGCTGGCCTCGCACAAGTGGATAAGATCCGATACCTACGCCTACACCACCGTCGGAATGCCCTGGATCGACCACGAATGGCTTGCGGAACTGCCGTTTTCTCTCGCTTTCCGCGCCGGCGGCACATATGGACTGTTCGTGCTCACGGCTTTGCTGCTCGGCTGCATCTTCGGCGGGGTGTATCTGCTCGCCCGTAAGGAAGCAGGCAGCCCGCTCGCGGCCTGGACATTGACTCTCGTCGCGGTCGTGCTCGGGACGGTCAGCTACGGGCCGCGGACGCTGCTGTTCGGATGGGTGTGCCTGGTTTGCGAGCTCCTCCTGCTGGCTTGGTTCGAGCATGGCAGGCGGGCGGGGGCTTCGACTTCCCAGGGCTTGTGGCTTTTACCGGTTCTGTTTGCGCTCTGGATAAACCTGCACGGTTCCTGGTTGATCGGGATCGTCGTGCTCGCGGTTTATATAAGTTGTGGCTTGTTCGAAGTGGACCTGGGCGCGATCCAGGGCACGCGATGGCGCCCCCACGAACGCCGGCTACTGCTCCTGGTGCTTGCGGGCAGCCTTCTCGCGCTCCTTTTCAACCCTTACGGGTACGAGCTCATCGCGTATCCCTTCGATCTGGCTTTCAAGCAGACGCTGAACGTCGCTCACGTGCAGGAGTGGCAGCCACTGGATAGCCGGACGTTGCGGGCTCGCGTCTTTCTAGGCCTTCTCGGCTTCGGCTTCGCCGCGCAGGTGGCGCGCCGGCGGATATGGGCCCCTCACCAGCTTGCTTTCTGCTTCCTCGGCGTTTACGCCGCGCTCGTGCACACGCGCTTTCTGTTTCTTGCGGCGATCCTGAGCGTTCCTTGCTTCGCGCGGGACCTTGCGTTGAAGCCGCGCGTTCAGCGGCGCAGCGAGCGGACCCTGCTGCATCTGTGCTTGTTAGGACTAGCGATCGTTTCAACCGCGCGTGTGTATCACTTCAGAAAAGTCGCGCTCTTCGACAACGCAGGTTACCCGGCGCGGGCGCTGCCATTCTTGCGGCGATTCCAACCGCAAGGTCCTCTACTGAACGATTATCTTTGGGGCGGCTATCTGGAGATGTTCGCGCCGAACCTGCCGGTTTTTATCGATTCGCGGGTGGATATTTTCGAGCGGCGTGGAGTTTTCCAGGACTATCTGGACGTGCTCGAGTTGAAGAAGACTTTGGCCGTGCTGGACAAGGACAAGATACGGTACGTGCTGTTCAGCCGGGACAGCTCGCTGGCTTACTTCCTCGAACAGTTGCCCGCCTGGAAGATCGATTATCAGGACGAAACCACGATCCTTTTCGAAAGGAGCGATCTTCTCCTTGCCGCCAGATAGAACGTCTGAAGCAGCGGAGCAGCTTCGGCGCCGCCTGGTCTACCGGGCGTGTTGCGTCCTGGCGACGATCCAGTTCGTCTGGATTTACCTAAGCCGCACCACGTCCGGGCTGAACCTGTTCGCTTACGAGCGAGGCCTGGAGCGAACGCCTTTCCAATACAGGGTGCTGCTGATGAAGCCGTTCGGGTGGGCCCACGGCTCGGCGCTCCTGCGAGGCTGGGCCGAGCGGCTCAGCGGCCTTCCTGCCTGGTTTCCGTGCGGGGTCGGGCCGGAGGGAATCGCGGAAGCAGCCCTTGACGTCACTTCCGTTCTGGTGGCTTGCTGGGCCGGCTTCGCGCTCTACAGGAGAACCACAAGGCAGAGGCTGCTGGGCTGGCTGGTGTGGCCGCTCACCCTGATGCTTTCGCTGCTGACGTATGCGGGGGCGACGCACCACGACTTGCGTTTTCCATACGACCTGCCCGAAATGGCGATGTTCTCCGTTTGCCTGCTGCTTCTTTATGACGGGAAGAGCCTGTCGGCGTTCTACGCAGCGTTTGCCGTCGCGACCCTCAACCGCGAGACTTCTTTGTTCCTGCTGCCCTTCCTCGTGCTTCGCGACCGGGCTCGGAGCGTCCGGCTGGGCGCGACAGCCTTGGCGTGCGTCCCTCCGCTCGCGTTTTGGGCTGGGCTGCACCTCTACCTTGCGCATCAGTTCGTCGGGAATGGGACGGCGTCCGGTCCTCGCTTGCTGCTCAACGCCGGCAGCCTGCTCGTACCTCTCTCATGGCCGCAGATTTTCTGCGCGCTCGGGTATCTATGGCCCTTTCTGTTTTTGGATCGCCGGTGGATACGCGATTCCGTGCTCCGAAGCTGGCTTGCCGGGTACGGGGTCTGGCTCCTCCTGATGATGTTTTTCGGCCTTCTCGTCGAGCCGCGCATCTTCGGCGAACTCATTCCCTTGACCGCCTGCTTGCTTGCGCTGATCCTTGAAGAGCGCTTGAGCGCCCCCTCGATCCAAAGCCAACCGCCTGTAAGCTCGTGCCATGACCGTCCTGTGTTCGCTTCTCACCAGCTACGGGGAATGGGAGGCGCTGGTCCCGGAGTGGCTGACGCTTTGGCGGGGGAGCGCCCGCGCCACGCCGTTTCAGCATCCTGATTGGCTGCTGCCGTGGTGGCGGGCGTTCGATCGACAGCCGTTGCTCGTCGCGGTCGCGCGCAAGGAGGGGCATTTGTCGGCGATGCTCCCCTTCTTTGTCCACCTGGATCCGGCGCAGCGGATCGGTAAACTTCTGCTCGTCGGGGCAGGCACGTCCGACTACCTCGACGGCGTGTTTGCCCCGGAGTGCACGGAACTGGACTTGCGCCTGCTGCTCGCGGAGCTGCCGCATGCAGGCTGGGACCGCGCCGACCTGGTGCAGCTTCCAGCGGAATCCTTGCTCACCAAGGCGCTTGCTGGGTCTCTGGTTCCGGGGGTGACCCGCGCCGCCGGAGAACCGTGCAGCCGGCGGCCGGCGAGCACGGTCGCGGAGCTGCCGCCGAAGCTCCGCGCGGAGGTTCGCTACCACAGCAACGCCGCCCGGGGACTGGGCAACCTCGAACTGCGCCAAGCCACGGAGAAGGACTGGCAGCCCGCCTTCGACACGCTTGTGCGCTTCCACTCGGAGCGCTGGGAGCGTGCCGGCGAGGGCGGCGTGCTGGCGGACCCTCGCGTGCTGGCGCATCACAGGGAAGCCCTGCCGGCGCTGCTCGCCGAGGGTGCCGCGAGCCTGGCTGTGCTCCGCGCCGGTGAAACGACGCTGGGCGTGCTGTACAGCCTGCTCGACCCGCCGGGCCGGCCGTTGCGAACGCAGTACCTGTACCTGATGGGGCACGACGGGCGCTTCGACCGCCTGAAGCCTGGGCTCCTGCTGCTGGCTTCGGCGATCGAGCAGGCCGCGCACGACGGCTTCGTCAGGGTGGATATGCTTCGCGGCAACGAGAGCTACAAGAAGTTCTGGCGCGTGGAGCCGGCCGCCACGCATGCCATTTCCTTTTTTCCCGAATCGGTAGGGATTTTGCGCGAGTCCCGAAACGGGAACGAGCCGACGGTGCCGCCAGAGGCCGGTGTTGAATACGGGCGGCCTTCCGGTGCATCCTAACAATGGAAAGAGCGTTGTGAGTTTCGGCCGCAGCGCGGGAGGATGCTAAATGGCAGGGACACTTTTGGAGCAGCTGCGGACGATGACGACCGTGGTCGCGGACACGGGCGACATTCAGGCGATCGAAAAGGTCAAGCCGCAAGACGCGACGACGAACCCTTCCCTGATCACGGCCGCGGCGGGAATGCCTGCGTACGCGCAGATCGTCGATGACGTTTTGCTCGAAGCGCGTAAGTCGCTCGGCGACCGCGCGGCGGACAAGGACGTCGCGAACGAGGCATTCAAGCACCTGGCGGTTGCGTTCGGCAGGAAAATCCTCGCGATCATCCCCGGGCGGGTTTCGACCGAGGTCGATGCGCGGCTCAGCTTTGACACGGAGAAGACGCTGGAGCAGGCGCACGAAATCATCGGGATGTATGAGCAAGCAGGCATCGGCCGCGAGCGCGTCCTGATCAAGATCGCCTCGACCTGGCCGGGCATCAAGGCAGCGGAGAAGCTGGAGCAGGAAGGGATCCACTGCAACCTGACCCTGCTGTTCGGAATGCACCAGGCGATCGCGTGCGCCGAGGCAAAGGTGACGCTGATCTCGCCGTTCGTGGGCCGAATCCTCGACTGGTACAAGAAGGACACCGGCAAGGACTATCAGGGGGCGGACGACCCGGGCGTGCAATCCGTCACGACGATCTACAACTACTACAAGAAGTTCGGCTACAAGACGCAGGTCATGGGCGCAAGCTTCCGGAACACGGGCGAGATTACTGAGCTGGCGGGCTGCGACCTGCTGACCATTTCACCCAAGCTGCTCGGTGAGCTGGACGGAGCGCAAGGTACGCTCGAACGCAAGCTCGACGCGAAGAACGCGACCGGTCTGGACATCAAGAAAATCTCCATGGATGAGCAGACGTTCGAGACGATGCACGCCGAGGACCGCATGGCCCATGACAAGCTGAAGGAAGGCATCGAGGGCTTTTCCGAGGCGCTCGAGAATCTGGAACAGCTGCTGGCCAAGCGCCTCCAGGAGATGGCGGCGGGGCAGGAGACAGCCGGGGTTCGCTAACCCCTGGTTTGCCGATCCGGCGGGTCTGGCGTAAGCTACAGCTTGGCGCGTCGGTGTTTACCGGCTCTCCGGCTTGCGCCGGGATGCCTCAATTTACGATCCGGGAGCACGACAATGGCACAGGTTTGTGCGATTTGCAGCAAGGGACCTCAATTCGGCAATAACATTTCGCATGCGCACAACGTGACGCGGCGGCGCTGGAACGTCAACCTGCGGCCCGTGAAGGCCAAGATCGGTGGAGGCTCGAAACGCATTCGGGTCTGCACTTCCTGCATCAAGGGCGGCAAGGTCGTCAAGGCTTAGGTCGCCGGTTTGGAAAGGAGCCCTGCGCCGGCAAGCGCAGGGCCTTTTCTCATTTGCCTTCAAACTTCAGCGAGGCGGAGTTGATGCAGTATCGAAGGCCGGTGGGCTTCGGGCCGTCCGGGAAGACGTGGCCGAGGTGCGAGTCGCATTGAGCGCAGGTGACTTCAATCCGCCGCATTCCGTAGCTGCGGTCCTCGTGGGTCGTGACAGCGGCGGGGGAGACCGGCTCCCAGAATGAAGGCCAGCCGCTGCCGGACTCGTATTTCTCGTCGGAGCGGAACAGGGGCGCGCCGCAGCCCACGCAGTGGTATGCACCGTCCGCCTGGTTCTTGTAAAGAGCGCCGCTGAAGGCGGGCTCGGTTCCCTTCTGCCGGGTGATGTAGAACTGCTCGTCGGTCAGCAGGTTGCGCCATTCCTCGACGGTGCGCTCGATCTTTCCGGGGGTGCCTGTTGTAATCGCCATGTCGTTTCCTCTGCTTTCTTAGATGGCGCGGACCGTCAAAGGTGTCAGCCGCGCCGGAGCGCGATGGCTTCGATTTCGACCTGGGCGTCCCTCGGCAGGCGTGCGACCTGCACGGTGGAGCGGGCCGGCGGGGCCGCGCCGGCACCCTCGAAGACGCGCCCGTAGAGCGCGTTAACCGCGCTGAAGGTGCCCATGTCCGCGAGAAAGATGGTGGTTTTGACCACGTCCGCCGGGGAGCAACCGGCCGCCGCCAGGACGGCAACGAGGTTGCGCAGGACCTGCTCGGTCTCGGCTTCGACGCCGCCGGTGACCATCGCGCCGGTCGCAGGGTCGAGCGCGATCTGCCCGGAGGTGAACACCCATGGGCCGGCGGCGATCGCCTGCGAGTAAGGGCCGATGGCGGCGGGGCCGTCCGGGGTGGAGACTTGTTTTCTTGCGGTATCCGAGTTCATACGCCCATTGTGCCGCACGCCGACCGGGCATAAGGCCGGCTTTATCTACGGCATGGTGGATGCGGCGCGGAGCGGATCGCCTGAAAACGGGGAAAAAGGCGCGGAAAGCGATGTTTTTCGGGGCGCTCTTGTTTGGTCCTTAACGTGCAGCAGGCCCCGGCATCAGGTTTTTACCTCAGGAGTAATGAATGCGGCGTTTCGCACGGCGGCACGTTTCTCGGTTGAGCGGCAGCACTTTTCATCGTAGGACCAAATCGAGCCTGGGCGCTGCGGCCCTGGCTGTCTCGTTTTGCTGTGCCGTAGCGGGTCCAAGTTCCGCGGTCCACGCACAAGCCGTGTCGGTAAACGGTGGTTCCATCGAAGGCACGATCACGGATAACAGCGGAGCGGTGCTTCCCAATGCCGCGATCACCGTCAAGGGGACTGACACCGGCTATACAAAAGCGCTTCGGACGGACTCGGCGGGCTACTACTCGATCGGACCTCTGAATCCCGGCAACTACAGCGTTACCGTCACGCTCAACGGGTTCGAGACTCTTGACGTTAAGACAGTGGTGCGGACCGGTACGGCAACCAGCGGCAACTTCAGGATGTCCATAGGCGCCTCCTCGGAGACGGTGCAAGTGAACGCGGGGCAAGTACAGATCAACACGGATCAGGCCGGCGTTTCGGACGTGATCACGCGCCAGCAGATTGAGACTCTCCCGATCAATGGACGCAATTTCCTCGACATCGCTCAACTTCAGCCCGGAGTGATCCTGCAGAGCGGGTCGACGTTCGATCCGACCAAGGCGGGTTACTCCGCGATCTCCGTGGGCGGCGTTTCCGGGCGTACCACCCGCATCTTGCTGGATGGGCAGGACATCACCGACGAGACAGTGGGCACCACGATCATGAACGTCACGGAAGGAGCGGTCGACGAGTTTCAGTTGAATCGCTCGACACAGGATGTTTCCGGCGAGGTAACCTCGACCGGGCAGGTTCTGGTCGCTACTCGTTCCGGCACGAACGCTTTCCACGGTGAAACGTTCTACAACTTTCAGGACAATAACGCCGGGTTTGCGCGCACCACCGGCGGCTTCAATGCGCCCTTCCAGCGCAATCAGTTTGGCGGCTCGGTCGGCGGTCCGATCCTAAAGGACAAGCTGTTCTTCTTCGGCAACGCGGAGCGCATCAAGCAAGACCAGCAGTCATCCGCGACTACCAGCCCGACTTTCGCCGCTCTCCAAGCCGCTTTTCCATTTATACCTTCCCCTTACAGGGAGACGTACAGCACGGCTCGTCTCGACTACAACGCACCGAAAGGCGTGCACCTTTTCGTACGCGGCGCCTACAATGTGAATGCGACGACCTCCAACTTTCAGCAGCTGTACTCTCTCTATCTTTCACGAAACAACGTCCCTGCGATCGTGGGCGGCGCCGATTTCACGACCGGGCGCTTCACGCATTCCATCCGGGGCGGCTACGAAAAGTTCCACAACCTTCTTACCGACGGCACGGGCGGGCAGACCTCAATCTACAATCCCTCCGCCCTCATCGGTTCACCCGTCACGCTCTATGACAGTTTCGATAACTTCTACGCCGGTCCCAACTACCTGGCTCCGCAGGGTACCTACCAGTCCGACAAACAGCTCCGATATGATGGAACATGGACTAAAGGAGCGCATACCCTCAAGTTCGGCGCGAGCCTCAACCGCATTCTCGGCGGCGGCTTCGCGGCTTTTTATGGCCCATCTCTTTTTGCAAGCTTCAGCTCTTCCAGACTGCTGGCTCACTGCAACGGGAATGCTCTTCAAGGTCCCTGCCCGACAGATCCGATCAACGGCTACTCCATCGGGCACTATACGCTTGGGAACGGGAACGGCTTCTTTTCCGAGCAGCCCGGTTTCGGCTTGACCGGCGGCGGCCTGCACGACTGGCGCAGCGGTGCCTATGCAGCCGACTCCTGGAAGATCTCTCCTTCGTTCACCGCGATCGCGGGTTTGCGCTGGAGCGCGGACACCGACCGAGCCAATCAGGACCTGGCTACTCCTTTATGCTCCAGTCTCGCGCCATCGTTGCAGTTTCCGGGCTGCACCGGGAACACACCGCTTTTCGATCAATATCAGTCTGGGCTTGGCCGGCGTACCCACCAGCCCTACGGCAACTTCGGCCCGCAGGCGGGTTTTATCTTTAGCCCAGGCGATCATAAAACCGCCGTGCGCGGAGGCGTCGGGATCTTTTACGACAGCGATGTATTCAACAACACTTCCAATGCGCGCAGCTCCGTTGTAAATGCCAACGGCAACTACTTCAACAGTGCCCGTGTTTGCGGTGGGACGAATCAGCTTGTCATCCCCGGCGGCCCGACAATCACGCAGGTCGGAGGGACATCGCTAAAAACGCTTTGCACCGAGCCGATCAGTCAGTCAGCACCGTTGATCAATCAGCTCAAGGGACAATATCAAGCCGCATCCTCGACAGGAGGACCTAACCCCAGCTACATCGGTAGCACCGGGGGAGGGCTTTATGCGAATGGGGTTTACGGAGCGCCCTATCTCACCCCTTATTCCATTCAGTTCAACGGGGGCATCCAGCACCAAATCGCGAGAGGAACGATCATTTCCGTTGACTATGTTCATAACGCGACGATGAAAGTACCTTTGCTGATCGACGTCAACCATGTCGGGGCAGCGCGCTTTCTGAATAAAGGCGCGGCGCAGGCTGCAATCGCCGCGACACTGCAAGCGTGTGGAGCGGCCTCGGTGCAGGCGGCCGCGGCTCCCGGGGGCTGCCCCGGCGGATCCGGCGTCAACAGCGCGGGAACTCCGAACGATTCGGCGACCATCGTCGACTTCGCGGGTAATGGTCTCGACTCGCTCAATCAGGTGACCGGGGGAACCTCGCCGTCAGACAATGGAATCGCGCCTGTTGCGTTCGGCGGAATCAACTCGAACGTCGGAACCGGGAGGTTCATCCTTCCGGTCGGACGGTCCGGATATGACGCTCTGCAGGCTGTCTTCCGTCAACAGGTCAACCACCCCGCGCCTGGGATCGTGAGCGGCAACCTTCAAATCTCCTACTCTTTCTCGAAAATCGTTAACCCCATCAATGGTGCAAACTCCGGAGACCAATTCTTCAATGCGCTGCCGTGGAACAACGACAATCCCAATCTATATCTGGGCCGATCCAATCTTGACCATACCCATGAAATAAGCTTCGGCGGCAGCGTTACTGCGCGATATGGCCTGCAGGTAGGCGTGATCGGGCATTTTTACTCTGCCCCCGCGACCAGCCTCACGCTGGACAACAGTTCCGGTGTCGCCGGCGAGATCTTCCGCACCGACGTCGACGGCGATGGGACGACAGGCGATCTGCTGCCCGGCTACTATCCCGGGGCCTACATGCACGAGATCAAGGGCGCGGGTTTGAACAAGGCGATCGGAAACTACAACGCTGTTTCATCCGGTAAGCCGACTCCAGCCGGCCAGGCTCTTATCGACGCGGGTCTGCTCACCGCATCCGATTTGACAGCGATCGGGGCGGTGCAACAACCTATCGCTCTCGCTCCGACTACTCCAATCAACAACCCGGCATTTCGGGCTTTTGATCTGAGCGCAGGATATCCGATCAACTTGGGTAAGCTTCGCGAGGGATTGAGCCTGTTGCCGCAGGTCGTCATGTACAACGTGACGAATATGGCGAACTTCACGGCCGGTCCAACGGGAACCGGTCTGACGGGCTTGCTGCTGAACACGGCTGATGCGGGTGGCATAATCGGCTCCTCTTCGCAAGCGAACAACTATCTGAACGGGCCGAACAATCCATCCGTGGCGAACGGCATACGAACGCAGCGCGGCTCCGGCACATTTGATCAAGGCGCTCCGAGGTCGACGGAGTTCCAGCTCAAGCTGACGTTCTAAACAGCTGCGGCCGACTCATAAAGGGGAGGGGCTTCGGCTCCTCCCTTTTCTTCGCGGCCGTTTGGCGCATCCGAGTGGGTGCGAGATCTCGCGTAGAGGGCTTTTCATGCTTGTGTTCGCCAGTATGTTGCTGCTTTCTCCGGCCCTGCCCGGCTCACCGTTCAATGGGGTCTGGATCACGCCGGACAAGTCGGCGGTGGAGGTGCATGCCTGCGCGGGTGGGCCGGAGGTGTGTATTCGGCTGATCCATGTGGGGGATCCGGGCGCGCCGGCGACGGACGTACAGAACCCGGACGCGGCGATGCGCGGGCGCAAGCTCTGCGGGCTTGAGATCGGAACGGGGTTCACCCCGGACGGGGCGGGCGGAGCGAAGGGCGGTAAGGTATACGACCCGCAGTCGGGCAAGACTTACTCGGGAACGCTGAAGCTGGATGGGGCCGACACGCTCAAGCTGCGCGGATTCGTCGGCGTCGCGCTGCTGGGGCGGACGGAGGTGTGGCACCGGGTGTCGGGCACGGTCATGGGG
>CAXUHL010000074.1:0-9151 GCA_964250745.1 uncultured Acidobacteriaceae bacterium
ATGACGTGCAGCACGTGCAGTTTGCCCGCGCGCCCGGCGAGCCCCGGCAGCTGCCCCGCCGCCGCCGCCGCCAGGTGCCGGCGCAGCGCCTGCTGCATCGATGCGGGCGGCTCTCCCGCTTGCCCGGCGGCCGCGGGGTACACACGTGCAGTCAGAAACGAGCGCATTCGGGATTCTCCCGGAGTGGTGAGTACGACGCACTTGCATGAGTTCTTGCCCGCGACGCGGCTGCGGGGGGCGGCCGGTCTGGCGTGCGGGCAAGGTGAAGGTGGGGTTAATATAGCGTGAATTCCCCGGATTGTATCCCTCTTTTTATCCAGTTCCCAGCAACTTTCGGGCCGTGCTTTGCCTCGCTCAGGGTAGGAATCGGCGCTTTCCGCCCAGGCTTCAGTCCCGGGGCGGATTGGTGTTTCTTTTCAGGTCGTTCCATTGGGCTTGACGGGGAAACAACCAGGCAGGTTGCGGAGCAGATAAGGGAACGAAATCGAGTTCGAACCTAAGTGACCAAGCCGGCAGATCTGACTTTTACCAGACTCGACTTAGGGGGTTACTTCCGAAGCAGATACATAGCTCAACTGGTGGATTGCGAGCCATGTCGCCGCGTACGCCTGGAGGGCGTCGGAGGTCGTCTGCCGCGAGTCGCGGAGCGCGTCGAGGTAGTCGATCAACGCGAGGCCGCCATGCTCATAGGCGAACCGTGCAATCTGGAGCACATCCGCCGCCTCGTCCAGGTAGTGCGCGCCGTAGCGGTTCGATAAGGCCCGCGACTCGGTGTAGCCGATCCAGGCCTGGTCCACATCGGACAGGACCTGGTTCCTGGCCGCGACCATCGCGAACCGGCTCCCCTGGAGGGCAAACTCGCTGGTCTTCTTGTTGCCCTGGTTGCGGTCGAAGATGCGTACCGGCACGTTGAAGTTGAAGCCGAACGTGTTGTAGATGGCGCTGCGCTCGTACTCGCCCTCGAGCGTCGGGTCGGAGGTGCCGTTCGCATAAGCCAGCTTGACCCCGGCCTGCGCGACGGCGACCCCGGCGAGCGCGGCCTGGTAGTCCGGGCGCGCGCCCAGCGCCTTCGCATCGAGCGACGGGAGGTCGACTGGCAGCTCCGGCGGCACCACCTCTCCGGTGATGTCGAAGTTCACGTCGGGGGTCTCGATCCCCATCAGCGTTTGCAGCTGGTCGGACGCCTGGCGCAGGTTCACCGCCGCCGCCGATCGGTCCGACTCGAACTGGGCCAGGAGCAGGTCCAGCCGCTCGAAATCCAGCTTGCCGATGTCGCCCGCCTTATAGCGGTCGCGATTGATCTCGACCTCGCGCCGGAAGTCGAGGAGGTTGGCGTCCGCCAGGGTCAGCGAGGCCTTGGCGATCAGCATCGTCGTAAACTGCTGCCGGACGGCGAGCTCGGTCGCGCGGGTCTGGTCGCGCAGCTGCGCGGCGGTTTGGTCGGTAGTGGCGCGCGCGCCGTCCAAACGCCAGCGGCGCTTTTGCCCGCGCTCGAACAGCCGCGCCACCTGCGCGCTGTAGGTGTATGGGCTGGCCGGATTCTTCTGTCCCAGCGTGACCTCCTGGCCCACCAGCCCGAAGGTCGGGTTGGCGCGGACCCCGGCCTGGATCTCCTGGGCGCGGGTCGCTTCGAGGTTCTCGCGCGCCGAAAGCAGCAGCGGGTTCCCGGCGCGGGCCCTGGCCAACACCTCGAAAAGCGTCAGCGCGCCCGGCCGGGAGCTCGGGCGGCTGCGCGGATCCGCCGGAGGCGGAGGCGGCGGCGCGATCTGCAAAAGCTGCCCCGGCGCGGGGCCGAGTTGCCCCTTCGTCTGCGGTGCCTGCGCCGGCAGCGGCGCATCCGGCACCTGCTGCCCCCACGCGGGCGCCGCCAGCAGCGCGATGAACACGAGAGCGCGCCTCACGCCTCGATCTCCAGCCGCTTCGGGGGCAGACGATCCCCAGGCCGCGCGACCCATACATAGAGCGTAGGCAGCAGGAACACGCTCAGCGCCAGCGCCCCGATCAGCCCGCCCACGATCACGATCGCGAACGGCCGCTGCGAGTCCGACCCGATGCCGTGCGAGGTCGCCGCCGGCAGGAGGCCCAGGGTCGCCACCAGCATCGTCATCATGATCGGCCGCAGCCGCAGCACCGCCCCTTCGATCGCCGCCTCTTCCGGCGTGTGCCCGTTCGCCCGCAGCGTGTTGATGTAGTCCAGCATGATGACACCGGTCTGCACGGACACGCCGAACAGGGCCAAAAAGCCGACCCCGGAAGACACCGAGAAATGGGTGCCGGTCAACAGCAGTGCCAGCATGCCGCCGAACGGGGCCATCGCGACATTGCCCATGATCAGCAGCGCCCACTTGAACGAGCCGAACATGGTGTAGAGGATCAAGAGGATGCCGAAGATCGTTACCGGCAGCACCAGAGCCAGCCGCTTGGAGGCGCGCTTCTGGCTCTGGTACTCGCCCGCCCACTCCACCTTGTAGCCCTGCGGCAGCTTCACGTCGCGGCCCACCCGCGCGATCGCCTCCTCCACCGTCGAGCCCAGGTCCCGGCCCCGCACGCTGTACTTGATCGCCACGTAGCGGATGCCGTTCTCGCGGTAAATCTCCTCCGCCCCGTCCAGCGTCTTCACGTCCGTCAACTGCGCCAGTGAAACCCGCTCGCCGGAGGTCGCGGTCAGGCGGACCCGGTCCAGGGCCTCGCGGGTGTCGCGGTACCGGGGCAGGTAGCGCATGGTCAGGTCGTAGCGGGCCTCGCCCTTCAGCACCTGCGTCACCGGGGCCGCGCCGACCGCGGTCTGGATCGCATCCTGCACGTCGGACACGTTGATGCCGTAGCGCGCCGCCGCCTGGCGGTCGACCGTGTAGTTCAGGTTCGGCTGGCCGATGACGCGAAACAGTCCCAGGTCGGCCACGCCCGGAATATGCTCCATTGTGTCGATGATCTCGCCGCCCTTTTGCTCCAGCAACTGCAGGTCGTCGCCGTAGATCTTGACCGCGAGCTCGCCCTTGACGCCCGACACCGCTTCCTCGACGTTGTCCGAGATGGGCTGCGAGAAGTTCCAGATCACCCCCGGGATCGCCTCGAGCTGCCGGTCCATCGCGCCGATCAGCTCTTCCTTATTTTGATCGAACACCCCCCGCCACTGCGCCTTGGGCTTCAGGTCGACGAAGTATTCGGTGTTGAAAAACCCCGTTACGTCGCTCGCGTCGTCCGGGCGGCCCACCTGCGAGACCACCTGCACCACCTCAGGGAAGCGCGCCAGGAGCAGCCGCGCCCGATGCATGATCGCCACGCCCTCGTCCGGCCCGGTCGACGGGGCCAGCGTCCCGCGCGCCCAGATCGACCCCTCGTCCAGGTGGGGCAGGAACTCCGAGCCGATCGCCCCGCTCACCGGCATCAGCACCGTGACCAGGAGCACCAGCCCCGCAACCGCCAGCGTCACCGCCCGGTGCTCGATCGCCCAGGCCGCCGATTTGCGGTAGCGCGCGATCAGCCATACCAGCGCCGGATTTTCCCACTCGGAGGTGCCGCGCGGGAAGAAGAAGCTCGACAGCACCGGGGCCAACAGCATCGAGAACAGGAGCGCGCCCAAAAGCGCGAAGGCCACCGTCCAGGCCATGGGGCGGAACAAGCGTCCCTCGACCGCCTGGAGGGTGAAAATGGGCAGATACGCCGTGATGATGATACCGATCGCGTAAAACACGGGCCGCTGCACCTCGTGCGCCGCCTCGCGGATGGTCTCGATCGCCTTTTGTTCCTTGTCCCGTTTATGCCCCAGATGCCGGACGATGTTCTCCACCATCACCACCGCGCCGTCCACCACCATGCCGAAGTCCAGCGCGCCCAGCGAAAGGAGGTTCGCCGGAATGTGCGCCAGGTCCAGGCAAATCGACGCGAACAAAAGGGCGAACGGGATGGTGATCGAAACGATCAGCGCCCCGCGCACGTTGCCCAGGAAGATGAACAGGATCACCACGACCAGGATGATCCCCTCGGTCAGGTTGTGCAGCACCGTATGGGTGGTGAAGTGCAGCAGCGTCGAGCGGTCCAGGAACGGGACGATCTTGACCCCGTGCGGCAGGACGTGGCTGTTGAGATCCTCGACCTTGCCGTGAATGTTCTCGAGCGTCTTGTCGGAGTCCGCCCCCTTGAGCAGGAATCCGACGCCCTCGACCGTGTCCGGGTTGTCGACCAGCGTGCCGTCCGGTCTGCGGATCGTCCGCCCGATCTGCCCGAGGCGAATCTTCGATCCTTCGTCGACCGTCGCGATGTCGCGGATGCGCAGGGCGGTCCCGGACTGCGTCTTGAGCAGGGTGTTCGCGATGTCGGCCGGCGTTCCGTACAGCCCCACCGCGCGCACGTTGATCTGCTGCGCGCCCTCCTGGATGAACGAGCCCCCGGCGTTCAGGTTGTTGGCCGCCAGCTGCTGCTCCACCTGGCCGATGGTCATGCCGTAGGCAACCAGCCTGTCCGGGTCCAGATGGACCTGGTACTCGCGCGTCTGCCCGCCGAAGCTCGCCACGTCCACCAGCCCGGGCACCGACTTGAGCTGCTTGGTCAGCGTCCAGTCCTGGAGGCTCTTGAGCTCCATGTTGTCGTAGGCCGGGTTGGTGCTCTCGACCGTGTACCAGTAAATCTGCCCGACCGGGCTCCAGTCCGTCCCGATCTGCGGCTGCAGCCCCGCCGGCAGGGTCACCTGCGAGAGCCGCTCCAGGACCTTCTCGCGGTTCCAGTCATTCACGGACGTGTCGTCGAACACCATGTTGAGCGCCGACAGGCCCGCGAGCGAGGTGGACCGGAGCGCGGTCATGTGCGGGATGCCCGCCATGGCGATCTCGAGCGGCACCGTGACCTGCTGTTCCACCTCCTCGGCGGCGCGGCCCGGCCACTGCGTGATGATGGTCGCGTAGTTGTTCGCGACGTCCGGGTACGCCTCCACGGGCAGGTTGTGGAACGACACGATGCCCCAGGCGAACAAGAGCACCGCCACGATCAGCACGATGAAGCGGTTGTTGAGCGCGAAGTCGACGATGCCGCGGATCATGGTTCCTGAATCCTCGTCATTGCGCCGCCGTGTTCTGCAGCTCCAGGGCGTTGCGCACCACCGTCTGCCCGGGCGCGAGGCCGGCCGTGATCTCCTGCGCACTGCCCGGCAGCGCCGCCCCGGCCGTGACCTCGGTCCGCCGGAAGTCCCCCGGCCTGGTCCCCGGCCCGGTCGCCGGCACGTACACCCAATCCCGGTCGTGCAGGTGCAGGATCGCCGTCGCGGGCACGCTCGCGTGCGGTTCGGGGGTCCTGCCGCGCAAGGTCGCGGTCGCGAACATGCCCACCCGCAGCGCGAAGCCCGGGTTGGGCACCTGGATGCGCACCTTGCCCGTTCTGAGATTCGGGTCCAGGATCGCCCCCACGTCACCAATGGTGCCGGTGAGCACCCGGCCCGGGAAGGCGCTCAGCCGAATATCCGCCGTCTGTCCCAGATGGACCTGCGCGAGGTCGTTCTCATACACATCGCAGATCACCCACACATGCGTGAGGTCGGCGATAACGAAAGCGTTCGGCGTCCCCGCGACCCCGCTGCCGGCCGCTGCGGCCTCGGTCACGTTCTGCTGGACGATGAAGCCGGAAGCCGGGGCGAGCACCTTGACCGTTTCACCCGGGTGCTTCGGGTCCACGCCCAGCACATGGAGCTGCTGCTCGGCGGCTTTGAGGTCGGAGATGTTGTCGTCCTCCGCGTCCTGGGCGATGTCGAGCTGGCTCTTCGCGATCGCGCCCTTGTCATAGAGCAGCTTCGCCCGGTCCAGCTGCGTCCGGGTCAGCCGTTCGTCGTTCACCGCCTTCAGGTAGTTGTCGAACGCGCCGGTCACGTCGGTGCTCTGCACCTCCAGCACCGGCTGGCCCTTGCGGACGTAATCGCCCAGGCGCACGTGCGTGGCGACCACCCGCCCGTTCGCGAGCGAAATCACCGGGATCTCGCGCGACGGGTCCGGCTGCACCTGCCCGGTCACGTTCAAGGCCGAGGCGGCCCGGTAGTCCGCCGCCGCCACGGTCGGGAACTGGTCCGGTCGATTGATCCGCACCAGCCCGGAGTCGCCCGACAGGATAACCGCCTTGGCCTCCGGAGGCGCTTCCGCTGAGGGGTCGTGCGCGCCGCCCCGGCAGCCGCCCGCCTGCATCGCGAGCAAACCCGACAGGGCAAGCGCGAGCGGGCCCTGCCGGGCTCCAGAAATTGCAAGGCTTGCGAGACGGCGGATGGGGAGTGCTCCTTCTGTGCCTTTACGGGTGGATTTCTGCCTGATTCTAGCGTGCCGCGAAAATGGCCCTGCCTATCTTTCGGCGCGGCCGGCCCGTCCTCCTATGTGAACCACTAAAGAGTCTCTCCCGCGCACCCGTAGGTTTTCGTAAAGAACGCGTAGAAAACCGCAAGCGGGGAATCTTTCAGCTAACTCCCGGCTCCGGCCAGCGCGGGCCCGACAACGGGCTCCATACTGGAAAGGAGCGTCTCCCGCCATGACTGCTTCGCCCATCGCCGTCGCCCTTTCGCCCCGCGCCCTGGCCCGGGCGGCCCGGCGCGCGCCGGTTCCGGTGCTGCTCCAGGCCGCGGCGCTGCTCGGCACCATCGCCGCGCTCGACATCCTGGTTGCCGACGCGGTCCCTTTCGCCTGGCTTTATGTCGTACCCATGGCGCTCGCGGCCACCGTCCTGCCGCGCTTCACCCTGCTTCTGATCGCCGCCTTGTGCACCCTCCTGGCCGAGTGCTTCGATGGCTACCTGTGGGACTGGGCCGCCGGAGCCCCGCGCGATGCGCTGTACTTCACCTGCTTCGGCGGGGCGGCCTTGTTCGTCCACGGCGCGGTCCACGCTCGGGCCGCCGCCGCCGAACACCTTTGCATCCTCCAGGAGCAGATGCGCGCCCGCGAGGACGCCGAAGAGCAGCTCCGCGTCCTGGTCGAGCAAAGCCCGGTCGCCGTCTTCACCGCGGACGCCGCGGGCCGGGTCCTTCTGGCCAACGAGGCCGCCGACCGCGTGTTCGCCCTCGACCCCGGCGCGCTCGCCGGGCGGTCCTTCGCGCCGTTTCTGCCCCCGCTTCTGCGCCTGCCCGCACTCCAGGCCCCGCCGCCGGGCGGACGCGTCTTCCACACCGCCATGCAGTGCCGCGGCCACCGCGCAAACGGCGAAATCTTCCAGGCCGATGTGTGGTTTTCCACCTACGGCACCACCACCGGGCCGCGGCTCGCCGTCTTCGTCGCCGACTCCTCCGAGGACCTGCGCGACCGCGAAGAAGCCAGCCTCCACCAGCTGCTCACCGGCTCCCGCATCCTGGTCGGCGCGGTCTCGCACGAGGTCCGCAACGTGTGCGCCGCCATCGCGGTCGTCCACGAGAACCTGCGCCGCGCCGGCACCCTCACCGGGGATAAAGATTTTCAAGCTCTTGGAACCTTGGTCCTCGCCCTCGAGCGCATTGCTTCCGTCGAGCTGCGCGAAGCCGCCCACCAGATGGCCGCCATCGACCTCCATTCCCTGCTCGAGGAGCTCCACATCGTCATCGCTCCCGCCCTGCGCGAGGAGGAGATCGAGCTCGGTTGGCATCTGCCGCCGAGGCTTCCTCCCGTCTGGGCCGACCGGCAAAGCCTGCTCCAGGTCCTGCTCAATCTGGTCAGGAACAGCCGCCGCGCCCTCGAAGATGTCTCCGGGACCCGCCGGATCTCGCTCGAAGTGGAGCTCGCCGAAGCCCACGTCCGCGTCCTGGTGCTCGATACAGGCTCCGGCGTCCAACATCCCGAGTGCCTTTTCCGCCCCTTTCAGCAACAGGCCCACGCCTCCGGCCTCGGCCTGTACCTGTCGCGCGCCCTCATGCGATCCTTCGGCGGCGACCTCCAGCACCGGCCTTCCGCCGCCGGTGCCGTTTTTGCGGCCGAGCTGGCCCCTGCCTCGCGAAAGGAACCACTGCCATGACGACCCCGATCCGCATCCTCCTGCTCGACGACCACGTCCTGTTCCGCGAAGGGCTCAGCCGGCTTCTCGCCGAGGAGCCGGACCTCCGGATCGCGGGCCAGTGCTCGTCCGGCGAGGAAGCCCTTCAGACGCTCGCGAACGGCACGGAGGCCGACTTGATCCTGCTCGACTTCGACCTGGGCGAGCAGACCGGCTTCGCTTTCCTGACCCGCGCCCGCGCCGCCGGCTACCGGGGCCAGATCCTCATGGTCACCGCCGGCATGGCCCCTTCGGACACCGTCAAGGCGCTCGACGCGGGCGCGTCCGGCTTGTTCCTGAAGCACGCCCCGCCGGGCGACTTGATCCACGCCATCCGCGCCACCATGCGCGGCGAAGCGCTTTTGTCCTCCTCCGCCCTGGCCGCCCTGCTTGAAGCCGCGCGGCAGGAGGAAGCACGCCGCGGCCCGCCGCTCCAGCTCACCGACCGTGAACGCGCCGTGCTGCGCGGGGTCTTCGCCGGGCTCGCCAACAAGGAGATCGGGGCCAAGCTCGACATCTCCGAAGGCTACGTCAAGGCGGTGCTCCAGCAGCTGTTCGGCAAGACCGGCGTGCGTACCCGGGCACAACTGGTGCGTATCGCGCTCGAGCACAACTTCGACACCGCGGAGGGCGATGAGCGCACGCGTCCGGCCCGTCCGGGGGTGCAGGCCGGGCTTCCATCCGAAAGATAGCCGCGACGCCCGCCGCCGTTCCGGTTTAAAATCGGGGTTTGCCGCATCGGGGCCGTCCGCTCGCCCCGTCCATCCGCTTGCCGGGTGCAGGACGCGGCGAAAACGAGGACTATGCCCGAGCCGTCCGAATCCGTCCAGGAAACCATCCAGGACCGCGTTTTGCGCGTCATCGCCACCACCAAGCGCATGCCGCTCGAGTCCGTGCGCCCGGACAGCACCTTTGAAGCGCTCGGCATCGACTCGCTCGACCGGCTCAACATCTTGTTCGACCTCGAAAGCGAGTTCGATATCGAGATCGACGACGAGGACGCCAAGCAGGTCACCGGCATCCAGCAGATGGTCGAGGGCATTGCCCTGGTGGTCCGGGCCAAGGAGGCGGGCGAACCGGCCCCGCACTTCCCCCGCGCCGCGCCGTCCCTGTCTGAAAACGCGAAAGCGGGCCAATAGCTTGGGTGCTCCCCACCGCGTCGCCGTGACCGGCATCGGCGTCCTCTGCG
>CAXUHL010000074.1:9161-12410 GCA_964250745.1 uncultured Acidobacteriaceae bacterium
GCGCCCGCGGGCACGACCGGGAAGCTTTCTGGACCGGCCTGATGGGCGGCCGGAGCGGCATCGCCGCCATTCACCCATCCATCCACAAAATCGCGACCGCCCCCCTGCGCATCCTCAACACGGCCGAGGTTTCCGGCTACGACCCCGAAGCCTTCTTCGAGGCCAAGGAGCTGTCCCTCATGGACCGCTTCGCCCAGTTCGCCGTCCTGCCCGCCCAGGAGGCCATCCGGCAGTCCGGCATCGAGTGGACCCCGGAGCTGCGCGAGCGCGCCGCCGTGGTCACCGGGTCCTGCATGGGCGGCCGCGGGGCCGAGGAAGCCGGCTACTGGGAGCTGTTCCATAACCACCGCACCCGCGTCCACCCGCTCACCATCCCGCTCGGCATGAGCAACGCGGGCGCGAGCCACATCTCGATGCGCTGGGGTCTTCAGGGCCCGGCCTACACGGTCTCGACCGCCTGCGCTTCCTCCGCCCACGCCATCGGACAGGCATTCCAACTGGTGCGGTCCGGCGCGGCCCCGGCCGCGGTCGCCGGCGGCAGCGAGGCACCCTTGTTCTTGGGCGGCATGAAGGCCTGGGAAGCCATGCGCGTGGTCAGCAAGGACACGTGCCGGCCCTTTTCCGCCGACCGCAGCGGCCTGATCATCGGCGAGGGTGGCGCGATGCTGGTGCTCGAACCGCTTGAAGCCGCCCTGGCTCGCGGCGCGCGCCCTCTGGCGGAGATCGTCGGCTTCGGCGCGACCTCCGACGCGGGACACATCACCCAGCCCACCGCCGGCGGCCCCGCACGGGCCATGCGTCAGGCACTTGCCGACGCGGGTCTCAGCCCGGAGCAGATCGGCTATATCAACGCCCACGGCACGGCCACCGAGGCCAACGACCGCATCGAGACCGAGGCCATCCGCCTGGTGTTCGGCGCGCACGCCGACCGGCTCGCCATCTCTTCCACCAAGTCGATGCACGGCCACACGCTGGGCGCGGCCGGCGCGGTCGAGGCCGTGGCCACCGTGCTGACCCTCCAGCGCGGGCAGCTGCCGCCCACCGCCAACTACACCACGCCCGACCCCGCCTGCGACCTCGACGTCGTCCCCAACCAGGCCCGGCCCGGGCAGGTCGAGGCGGCCCTGTCGAATTCGTTCGCCTTCGGCGGGCTGAACGCGGTTCTCGCCTTCAAGGCATGGGGTTGAACCAAGTTTCACTTGAAAGACGATCGGGGTCATCCTGAGCGTAGCGAAGGACCTGCTTTGCCTCCGCACGGCCAGAAAAGCAGGTCCTTCGTCGCTGCGGTTCTCAGGATAACCCTTTTGACGCACGGAAATATTACCGGGCAGCCAGCAGCGGAGCCACCGAGCGCTCCACCCCTTCCTCTAACCCCACCCGCGGCGACCAGTTCAGCTGTTCCCGGGCCTTGGCGGTCGCGTACTGCTGGTCGCGGCCCAGGATGTACACCGCGTGCCGGGTGAGCAGCGGCCGGCCTCGCAAGCCTGTCTTGTGCGGCAGCTCGCTCGCCCGCGCCAGCGCCATCGCCGCGCGAAAGGGCAGCTTGAGCCACGGTTCCGGTACGCCCAACGCCCGGGCGAGCGCCGCGGCATACGCCCGCCACGTCACCCCGTCCACCGAGCTCAGGTTGTACGCCTCCCCCCGGGCAAACGGCTCCTCCGCCGCCCGCACCATGGCCCGGCACACGTCGTCCACGTAAACGAACCCGCCGCGCGCCCGGCCGCCGTCGACCAGCAGCATGAGCCTTTGGCGCAGCAGCGCGGCGATGTCCGTGACAAATGCCTTGCCGCCCGGCCCATAGATGCTCGCCGGGCGCACCACGGTCACCGGAAGCCCCTGGGCGGCGGCGGTCCACACGGCCGCTTCGCCCTCGCATTTGGTCGTGTTGTAGGGCAGGCCCACCGGCCGCAACTGCATCTGCTCGTCCCCGGCCGCGGGTGGGTAGCCGTACACGTCCGTCGTGCTCACGTGGAGGAACCGCTGGAGCTTGGCGGCGTGTTTGCGAGCCAGCGCAAGCAGCGCCCGTGTGTGGTCTACGTTGCCCTCCCGAAACGCGCGGAGGGGGGCCCAGTCGGTCGAGCAGCCCGCGCAGTGGAAGATGTGGGTTGCATGACCCAAGGCGTCGGCGACCGCCTGCCCGTCCTGCGCCGGCTCAGCCCGGACCACCCGCACCCGCGGCCTGTTCGGCAGCACTGACCCCGCCCGGGCGAGCACCGCGACCTCCGCCCCTTGCGCCAGCAAGATGTCGATGAGCCGGCCCCCGAGGAACCCCGAGCCGCCGGTCACCAGGGCCCGCAAGCGTCAGGCCTCGCGCAGGGTCGAGAACACGTCGAGCGCGTAGCTCAGCTGCGACTCGGTGTGGGCCGCCGTCACGCACAGGCGCAGGCGCGACGAGCCCTGCGCCACCGCCGGGAACATTACCGGCGAGGTCAGGATGCCGTGGTTGCGCAGCTCCCGTGCGAACAAGGCCGTGCGCGTGTCGTCGTACAGCATCAGCGGGATCACCGCCGTCTCCGACAGCCCGGTGTCGAAGCCGAGGCTTTGGAGCCCGCCCCGCAGGAACTCCGCGTTGGCGCGGATGCGGTCCACCCGCTCCGGCTCTTTCTCGACGATGCGAATGGCTTCGCGCACCGCCGCCGCGGCGGGCGCGGGCATCGCGCCCGAGAAGATAAACGGAGCCGATGCGTGCTGGAGAAAGATCATCAGCTCGCGCGAACCCGCCACGAAGCCGCCCCCCGAGGGGATCGCCTTGGCGAGCGAGCCGGTCCAGATGTCCACCTCACTCGTGTCCACCCCGAAGTGCTCGTCCGTGCCGCGCCCGCCCGCGCCCAGAACTCCGGTCGCGTGCGACTCGTCCATCAGCAGGTAGCAGCCGAACTCCCGCTTGATCGCGATCAGCTCGGGCAGGATGCAGATGTCCCCGTCCATCGAAAACACGCCGTCGGAGATGATGAGCGTCCGGTTCGCCTGCGGGCCGTTCTTGATTTCGTTCCGCAGCGACTCCGCGTTGTTGTGCTCGAACCGCTGCACCTGCACCCCGGCCAGGCGACAGGCATCCATCAGGCTCCGGTGCGAGAACGAGTCGGCGATGACGCGGTCCGCCGGGCCGAACAGCGAGGAGATCACCGCCAGGTTCGCGACATAGCCCGAGGTGAACAACAGCGCCGCCTCGGTGCCTTTGAACGCCGCGAGCGCTCGCTCGGTCTCGTGGTGCAGGTCCAGCGTCCCGGTCAGCAGGCGAACCCCGCC
>CAXUHL010000075.1:0-12378 GCA_964250745.1 uncultured Acidobacteriaceae bacterium
GTACCGGGCGGTGCCGGAACGCCGGCTCCTGCCCCGGCGGTGCCTGCCCCGGCGACCACGGCGAATGCCGCGCCGCCCGCGGCCTCGACACCCACGCCCGCAAGCAGCGGCAAGGGCCTGTTCGGGCGCAGGAACAAGGAAGTCGCCGGCGCTCCCAAGCCGCAAAAGCGCGAGAAAGTCCGGTTCGGCCAGGCCCCCCGCGAAAGCCTCCCCGCGGGACCCACCAAGGGCGAGGACGCCGGGGCTTCCCCCGCGAACGGCAATGGCTCGGCGAACGAGGCCGACGCGGCTGCAAGCCAAAACCCGAACGGCAATCAGGTCAACGGCAATATCCGCTTCTCGACCGGGGAAAGCGCCTCGGACCAGCAGGCATCGGTCGAAAAGAAGACTCGCTTCTCCGACCGCGCGCAAATCCCCAAGGCCGTGAAACAGGAGCGCGACCGCAAGGCCAAGCAGGATCCGTTCCCGACCGCCCCTGCGGACGCGCAGGAACTGGCCGACAAGAGCACCCAGGCCAAGCCGCTCGGGCTCAAGGGCGACACCTCGATCCCCTCGCCCAGGCCCAAGCCTGCGGGGGGCAAGACCCGCTACGCCGACGAGGCCGGCAAGCCCAAACCGGCACCGGACGCGAACCCGGGCGTCGGTTCCGATCTCGGGCCTGCCCCGGCCCAGCCTGCCGCGGAGCCCTCGCCGCAAGCACCCCCGGGCTCCGATGCGCCGGTGCAGACGCAAACCACCCCGTCCGGCTCCGGCGATCCGCTCGGCCCGACGATCCCGGCGGCAAAGCCCCCGGCCCAGCCCCAGCGATGAAAGACCTGTTCCTCAAAGACCTCGCCGCGAGGGAAAACCAGGTCGTCCAGGGTTACTTCGCCGCCGCCAACCGGCAGCTGCGGACCACCGCGGGCGGCGCGGCCTATCTTTCGCTGACCCTGTGCGATGCCACCGGCCAGGTGGAAGCCCGCATGTGGGAGCCGGAAGCGGCCGGACAGTTCGCCTCGGGCGACGTCGTGAAGCTGCGCGGCACCGTCTGCCGCTACCAGGACAAGCTCCAGATCAAGATCGACCGGCTGCGCCGCGCCGACCCCGCGACCGATGGAGCGGAGTACGAGGCCGGAGACTTCGCGCCCAAGACCGAGAAGGACGTCGACCAGCTGTGGGCGGCGCTGACCGGGTACATCCAGAGCTTCGCCGATCCTTACCTGCGCGCGCTGCTCCAGTCGTTCCTGGACGACCCCGCGGTCGCCGGGCCCTGGCGCGAGGCGCCGGCGGCCAAGGCGCTGCACCATGCCTGGATCGGAGGCTTGCTCGAGCATGTAGTCGCACTGGTTGAGATTTGCAACCGAACCGCGCCGTTCTATCCGGAGGTGAACCGCGATCTCCTGCTCGCCGGGGCGATGCTCCACGACATCGGCAAAGTCCACGAGCTGCGCTGGGGCACCACCTTCGGCTACACCCCCGAGGGCCAGCTGCTGGGCCACATCACCATCGGCATCGGCATGGTCGAGGCGAAGATCGCCGCGCTGCCGACGTTCCCGCCGCGCCTGCGCACCCTTCTGCTGCACCTGATCCTGTCGCATCACGGGCGTCTGGAGTACGGCTCGCCCAAGCTGCCCATGACCGCCGAGGCGCTGCTGCTGCACTACCTCGACGACTTGGAAGCCAAGATGCAGACCCTGCGCTCGGAGTTCGCCAAAGCCGCCGCGAACGGCGCCGGGGCAGGGGAGCCGACCGAGTATGTGCGCTCCATGGAGCGGCCGCTGCTGGACACGCGCGCGTACCTGGCGGGGGACTAGACGAGCACTTCGGTACCGTTTCCGAGCCGAGGCAATCGCGTTAGCTTCACTTCATGCGCTTCAGTTGGGATCCGGCGAAAGACGAAGCGAACTGGCGCAAGCACGGAGTAGGCTTTGAGGCGGCAGTTACTGTTTTCGATGACGAGTTTCTCGTTGTGCAGGAGGATCGCTTCATTGACGGAGAACTGCGCTGGCACGCGCTCGGTCAAAGCGCGGAGCACGTCTTGCTCTTGGTCGTGCATACAGTTCAGGGCGAGTGGGAAGATACGTTGAGGATCCTTTCCGCGCGAAAGGCGGAAAAGATGAGAGGAGAATCTATGCATCAAGTTTTTTACGAGCGCGTTCCCGGTGAGCCCGTCCCGGAACCGATCCGGCGTGAGTTGGCCAAGCTCAACGCGGTACCGGATTAACAGATCGATTTCTCCGAAATCCCGAAACAGAAACCGGAGGACTGGAAAGGCGCCCGGCTTTTCAAGGACGTTTACAGCCGGACGGGTAAAAGCGTTTTACTCGACGACGACATTCTGGCCTGGCTCAGAGCGGGCGGCCCCGGCCATCGCGAGCGAGCCAACGCGATTTTGCGCGAGCGCATGCTGGCGGAGCGAGCTGCGCGGGCGATGTAAAGCGGGTTTCCTTCACCCTCTGCCTTCCATCCTCCACCCTGCCTCTCCCCCGGTACACTGATTACACATGCTACGTTTCTCCACCGCAGGGGAGTCCCACGGCGAGGCCCTGGTCGCCCTGGTTTCCGGAATGCCGTCCGGCGTGCCCGTCGACGAAACCTTTATGCAGCGCGAGCTGTGGCGGCGGCAGCAGGGCTACGGCCGCGGCGGCCGCATGAAGATCGAGACCGACTCGGCGCACATTCTGTCCGGTGTGCGCCATGGCGCGACCATCGGCGCCCCCATCTCCATGCTCATCGCGAATCGGGATTGGGACAACTGGCGCGAGATCCTGCCCGTCGGCGCGGGCGACCCCGCGAAGCACAAAGCCGTCGCCAGCCCCCGTCCCGGCCATGCCGATCTGGCCGGATCCTTAAAGTACGACTTTAAGGATGCCCGCTACGTGCTCGAGCGCGCCTCGGCCCGGGAATCCACCGCGCGCGTCGCCGCCGGGGCCATCGCGAAGCTGCTGCTGCGCGAGCTGGGCATTCAAGTTCTTTCGCATGTAGTCCGCGTCGGCCGGGCCGAGCTGGAGCGCGATGCCGTCTGGGACGAGATCGCCGCGCTCGCCGTGAGGGATGAGGTCATTCTCGGCTGCGCGGACGAGGAGGCCGAGGCGCGGATGAAGGCCGAGGTGGACTTGGCGCTGCGCACCGGCGACTCGATCGGCGGCGTGTTTGAGGTGGTCATTCACGGCGCGCCCGCCGGCATCGGCACCTACGCCAACTGGGACGAGCGGCTCGACGGCTTGCTGGCCCAGGCAGTCATGAGCCTGCAGGCCGTCAAGGCGGTCGAGCTGGGCCGGGGGGTCACTGCGGCCGAGTCGCTCGGGTCCGAAGTCCACGATGCCATCGGCTACGCGGGGCTGGACGAGAATGCGAACGGCCACACCCGCTTCCGGCGCGAGCGCAACAACGCGGGAGGGGTCGAAGGCGGCATCTCGAACGGCGAGGACATCGTGGTTCGCGGCTACCTCAAGCCCATCTCGACCTTGCGACGCCCGCTGCCCTCGGTCACCTATGAAGGGCGCGCGGAGACCAAGGCCGCCTACGAGCGGTCAGACGTGTGCGTGGTCCCAGCCGCCGGAGTCGCGGCGGAAGCGATGGTCGCGCTCGCCTTCGCGCGTCTGGTGCTCGAAAAATTCGGCGGCGACTCCCTCCGCGAGCTCCGGCGCAACTACGACGGCTACCTGGACCAGATACGGGCATACTAAGCAGCAGGGCAATGATTTATTCCATCGTGAAATACCCGGACCCGGTGCTGCAAACGCCGGCCGATCCGGTTACCGTGTTCGACCGAGAGCTGCGGACGCTGGTCGACGATATGTTCGAGTCCATGTGGGACGCGAAGGGCATCGGTCTGGCCGCGCCGCAGATCGGCGTCGCAAAGCAGATCACCGTCATAGACCTGAGCTTCAAGGAGCGGCCCGAGGACAAGATCGTGCTCATCAACCCGGAGATCACCTTTCGGGAAGGCCGCCAGAACGAGGAAGAGGGCTGCCTGTCGCTGCCGGAAATCCGCGAAAAGGTTTCGCGGTCGGCCCGCGTCAAGGTGCGGGCGCAGGACGCCTCAGGAGCCTGGCAAGAGTATGAGGGCGAGGAGTTGTTGGCCCGCGCCTTCCAGCACGAGATCGACCACCTGCACGGGATTCTGTTCTTCGCGCGCGTTTCCATGCTCAAGCGCGACCTGATCCTCAGGCGCATCAAAAAGCTCCAAAAGGCGGGCGACTGGTGAAACTGGTTTTTTGCGGAACCCCGGAGTTCGCCGTTCCCACGCTGGCCGCGCTCGATGAGGCCGGGCACCGGATCGCGCTTGTGCTGACCCAGCCGGACCGCCCCGCCGGGCGCGGCATGCAGACGGCGCCCTCGCCGGTAAAGGAGTGGGCCGCCGCCCATGGGCTGCCCACTGAGCAGCCGGCCAAGGTCCGCAACAACCCCACCCTTCAAGCAGCACTTCAAGAAATCCGGCCGGACGCGATCGTGGTCGTCGCCTATGGGCGCATCCTGCCGCCGTGGATGCTTGCGCTGCCCCGCCTGGGGTGCATCAACCTCCACGGCTCGCTCCTGCCGAAGTATCGAGGGGCCGCGCCGATCCAGTGGGCGGTGGCACGCGGCGAAACGGTAACCGGCGTCACTACCATGCTCCTGGAGGAGGGCCTGGACACCGGCCCGACCCTGGAGCGGCGCGAGCTGCCCATCGCTAAAACCGCCACGGCCGCCGAGCTGTTTCCGCGTCTGGCGGAGCTGGGCGCGCCGCTGGTCGTTTCCACCTTGGAAGGGCTAGCCGCAGGCACGCTCACGCCGGAGCCGCAGGATCACGCCCTCGCGACGCACGCGCCCATCCTCACCCGCGACGACGGACGCGTCGACTTCACCCGGACCGCGACCGAGATTTACAACTGCTGGCGCGGCTTCCAGCCCTGGCCCGGCGCGTGGACCACCCTCGACGGCAGAAAGCTGACCTTCACGCGCCTGGCCCGGCCCACGCACTTCATGGCGCACCCGCCGGGCGAGCTGTTCCTCGAGAACAACGTCCTCTACGCCGCCTGCGGGCAGTCCAGTGCGATCGAGATCGTCGAGCTGCAGATCGAAGGCAAGCGCCCCAGCCCGGCGGCGGACTTTCTTCGCGGACACCCGCACCTCGTCGGTGCCCACCTTGGCTGAGAGCATCGCCCCGGCCCGCTCCGCTGCCGCGCACGTGCTGCTTCTGGTCGAGCGCGGCACGGCACACGCCGACGAGCAGCTCCGCACCCCGCGCATCAACGCGCTGTCCCGCCAAGACCGCGACCTCACCACCGAGCTCGTTCTCGGCACTCTGCGTTGGCAGCAGGTTCTGGACCGCGAGATTGCCGCGCGGCTCAAGTACCCGGAGTCCGACATGCACTTCGGGGTCATCGTGGCGCTGCGGCTCGGGGCATATCAGCTCCTGTTTCTGGACCGAATCCCACCGCACGCGGCCATCAACGAGAGCGTCGAGCTGGCGAAGCTGGCTGACGGCCCGCAGATGGCGGGCCTCACCAATGCCGTGCTGCGCCGCTTGATGCGCGAGCACGCGCAGCTCCAAACCCTGCGAACGGCCCCCGCCGACGCCTATCCGCGCTGGATGGTGGAACGCTGGCGCGCGCGCTTCGGCGACGACGCCACGCAGAAGATTTGCGCCTTCGGCCAGCAACCCCCGCCGACTACCGTCCGCGCGACCGACACCGGCGAGCCGGGTGCCTTCCTCACCGCCGCCCGCCGCCTCGCGAAGGGCGACCCGCACCTGCCTGAGAGCCGGATTCAGGACGAAGCCTCGCAGCTGATCGCCGAGCTGGCCGCGCTCGATGCCGGGCCCAACATCCTGGACGCCTGCGCCGCGCCGGGCGGCAAAACCGCGATCCTGGCGGAGCGCAACCCGGATGCCCGCATCACCGCGCTCGACGTGAGCGCCGCACGCCTGCGCATCATGCAGCGCCGCCTGCCCTGGGGCCCGAACGTCACGTTTACCCCCGCCGACGCCACGCTGCACGCCCCCGGCCCGGTCTACTCAGCCATCTTGTGCGACATGCCTTGCTCCGGCACGGGCACCCTGGCGCGCAACCCGGAGATCCGGCACCGGCTGACCCTTGCCGACCTGCCCCGTCAGGCGGAGCGCCAGCGCGCGATCCTGGCGGCTTCGCTGAAGAATCTGGCCACCGGCGGACGGCTCGTCTACTCCACCTGCTCGCTCGAACCGGAGGAGAACGAGCAGGTGGTCGAGGCTGTGCTCGCGGAGAGCAAGGGCATCCAGCTCCAGCCGGTCGATGCCGCGCTCGACACGCTCCTGGAGCGCGGCATCCTGACCCCAGGGGCCCGCGAATTGCTGAGAAAGTCCGGCCCCTACCTCCGCACTCTGCCCGGCGTTCTCCCATGCGACGGCTTCTTCGCCGCGCTTCTGCATCGGGAGGTCTAGGGCGAGCATCTTCCGGTGATGCAGATCGGCATCGACTCCTTCGCCGCCGCCACGCCCGGCGTCACCCCGGCTCAACGCATGCGCGAGCTTGTCGATGAGATCGTCGCCGCCGACGAGGCGGGGCTCGACGTTTTCGGCCTCGGCGAGCATCACCGGCCGGAGTATCTGGACCAGGCTCCGGCGGTCATCCTCGCCGCGGCGGCCTCGCGAACGAAAAACATTCGCCTGTCGAGCGCGGTCACGGTGCTCTCCGCCGCCGACCCCGTTCGCGTCTTTCAGGAGTTCGCGACGCTCGACCTGCTGTCGAACGGACGGGCCGAAATCGTCGCCGGGCGCGGATCGTTCATCGAGAGCTTCCCGCTGTTCGGCTACGCGCTCGAGGATTACGACGCGCTGTTCGCCGAGAAGCTCGACCTGCTGCTCCAGCTCCGCGCCTCGCCGAGGATCACGTGGCGCGGGCGATATCGTGCGCCGCTGGTCGACCAGGACATTTACCCACGCCCGGTGCAGCCGCTGCTCCCCGTTTGGCTGGGGGTGGGCGGCACGCCTGCCTCGTTCACGCGGGCGGGCACGCTCGGGCTGCCGTTGATGGTGGCGATCATCGGCGGGGAGCCGCACCGGTTCCGCCCGCTGGTCGACCTGTACCGGCGCGCGGGGGAGCGCGCGGGGCACGCGCCGGAGACGCTCAAGGTCGGCATCCACGCGCTGGGCTATGCCGCCGAGACGGACCGGCAGGCCGCGGACGACTTCTTTCCCGGCTACGCCGAGGCCTTCACCAAAATCGGCCGGGAGCGCGGCTGGCCGCCGGTGACCCGCGCGCACTTCGACGCGCTGCTGGGGCCCACGGGAGCGCTCATGGTGGGCTCGCCGGAGACGGTGGCCGAAAAAGTCCTGCGCATGAGCGAGTCCCTGGGCGGCATCGCGCAGGTCGGTTTCCAGATGTCCGTCGCCGGCTTGCCGCACGCGAAGCTTCTGCGGTCGACCGAGCTGATCGGGTCCCGGGTCGTTCCCCCGATCCGGAAGAGCGCGTCGCCGGCCGTGTAGCCCGGTCAAAATTACGGGTTCGGGCGGCTTTCAGGCGGCGGGCGGGCGTACACTTTCGGTAATCGTTTCCGGTCGCGAACCGCCCGAAAGGTTTACTCCATGGCAGAAACCCCTAAACAGCAGTTCACCCGCCGAGGCTTCCTGAAGGGGGCCGGAGTGGCCGCCGCGACCACGGCGGTCGAGCAGGCGCAGGCCTTCGCGCGCGAGACCCGGGAGGGGCTGAAGCAGGACGCGGCTGTCGGCCCGGATGCCGTGCCCATCAAGCTCCGCATCAACGGCCACGAGCACAAGGTCGCGGTCGAGCCCCGCTACACACTCGCGGAAACGCTGCGCGACCAGATCGGCCTGACCGGGACCAAGGTGGTCTGCGATCGGGGCTCCTGCTCGGCCTGCACCGTCTGGCTCGATAAGACCCCCGCCCTGGCCTGCATGACGCTGGCCGTGGACGCGGTGGGCCGTGAGATCACCACCATCGAGGGCATGAGCGGCAAGAACGGCGAGCTGCACCCGGTCCAGGCCGCGTTCGTGAAGCACGACGCGCTCCAGTGCGGCTTTTGCACGCCGGGCATGGTGATGAGCTGCGCCGCGCTGCTGGAGCGCAATCCGAACCCGACCCTGGCCGATGTGAAGCACGCCACCAGCGGCAACCTGTGCCGCTGCGGGACCTACCCCCGGATCTTCGACGCGACGATGGAAGTCGCGGCCAACAAGCAGCTCGCAGTGCTGCAGGGAGCCTGAGCCATGCCTGTACAGGAGCAGAACAGCACACAGCAGACCGGCAAACCCAAGGTCAAGGGCCAGGACGTCGCGGCGCAGCCGACGGCGGCGCAGCAGCCCGGGGCCAAGCGGACCGATTCGTTCGCGTTCGGCATCCCGCAGGCTGGGCTTACGCAGGTCGAGCGCGAAGTGCCGGCGGACGAGCCTCCGCCGCTCGCGCCGAACGACCAACTGCGGTTCATCGGCAAGCCGACCGTCCGCTACGACGGGCCCCAGAAGGTGAGCGGTAAGGCGCGCTACACCGCCGACGTGCAGCTGCCCGGCATGCTTTACGGCCGCATGGTCGACGCGGAAGTGGCGCATGGGCGCATCGTTTCCATCGACGTATCCGAGGCGGAGAAGCTGCCCGGGGTGCGCGCGGTGCATGTGATCCAGCACACCTTCGGCGTGGCCGAGCTGCGCGACCCCAAGCAGGAGACACCCTCGCGCTATCCCATCGTGCGCTACATGGGCCAGCCCATCGCGGCGGTGGCGGCCACCACGCCGCAGGTCGCGGCGGACGCGGCCAAGCTGGTCAAAGTCAAATACGACACCATGCCTTTCACGGTGAGCCGCGCGGAGGCCCGCAAGCCGGGCGCGCGGGGGGGGTATCCCGCCCGGGCGGACGCGGCCGGTGCGGCGGGCGGCGGCGGCGGCCCCAAGGACGTTCCGCAGCACGGCAACGTCCATGGCCCGCAGCGCAAGACCAAGGGCGACCCGGCGGCGGGCTTCGCGGCGGCCGAGGTCACGGTCGAGGGCGAGTACTTTACCCAGGTTCAGACCCACTCGGCGCTCGAAACCCACGGCTATGTCGTGGACTGGAAGCCGGAAGAGTTGACGATTTACGCCTCCACACAGGGCACGGCCAGCGCGCGCGAGGAGTTCGCCGAGATCCTGAAGCTCCCTAAGTCGCAGGTCCGGGTCATCACCGAGTACATGGGCGGGGGCTTCGGCGCGAAGTTCGGCGCGGGCAACGAGGGCGTGGCCGCGGCGTATCTATCGCAAAAGGCGGGTGTCCCGGTCAAGCTGATGCTCGACCGACGGCAGGAGCACATTGTCTCCAACCGGCCCGACTCGCACCAGAAGCTGAAGATCGGCGCGAAGCGCGACGGCACGCTGACCGGCATCGAGCTGGTGAGCTACGGCACGGCGGGCGTGGGCACGGGCGCGGGCACCGCCGGCCCGGCCACCAACATGTACAAGTGCGACAACATCGCCACCGAGGAGTACGACGTCTTCATCAACGCCGGCCCCGGTAAGGCGTTTCGCGCGCCCGGCCACCCGCAGGGCTGCTTCGCGCTTGAGCAGCTGGTCGACGAACTCGCGGTCAAGCTCGACATGGACCCGCTCGCGCTGCGCGAAAAGATCGACGAGAGCCCGGCCCGCAAGGCGGAGCGGCAGCTGATTCTCCAGAAAACAAACTGGCCGAATCGAAAGCCGGCCGGCGCGGACAAGGGCCCCATCAAGCGCGGCTCCGGCATCGCGCAGTCGGTCTGGTACCGGTTCGTCAACAAGGATTCTTCCTGCGAGGTACGGGTTTCGCGCGACGGCTCGGTGGAGCTGATGTCCTCCGTCCAGGACCTGGGCACGGGCACCAAGACGCTGCTCGCGATCGTGGTGGCCGAAGAGTTCGGCGTCCCGCCCGAGCAGATTGTCGTTCGCATCGGCGACACGCGCTACCCGCTCGGCCCGGACTCGGGCGGCTCGGTCACGGCCGGGTCCATCACGCCGGCGGTCCGCAACGCGGCTTACCAGGCAAAGAAGCAGATGTTCGCCGCGGTCGCGCCGAAGCTGGGCGTGGGGGCGGACGACCTCTCGGTCGACCCGAAGGACGGCCGGATCACGGTAAAGGGAAGCGACAAGAGCTACACCCTCAAGCAAGTGGCGGGCAAGCTGCCGACCGGCGACATCTCCGCCCGCGTTACCCGCGGCCCGGAGTACGCCAAGGAGAAGCTCCAGTACGGCGGCGTCGATTACGTCGAGCTGGCGGTCGACACCGAAACCGGACGCGTCCACGTCGAGAAGGTCTATGCGGTGCACGACTGCGGACGGCCCATCAACCCGACCGGCGTCAAGAGCCAGATCACCGGCGGCATTCTCCAGGGCATCTCCTACGCCTTGTTCGAGCAGCGCATCATGGACCCGCAAAAGGGCGTGATGCTCAACGCGAACCTCGAGAACTACAAGATCCTGGGCGCGCGCGAGGTGCCCGAGATCGAGGTCGAGCTGATCGAGAACTATATCGCGCAAAGCTCGACGGACGCGGCCGGCATCGGCGAGTCGGCGGGCATCATCAACCTGGCCGCCGCCATCGGCAACGCGTTCTACAACGCGACCGGGGTGCGCATGCGCTCCATCCCCATGACCCCCTCGGCCGTGCTCGCGGCGCTGGGCAAGACCGGCTCCCAGGAGGATCTGGCATGAACCGCTTTTCCTATATCAACTGCGCCACGGTCGAGGAAGCGCTCGACCAGCTGGGCCCCGACACCACCATCAAGGCCGGCGGCATCGACCTGCTCGACCTGATGAAGGACGGCATCGTCGCCCCGCCGAAGCTCGTCAACATCCGCAACATGGACGCGCTGCGCGGCATCACGCTCGGCGGCGAGGGCCTGCGCATCGGGTCCCTGACGACGCTCAGCGAGATCGCCTTTCACCCCGATGTTCAAAAGACCTACGGCGCATTGTCCGACGCGGCGGGCCACGCGGCCACCCCGCAAGTGCGCAACATGGCCACGCTCGGCGGCAACCTGATGCAGCGGCCCCGCTGCTGGTACTTCCGCTCCGGCGCGCACGACTGCAAGAAGAAGGGCGGCACCAGCACCGACTGCCACGCGCACGAGGGCGAGAACCAGTACCACGCGGTCGTGAACAACGGCACCTGCGCGATGGTGCACCCGTCCTCGACCGCCGTGCCGCTGCTGGCCATGGGCGCGCATGTGGAGCTCACCTCGAAGGGGGGCAAGCGCGTCGTCGCCATGCACAACTTTTACAACCCGCCCGAGAAGGACCTGTTGAACGAGACCGCCGTGCACCCGGGCGAGATCATCACCGCGGTGGTCGTCCCCACGCCCGCCACAGGCACCCGCTCGGCGTACCAGAAGTACGGAGAAAAGGAGAGCTTCGACTGGCCGCTGGCCGATGCCGGGGTGGTCCTGGTGATGGACGGCGACCTGTGCCGCAAGGCATCCATCGTGATGGGCGTTGCCGCGCCCACGCCCATTCGCGCCCATGCGGCGGAGGCGCTGCTGACCGGGAAGACAATCGACGAAAAGACCGCCCGCGCCGCCGGCAAGGCCGCCATGGCCGGGGCCACGCCGCTCTCGATGAACGGCTACAAGGTGCAGCTGTTCCACACCGCTGTGTACCGCACGGTCCTGCTTGCGGCCGGGCAAATGGACCGCGACCCCAGCGCGATCGGCTAAGGAGACTCTCATGTCAGCACTGCCCGTTCTGCAAACCCGCTGCGCCGCGCTCCGCTCCAAGAGCTCCTACGGCGCGTTCGGCGACTTTCACGAGGAGATGAACGACGTCCTCGGCTCGACGACAACGTACTGGTGCATCAAGACCCAGTCCAAGGCCGGGCCGGACGACCACTTCGTCCACCGCAGCGTTTGCAACGAGAGCCGGCGCTGCTGGGAAGGCGCGGAGGAGTAAAGCCTTGCCGGGCGGGGCGGAAGACCTCACGGGGCGTGCCGTAAGCGTGGAAGAATACCTCCGCACCCACTACGAACCGCACCACGAGCTGATCGGCGGATACCTGGAAGCCAAGCCGATGGCGTCCATGCTCCATGGGCGCGTCCACGCTCTCGCGGGAGCCTGGTTTGGCCCGCACTTCCGGGAGTGGGGCATTATTCCGACGCTCTCGGTCACGGTACGGGTCCGCCCCGGCGAGTTCCGCGTGCTCGATGCCGCCGTGTTTCCGCGCGGTACGCCGATGCACGATACCATCGAGGACCTGCCGGATGACCCGCCGCTGATTGCCATCGAGATCCTGTCCGAGGATGACCGATTCGTTGCACTTCGCGGCCGCGCTTCCGATCTCGCGGCCATGGGCACCGAGCATATCTGGCTCATCGATCCCGATGCACGGGAGGCTTCCGTCTTTCGAGGAGGTTCCTGGCGTACCGTGACTGAACTCAAGCTGCCGGACTCACCCATCCACCTCGACCTCGCCTGGCTGTGGGCCCAGA
>CAXUHL010000076.1:0-12285 GCA_964250745.1 uncultured Acidobacteriaceae bacterium
TCGCGCGTGCGCCCCGCGCCCAGGTTGAAGCGTTCATCGGCCTCTTCCAAAACGAGGACATCGTCCGCGACAGGAGTCCCCAACACGTGCCTGTACAGCCGGTACTGCCGCTTCTGCTCCTCGTCCTCGACCGTGTAGAACAGCGTCCGGTTGTCCGCCGCCCACACGATCGACCCAACGCGCTCGACCGTTTCGGGCAGTTCTTCGCCCGTCCGTAGGTCCTTGACGTGCAGCGTGTACTGCCGGAATCCAGTGGTATCGGTCGAGTAGGCCAGCAAATTGCTGTCATCCGACACGTCCATGCCCCCTACCGCCAGAAACGCGCGGCCTGAAGCCAACGCTTCCACGTCGAGGATCACCTCCTCCGGCGCGTGCTCGTACTCTGCAGCCGAGCCGCGCTTGCGGCAGTACGCCGGGTACTGCGAGCCCTCGGTCGTTCGCGCGTAGTACCAGTACGCGCCGTCCTTCGCGGGCACGCTCACGTCGGTCTGCTTGATGTGCGAAAGCAGCTCGGTGTACAGCGCCTCCTGCAAGGGCTTGGTCGGCTCCATCACGGCGTCGGTGTACGCGTTCTCGGCGCGTAGATAGTCCAGGACCTCTTCGGACTCCTTTTCGCGCAGCCATCCGTAGTCGTCATGGAGCATGTGCCCGTGCAGGGTGGTGGTCTTCGGGTCGCGGCGGGCAACGGGAGCTTGGGGAAGCGTCATGCCCCCAGCATACCGTTCGCCGAGCCGCCCGCCGGGGCAACGCTTTCGACCCAAACAGCCCCTTACTGAGGGGAGGGTTATCACCATGAGACAGATTTCCGGCACTATCGCCGTCCTCGCGACGGTTTCTACGCTTGGGTTGGGCACGGCATTCGCGCAAGGGGGCCTTGGCTCGGCGGCGCAGAGCGGGGTCGGCTCGGCGGCCTCGCAGACTCGCAACGCAGCCAATGGTATCGGCAATGCCACCGGTCTCGGCAGCCCGAACCAGGCTTCCGCGCAGGACAAGGACTTCCTGAAAAACGCCACCCAGGGCAGCAACTTCGAGATCGAAGCCGCGCAGCTCGCGCTCCAAAAGAGCAGCGACGACGGCGTGAAGAAGTTCGCCCAGATGATGATCGACGACCACACCAAGCTCAACGAGCAGATGAAGCCCGTGGCGGCCGAGGCCGGCGTCACGCCGCCCACGGGGATCTCGAAGAAGGACGAGAAGCTGATCGCCCAGCTCAAGGCCGCGAGCGGGCCGGCCTTCGACAAGCGCTACATCGACATCATGGTCGCCGACCACTCGGCGGACCTCAAGGAGTTCAAGAACGAGGCGAGCGGCGGGCAGCTGGCGAGCGAAAAGTCCGCCGCCACCCAGGCCACGCCGATCGTGGATCACCACCTGCAGGAGGCGAAGGCACTGGCGAAGACGCACAGCACGGATAAGCCGACGACCGGCTCGCCCTCCAGCAACGGCTGACGGCGTGTATTCCAGAAGAGCGCTCCCACGGCCGGGGCGCTTTTCTCGTTTACGGGCTGTACTCGTACAATGAAGTTCGAATGCGTGCACGTTGGCTCGGTTTTGTACTGCTACTCACGACGGTTTGGACGGCGGGGGCGCAGGCGGTCCGCGACCTCCCGCGCCCGACCGACTACGTCAGCGACAACGCCCACGTCCTTTCGGCCGAAACCACGGACCACATCAACCGCCTATGCGGGGCGCTCGACCGCCAGGCCCATGCGCAGATGGCCGTGGTGACGGTCAAGGACACGGACGGCGAGCCGATCGCCGACTACGCCGTCCAGCTCGAGGACGCCTGGAAGGTCGGGGCCAAGGGCACGGACCGCGGCGTCATCCTCCTGGTCTCCGTCAGCGACCGCAAATGGTTCATCGCGACCGGCTACGGGCTTGAAGGGGTGCTCACGGATGAGCGCTCCGGCCTGATCGGCCGGCAGATGCAGCCCTACCTGCGCGTCAGCCAGAACGATGAAGGATTGACCGTCGGGGCCGAAGGGATCGCCGGCCTAGTCGCGCGGGATGCGGGCGTGCAGCTTCAAGTCCGCCGCGCGCGGCTCGCGCCCATCGACCGCGGCGCGCACATCGGCCCGGTGCAGATGCTGGTGCTGGGCGGCTTCTTTATCCTGCTGTTCCTCCTGGCCGCGCGCACGGGCATGCTGCCGTTTCTTCTTGGCATGTTCCTGGGCGGCGGGTTCTCGGGCGGCGGCGGGCGCAGCCGCGACGACGACGACAAGGGCAGCGGCTTCGGCGGTTTCGGCGGCGGATCCACCGGCGGCGGCGGCGCGGGGGGCAGCTTTTAACTTCAAGCAAGGAGAACGGGTATGAAACGCAGTTCACTTTTCGGTCTTGGTCTGGTCGCGATTCTGGTCATCGCGTTTTTCAGCTACATCGGCGCAAAAAACACCATGGTGGCCAAGCACAACGACGTCCAGGCGCAGTTTTCACAGATCGACACACAGCTGCAGCGGCGCGCCGACCTCATCCCGAACCTGGTCAGCACGGTCAAGGGCTATGCCACGCACGAGGAGAAGGTCTTCGGCGATATCGCCAACGCCCGCGCGGGTCTGCTGAACGCGAAAGACCCGCAGCAGAAGATCGCGGCCAATGGTCAGCTCGACGGCGCGATCGGTCGCCTGCTGGCTCTGAGCGAGAGCTACCCCGACCTGAAGGCGAACCAGAACTTCCTGGCCCTTCAAGACCAGCTGGAAGGAACGGAAAACCGCATCGCCGTCGAGCGCCGCCGTTACAACAACACCTTGCGCGACTACAACACGTACGTCCAGCAGTTCCCGGCCAGCCTGTGGGCGGGCATCGCCGGCTTCCACACGGACAACGATTACTTCCAGGCCAGCGAAGGGTCGAGGAATGCCCCGAAGGTCGCGTTCTGAAGGGTGGAGGGAGAAGGGAGAAGGCAGTAGGGTAAAGAGCGAAAATGGAAGCTCACTGGCACACACAGGGTCATCCTGAGCGCAGCGAAGAACCTGCTTTTTCTACGGCGTACCGGAAGCAGGTCCTTCGTCTCTACGGCCATCCCAGCGAGCAAAGATCGCTCGCCGGGGATCCGTCTCTGCTCTTCAGGATGACCCGTACTTGGCTCAGGTTCCAGGCGCGAGCGCTTCTCACACCCTCTCAGGATCACCTTGTCTTTCTGCTGGGTCGGACAGCTTCGGCTTGTTGAGTCCTCACTTCTAATTCCTGACTTCTACCCCGCCATCCGCATGGCCAGCTGCATGTCCTGCTTGATGAACTCGTACAGCACCCGCTTCGTGTCCCCCTCGGCCCGCAGCACGGCCGAGGGATGGATCGTCGCGACGACCTGTTTCGCATAGGGTGATTCGACGACCTTGCCGCGGTCCTTCATCAGCGCGAACTTCGCCCCCAGCAGCGACTTGGCCGCGGACGCCCCAAGGCACACCACCACCTTCGGCTGCACCGCGTCCAGCTCCGCCAGCAGCCACGGGCGGCAGGCGGCGATCTCGCGCAGGTTGGGCGACTCGTGGATGCGGCGCTTGCCCCGCTCTACAAATTTGAAATGCTTGACCGCGTTGGTCACGTACATCTCAGCCCGGTTGAAGCCAAGCTCCTCGATCGCCTGGTCGAGCACCCGGCCCGCGGGCCCCACGAACGGCTTGCCTGCCAGGTCCTCGTCGTTGCCCGGCTGCTCGCCGACCAGCATGAGCGGCGCATGCGCGAGGCCCGCGCCGAAGACCGCCTGAGTCGCGGGTTTGTACAGTTCGCAGCCCTCGCAGCGCGGCAGGGCCTCGCGCAGGGTGGGCAGGGTGTGGTCGTTCGGCACGAAGGTGTTCTGCTGCAAGAGGCTTTGCTGCTCCATCATCGACTCCACGCGGCGGTCCGCGTCGTTCATCAGCTGCGGCAGGATTTGGAGCTCCGGCAGCTCCTTCCAGTAGCGCACGGGCATTTCGGCCTTCATCGCGCGCGGATTCAGGCGGGCCGGGTTGAAGATGGACCCGTAGTACGAGCGCCACATACCCTCGAGCTCGTCCGCCTCGGGTGCCTCGGAGCGCGGCACGCCCGGCCCCCAGGCCACGCTCTTGGTTTCCGGGTCCCAGCTCGCCGAAGCGTACCCGGTCAGGATCGTCCAGCGCATGATCTGGAAACGCTCGACGAAAAAGGGTACGGCGAGCGCGAGGATGCGGTGGTCGGGCCGGTACCAGGCGATGTAGTGCTCCCGGCCGGCCTCCTCGACCATCCGGAAACGCAGGAAGGCGTGCATCTTGTGCAGGTCGCGCCGCACTTGCGCGTCCATGCGGCGCATCCGGGCAACATCTTCGTCGAGCTCGTCCTTCATCAGGGAGCGCTCACCCTGCAAGCGCCACAGCACGCGGTAGAGCAACTGCCAGCGCTCCGGGTCGGCGTGGCAGGCCACGATCTCGGCCAGGTCGAGAAAGGCTTTCGGGACCGATGGCTGAGCGGTCGCGCGGCGCGGATCGGGCGACGGCGCGGGCGCAAAGTCGAAGGCCAGCGCGCGGTCGTTCTCCTCGTCCACCAGCTCGACGAGCTCAGGCGCGATCCCGTCGCGCAGAAGCTGCCGGGCCTGCTCACGCCAGGCGGCAAACTCCGGCTCGATGCGGACCCTGTACGCGGTAAACAAGCTCACAGCTGCCCCGTGCTCGCGGCCATGCCGGCGTCGAACAGCTGCATCTGCGCCGGGATGAACACCTGCTCCGGCAGGGCGACCGCCTCGAGCGTGGGTGCCAGGTGGTCCACCGCAACCACGAACGGCGACACCGTCTTGACCCGGACGTGCAGCTTGCGCAGATCTTCAAGCGAGAGTGGGTGGTAGGCCCGGATGCGCAGGATCCGCTCCACGTTCTTGTAGCCGATCCCCGGCACGCGCAACAGTGCCTCGCGCGTGGCCCGGTTCACGTCCACGGGGAAGAACTCGCGATGGTTCAAGGCCCAGGTCAGCTTGGGGTCGCGGGTCAGGTCGAGGTTGGGCGCGTCGGGCGTGGTCAGCTCATGGCCCTGGAAGCCGTAGAAGCGCATCAGCCAGTCGGCCTGGTACAGGCGGTGCTCGCGCACCAGCGGCGCGGCCTTCATGGGCAGCCGCGCGTCGCCCTTGGGAAAGGGGCTGAAGCCGGAGTAGTAGATCCGCCGCAGGTCGTACTGCTTATACAGGTGCGAGGCCGTCGCGACGATCTCCCGGTCGGTCGAGGGCGTGGCGCCCACCACCATCTGCGTGCTCTGCCCGGCGGGGGCGAACTTCGGCGCCTTGGCGGAACGCTTCCGGTCCTCCTGGGCCGATGCCTTGCGCACGGCGATCTCGGCCATGGTGCCCTCGATCACGTCGACCTTCTTGTCCGGCGCCAGCTGGACCAGGTCTTTCTGCGTGGGCAGCTCCATGTTCGCGCTCAGGCGGTCGGCGTACAGGCCGGCCAGCTCGATCAGCGACTCGCTCGCGCCGGGGATGGCCTTGAGGTGGATGTAGCCGCCGAAGCCGTGCTCCTCGCGCAGCAGACGCGCGACCTCGATGAGCTGCTCCATCGTGTAGTCGGGCGACTGGATGATGCCCGAGCTGAGGAACAGCCCCTCGATGTAGTTGCGCTTGTAGAAGCGTATGGTGAGGTCCGCGACCTCCTGCGGCGTAAACCTGGCCCGGCGAATATCGGAGGAGACCCGGTTGACGCAGAACACGCAGTCGTAGGTGCAGTAGTTGGTCAGCAGGATCTTGAGCAGCGACACGCAGCGGCCGTCCGGCGTGTAGCTGTGGCAGATGCCCGTGCCGTCGGACGACCCGACGCCGTTGGCCGTCCCGGCGCGCTTGGAGCCGGAGCTGGCGCAGGAAGCGTCATACTTGGCCGCGTCGGCGAGGATTTCGAGCTTCTGCTGGACCTGCATCATGCACTCTTGGATGTGCGAACTTCCCAGAGAGGCCCTGTAAAAACAGGGCCGAAACTCGCCTTTTGAGCGCGGCAAACAAGCTCAATCGATCGCCGTCCCCAGCTGCACCTGCAACTGCTCCAGCGACACGCCTTTGGTCTCCGGGTACACGAACAACACCACGAAAAACTGCACCACCATCATGGCCGCGAAGAACACGAACGGCGCGCCGGAAGAGTGCCGGGCGATAACCGGGAACGCGAACGAGATGGCCGCGTTCGCGATCCAGTGCGAGCCCGACCCGAGGCTTTGCCCCTTGGACCGCACGCGCGTGGGAAAGACCTCGCTGATGTAGACCCAGATGACCGCGCCTTGCGAGATCGCGAAGAACGCGATGTACATGACCAAGAGCCACAGCAGCGCCCCGCGATGCGCCCCGGTGTAGAAGACAGCCGCCACCCCCGCGAGCGCGACTGCCGTGCCGACCGAGCCGATCAGCAACAGGGTCTTGCGGCCCAGTTTGTCGATCACGCTCATGCCCAGCAGTGTCGCGAATAGGTTCATCACGCCGATGATGACGGCCTGCTGGTTCGCGGAGATGGACGAAAAACCGCCCGCTCGGAAGATGTCGTTCAGGTAGTAGAGGATCGCGTTGATGCCGGCAAGCTGGTTGAACAAGCCGATGCTGACCGCCAGAAAAATAGGCAGGCGAAGCTTGCGGGTGAACAGCGGCGCGTCCGGGTGCGCCGCATCGGCGTGAATGGCCCGGCGCAGCTCGTCCACCTCGGCCTGCGGGTCGGGCGAGCCCAGAAGGCCCAGGGCGGCGCGGGCTTCCTCCACGCGGTCTCGGGTGAGCAGCCAGCGGGCCGAGCGCGGGACGCCGAAGAGAAGGGCCAGGAACAGGAGGGCAGGGAGGCTCGCGATACCCAGCTGCCAGCGCCAAAGGTTCGCGCCGAAGCCCGCGCGCTCAAAGCCGTAGTTGGAGGCATAGGCGAGCAAGATGCCGATGACGATGTTGATCTGGAACAAGCCCACCAGCCGCCCGCGGATGCGCGCCGGCGCCATCTCCGCGATGTAAACCGGCCCCAGCACCGACGAGCCGCCGATGCCGAGCCCGCCGATGAACCGGAAGACGAGCAGGGAGGGCCAGTCCCATGCGAGCGCGGTGCCCAGGGCGGAGACGAGGTACAGCACCGCCATGATGCGCAGGGCCTCGCGGGAGCCGATGCGCTGGCCCAGCGCGCCCGAGGTGAGCGCGCCCAGAACGGTACCCCACAGCGCGATCGAAACCGTGAGCCCGAGCTGCGCGGCGGAGAGCCTGAAGACCTCCGTGAGCTGGTGCGTGGTGCCGGAAATGACCGCCGTGTCGAAGCCGAAAAGCAGACCGCCCAATGCGCCGACCAGGGCGCTGCGCAACAAGAGAGAGTTCAACCGTCCAAGCTCCTGACAGAAAGGCTGCCCGGAGCATACACGGTCAGGCGGTCACAAGGGCAGGGGCGGGGACGGGAAACAGCGCCGTCCGTCCTTCCTCCAGCACCCTCACGCGGTCCGCGAGGCCCGCTGCCCGGGCCGCCGCGAGCAGGCGCACGGGCGGCTCGTCCATCGGCTCGCGCGACAGCCGGAACGTCCCGAAGTGCATGGGAATCATGACCCGCGCGCCAAGGTCCGCGAACGCACGCAGCGCATCCTCCGGGCTGGTGTGGACGCTCCGGAACGAGTCCGGCGAATACGCGCCGATGGGCAGCAGCGCGATCTCCGGCTTCAGCTTCTGGCCGATCTCCTGAAAGCCCGGAAAGTAGGCCGTGTCGCCGCTGTGATACACCGAGGCCTCGCCGGCGCGCAGCACGTAGCCGCCGTAGCCGCGATGCACATCGTTGAACATGCGCGCACCCCAGTGCCGCGCCGGGGTCATCGTGATTTCCACTCCCGCGACGGTGGTGTGCCGCCAGGTTTCCAGGGAGCGCACCTCGGCGAAACCGAGGTCGCGGACCAGGTCCTCGACCCCGCGCGGGACGACGAGAACGGCACCCCGGTTGCGCCGGGCGACGGCGCGCAGCGAAGGCCGGTTCAGGTGGTCCATGTGCGCGTGGGTAAGCAGGACCAGGTCGATCGCGGGCAGGTCGCCGAGGCGCACGCCGGGTTTGCGGCGGCGCTTCAGGACGACGAGGTAGCGCGCGAACACCGGATCGACCAGCACGCGCCTGCCGCCCAGCTCCAGCAGAAACGACGAGTGGCCGATCCAGGTAATTGCCGTTTCGCCCGGCCGCGCCGGCACAGGCTTCCGCTGCACACCCAGGGTGGGGGTCAGCAGGGACTCGCGCACGAGCTCCGCGATAAAGCGCAGTTTGCTGCGCTTGAACTTCCGGTCCGGCGGGGTATTCATGCCGAGCAGATGCGCCGCCCGGCCTTACAGCTTCGGCGCGTTGTCGCCCTTCACTGCCTCGGCTGCCGCGGGGTCGGCCTTGGCGACCGCCATCTCGGCCCCTGCGAAGCCGATCTTGGTGTGCGTTCCGTCGCAGAACGGCTTCTTGGTCGAGGCCCCGCACCGGCACAGCGAGACGGCAGGCTTGCCCGTCAGGTCCCACTCGCCGCCCGCTCCGTCCACCAGCCGGATCGGCCCTTCCACGCGAAACGGCCCGTTGGGCCGCACGGTAATCGTCACATCCGCCATGCTCGCTCTCCTCGGCGCCCTCGGGCGCTATCCGAGCTTAGCAGCGTGCAAGCAGAAACGGCCCGCCTGCGCGAGCCGTCCGGTGGTGCGCGGGGCTATTTGCGGCCGCCGCTCTTCTTGGCCGGGGCGCTCTTCTTCTTGATGGCCACGGCCGCCTGTTTTTTCGCCCCGGCGGCGGTTTTCTTCGCGGAAGCCTTGGTGGGGGCCGCCTTGGCAGCTGTCTTCTTCACGGCGGTTTTCTTGGCCGGGGCGCTCTTGGCAGCGGTCTTTTTCACCGCTGTCTTCTTGGTCGGCGCGGCCGTCTTCTTCGCGGGAGCCGCCGCTTTCTTCGCGGTCGCCGTTTTCTTCGTCGCAGCCGTTTTCTTCGCCGGGGCTGCCGTCTTTTTCGGGAGGGAGTTCTTCGCGGGGGCCGCGGTCTTCTTCGCCGCCGCCGTCTTCTTGGCCGCCGTCTTTTTGGCCGCCGTCTTTTTCGCCGGGGCTGCCGTTTTCTTCGCCGCCGGCTTTTTCTTCCCCGTCTGCTCCGAGCTCGCCGTCACGTTCTCCGGATGCACCAGCTTGTTGAAGTTGCTTTCCGCGCCTTCCTTGGTAACTTCCTGGTACACCAGCGACAGATTGCTCGCGTCGAATTTCTCGAAGAACTCGTCCCAGCCGATCTCGTTCAGGTTCGCATCGTTCGCGTTGGTCGCGCCCGGGAACTCGATGCGAAGGATACCCGTCCCGCCCGCGCTTGTGCCGGTGACCTCGGCCGGCTTGCCGCCGCGCTTTTCCGCCCACTGCCGGATTTCGTCATGGTCCTGCGTCGTCTTTGACAATGCCATCGTTTTCCGTCCTCTCCGATTTTCAAAACCCAACAGACGCGAACCCAGCAACGGCCCTCGCGAAGGCCCGCACATTTCTCAGCATGGGATGGCAACGCCGCTCCGCACGTTAGCCGCGCATGCCCAAAAAAGTGTGCAATCCATCAGGACATCGGCGCGCCGTTCGTGTCAAGCAATTTCAACGCTTCGCGAAAGCCGTGCGGCGTTCCCGTATCGACGTAGTGCGTGCCGCCCGCGATGCCCGCGGCCGTGCCGCCCGCGCGCAAATACGCGTTGACCAGCGTGCCCAGGTATTCGTCGCGCCGGCCGGGCGCGGTCCACATCTCGCGCAGCTCGTGGAAGACGCCGCCGGGCATGCGCACCGCGCCCCAGACCAGGCGCGAAGAAGGCCGCTCCTGCTTGACTTCGACGCGCACCACCGCGCCGCGCGCGTCCACCACCACCGCGTCGAACAGCTCCGGCCGGTCCACAGGGAAAAGCAAAAAAGAGAGTTCTCCCTCGGGCAAGAGAGCGAAGCCGTCCTCCGGCAGCCACACGGTGTCCGGCAGGCCGATCAGCACCTCTTCCGCATCGTCGTCGGCGACCAGCGGCGCGGCGCAAAACAGGGCATCGCACAGCCCGGCCGGCGCGGGCTGCACCACGTAGGCGATGGGCACGCCCAGGTAGCTCGCGCCGTAGTACTCCAGGATGTCGGACTTGCCGGGCGAGATGACGATGCAGATGCGCGTCGCGCCCGCGCGCACCATGCGCTCCAGCAGGTACTCGCTCACCGCGCGCGGCCGCTCCATTGAGCGGCCCTCGTGGACCTCGTTGCGCGTACCCACCGGCAGCAATTCCTTCGAGAAAGCCAACGGCTGCATCCTGCTGCCGCGGCCCGCCGCCGGCACGATTCCCCACATGCGCTTCTACCCTTTCGCGGTGCCCGCAGGCACCCCTTTGCCCGTAAACAGAGCTTCCATGGCCTGGGCCCGGTGCGCCGCCGTGTGCGCGCCCAGCACCCGCTCCCGCGCTCGCGCCGCCATGCGTCCGAGCTCCGCGCCGGACAACCCGAGCGCATCGAGAACATCCTCGCACGTCCGCGCCGGCACGATCTCTTCACCCGGTGAGAAGAACGCTTCGAGGCCCTCCCAGACATCGCTGACGAGCGGCGCGCCGCTTGCCGCCGCCTCGAACAAGCGCCCCGACGGGCACCAACCCCAGGCCGCCATGGAGGCACGCGTGATGTTGAGCGTCATGCGTGAGGAGGAGAAAAAAGCCGGGTGCAGCTCCGGCGGCACGTGGTGGACGAAGAAGAGGTTCGCGCCCCACGGGAACGCGCGCGGGTACATGGCGCCGCCGATCAGGAAACGCCGTTCGGGCAGCCGCTTCGCCGGCTCCAGCAGCAGCGCCGCGAGCCGCGCCTGCCGGTCCTCGGCATAGGTGCCCAGGTACGAGAGCTCGGCGCGGTACTCCGGGCGCGGCGCGGCCGGCCGGTGGGCCGCGGGGTCGACGAAGCCGTACAACGGCGCGACGGCTCGGGCGCCGAGCCGTGTCTTGAGGGCCTCCAGCGCGCGTCCGCCGGTATAGGAGAGCACCAGGTCGAACCCGCCGAGGCCCTCGTCCGGCAGGTACCCGACCGTTTCGCCCCGGTCCAGCGCGTCAAGGGTCACCGGCGTATCGAGGTCGTAGAAACACGTGAACGGGACGCCCGCGGCCAGCACGCGCGCGCATACCCGCGCGCCTTCCGGGCAGTAGCTCGTCACGATGGCGGCGTCGGCGTCGCGCAGGACGCGCTCCATGCGCGGCCAGTCCTCGTCGAGGCTCCGATACAGAGTCAGCGTCACGCCGTCCGGCAGCGGCCACCCATCGCGGTGCTCGGCGTAGTAGGGTACATCCTTCTCGAAAAACGCGACGCGGTGGCCGAGCTCCGCAAGCGCGCGCACCAAGCCCCGCCAAAGGGTGGCATGCCCGTTGCCCCAGGAGGAGCTGAGCGCCAAACCGAAGATCGCAATGTTCATCGTGCGGGTACGATGTGCGGGCCGGGCGGGGTGTTTTCTGCTTTGTACGTTTCCCTTTGCCGCTTCTGCTATAGTTTTCTCAGGTTTGGGGACGTAGCTCAGTTGGTTAGAGCGCTGCCCTGTCACGGCAGAGGTCGCGGGTTCGAGCCCCGTCGTCCCCGCCACGTCGAATTTGCGATCGCGATGTGGCAAAGAGAAGCGGGAGCGCTCCAGCTCTGGATTGAAAGTACGTATCCCGTTTCTCCATCTTCCAGGCCACGAAGCCGTATCGGAAAGCCCCCGCTCAACGCGAGCGGGGGCTTTTTCCTGCTCGCATGTACAAAGGCTACCCGGTGAAGGAGACGTGCTGCTAGATTTTGGACGAGGGGTGATCATGGGTAGCTTCGTACAAGCTGTCGTTTCGGTCGAGGAGTACCTGCGTACTTCCTACCACCCGGATTGCGAGTACATCGACGGGGAAGTGAAGGAGAAGCCGATGCCGACCGATCTGCATGGAATTGTACAAACCATGCTTGCCGAATGGTTCGGGATGCACAAACGGGAATGGTTGGTCGGCCCGCAATCGGAGGTTCGCACCCGCGTTCAGCCCACTCGCTATCGTCTGCCGGATGTCGCCGTATTCCGGGTACCCAAAAGGCTCACCGGCATCCAGAGCGAGCCTCCGCTGATCGCCATCGAGATCCAGTCCGAGGACGACCGGCTGTCCGATCTCCAGGACCGCGCGACCGATCTCAGGACGATGGGCGTGGAGCACATCTGGCTCGTCGACCCGCGACGGCGAATCGTCAGCGTCTGGATAGACGAGGGATACTGGAAGCCCGCCGAGGACCCCAGGGTCGCCGGCACCGATGTGTACCTGGACCTCAATTGGCTGTGGGAGCAGATCGACTTCCTGACTGGAAACGTTCAAGCCTAGAAGCGGTCTCATCAATGGTTTTGCGGCTTCGGCGACCCTCGTGAGCCCCGCTTT
>CAXUHL010000077.1:0-4538 GCA_964250745.1 uncultured Acidobacteriaceae bacterium
CCTTGGCTTTGTGGGTTGGGATTGGCGGCGCTCGCGGCGCGGGGGCAACTGACCGAGACCCCCGCGCCGGCGGGTAGTGTCGTCCACGTGCGCGTGATCGCGCCGGCCAAGGCGCAGGCGCTCCCGCCCACTCTGTTCGGAAGCTTTCTGGAGCCGATCGGCCACTCCACCTACGGCGGGCTGTGGGCGGATGTCATCGAGAACCCATCCTTCGAGGAGGGGCTCTGGTCGGCAAAGAACGCTGTCGCGATGCTCAAGGACCGGCCCGAGCTCCAGCGCGCCTCCGAACTGGGCCTGCCGCTGCCGTGGGTGCCGCTCGACCCCGCGCAAGGCAACCGCTACGAGCCCGTGCGGAGCGACGCGGCCAACAGCGGGCAGTCCCTGCGGCTGATGGCGCTGCCGGACAAGGAAGTTGGCATTGCCGAGCGAGTGTACCTGCCGGTTCAGCGCGAGCTCGACTACCGGGGCTCGCTGTCGATCAAGCGCATGGCAGGCGCGGAGCCAGTCACGGTAAGCCTGCGCAGGCACGGGCGCGCGGGCGAGGTTCTGGCGTCGGTTCCGATCCAGGCCGCGGCCGGGGACTGGACGAAGTACCCCTTTGCCTTCACGCTCGAGCGGGGCCGGGTCGAACCTCTGGAAGCGTTGGACCTGACGATCGCGGTCGCGGGCCAGACCCGCGTGCTGGTCGACGGCGTTCATTTGGAGCCGGCGGACGCGGTCGACGGCATGGACCCGGACGTGCTCGCGATGGCGCGCGATCTGCACACGCCGGTGGTGCGCTTCGGCGGGAACTTCACCTCGGCCTATGACTGGAAGGACGGGCTCGGTCCGGAGGACAAGCGCCCGTCCAAGCTGAACCTGGCCTGGGGCATCCCGGAGTACAACACCTTCGGCACGGATGAGTTCCTGGACTTCTGCAGACTGATCGGCGCGGAGCCGCAGATCGCCCTGAACCTGGGCACGGGCAGGCCGGAAGAAGCGGCTGAGTGGGTCCGCTACGTCGACGCCAAGCTCGGCAAACAAGGGCTGCTGTGGGAGCTGGGCAACGAGCTGTGGGGCGACTGGCAGGTAGGCTATCCGGCGCGGAACGAGGTCGCGGCGCGGACGCTCGCCTTCAGCCGGGCCGTGCGCGCGGCGGACCCGAAAGCCCGGCTCATCGGTACCGGCGCGGACGAGGATACGTTTCACGATTGGAATGCCGAGCAGTTGAAGAATCCGCCCGATACGGTCGATTTCCTGTCGACGCACTTCGTCGTCGGCGACGGGGTGGAGCTGCCGCACCCGACCGATGACTTCAGGACCATGGCGGCACTGGCCATGCCCTGGGGCCTGGCCGCGCGCATGGAAGCGGAGAAGCGGCAGATGATCGAGGCGGGGCGTCCGGGGTGGAACGTCGCCTTTACCGAGTGGCTGATGGCCGGGCGCAACGGAGGCCCGCGCTTCACCAACATGGGCGGCGCGCTGTTCGCGGGCGGCTTCCTGAACATGGCGATGCGCGAAAGCGAGATCGTGCCCATCTCCGATATGACGGGGATCCTGGAGTTCGGGGGTATCTGGAAAAAGCGCGAGCAGGTGTACGGCGCGCCCGCGTACTGGGTCTTGCGCGCCTATGCGAGCGCACGGCCGAAGACTCTGCTCGCCGTGAGCGCCGACGGTCCGACGTACTCGGTCGCGAAGGGCGTGACGCGCCTGCCGGAGATCGCCGGGGTGCCGTACCTCGACGTGACGGCCGCGCGCGACGCGAATGGCGGGGTGGTTCTGTTCTGCGTGAACCGGCACCTGACCCGGCCCTTGAAGGCCGAGCTGGATTTGACCGCCCTGAATGTGCGGGGAGCGGCGAAGATCACGACGATTCAGGCGGACGGGATCGACGCGGAGAACACCGAGGAGGAGCCGGACCGGGTCCGGGCGGTGGCGGAGAGCCGGCCTGCCGCCGCGAGGATGCCGTACACGTTTCCGAACGCGAGCGTGACGGTGATTGAGATCGCGCGGTGAGCGGCGGCCGGCGGCGGCGTCCTGAGAGGGCGTGTAACAACTCGTTCCCAATCGAAACTGACCGATAATCCGGGTCATTCTAAGAGGGTGCGTGAGAAGTCCTCGCTTCTGATATCCGAGCCAGATATGGGTCATCCAGAGGAGCGAAGCGACGAAGGACCTGCTTTCAATGCGCGAGGAAAGCAGAATAGATCCTTCGCTTCGCTCAGGATGACCCAATTCCTGTCGCCGTTGATTTCTCACACGCCTTCCGAGGAGCGCGGCGACGAAGGACCTGCTTTTACCCCGACGCAGGAGTGAAACGCAGGTTCTTCGCTTTGTTCAAATGACCCCTGGAGAGACACGCACGCCCCTTAAGGCTGCCGCTCGATCACCAGCCCGCCGTGCGCCTTGTCCTGCTCCTCCCCGAGTCGGGCGGCGACGGCAAGCTCCCGGTCCGACTCTTCCTTTTGCCCCAGCTTGAGCAGGGCGAGCGCCAGGTTTCTGTGCGTCTCCGGAAAGTCAGGGGCGAGAGCGAGCGACTGCCGCAGCAGCTCCGCGGCCCGCGGGTACTCCTTGCGCCTGAGAGCCAGCGCGCCGGAGCCGGCCAGCGCCCCGGCGTGGCGGGGGTCGCGCGCCAGGGCCGCGTTGAACTCCGCCTCCGCCTCTTCGTCCCGGTGGGCGGCCAAGGCGAGCGAGCCGAGTTCGTAGTGCGACTCGGTTTGCGCGGGCCGGAGCCTGAGCGAGCGGCGGAGCTCGGCGGCGGCCTCCTCGTCGCGCAGCTCCCGGTGGAGCACCCGGCCCAGCCCGTAGTGAGCCGTGGCGTCTCCGGGCTTGAGCGCGAGGTACTGCCGCAGGCGCTGCTCGGCCTCGGGCAGGCGGCCTTCGTCGAGCTTGACCCTGCCCAGCGCGTAGATCGTCGCCGGGTCGTCCGGACGCAGCGCGATGGCCTCGGTCAGGGCCGTATCGGCGTCGCGGTACAGCCGCATGGCGTCGGCCTGAAGCGCGAAGTCGAGCAGAACGGTGTGGTCGTGCGGAAAGCGCTCGCGGGCATGCTGGAGCGTAGCCAAGGCACGGTCGGGGTCGCCCGCCGCGCGCGCCGCCAGAGCCTCGCGCACGGCCGCGTCCACCAAAGCTTTTTGCGCGGCGGGATCCGGGCCCTGCGCGTGCAGCAGGGCGGGCAGGAGCGCGAGAACAAGGGCGATTCGCGGCATGGGCGGAGCTGAGGCCCATGATAACGCGCTCGGTTGACACCGGCGGTGGGCCCGGTGAGACCATCGGTGGGTGCTCCGGCTCGTTCAATTCGGCTGTGTGGTCCTGTTCGCGATGGGCATGCAGGAGCTGACTCTCTCCGACCCGAAGCCGCCCGACCCGCTCCGGCACGCGCGGGAGCTCGCGGCCGAAAAGCAGCTCGCCGCGGCCGACGCAGAAGTGCGGGCATACCTCGAGACCGACGAGCGGTCGGCCCCGGCCCGGTATTTTCTGGCGCGCCTGCTCCTTGCCGAGAACAAGCCCCACGACGCCCTCGACGAGTTCAATCACGCGGCGCGCATCGAGCCACCCTCCTCCGGGGACCTGCTCGACGTCGCGCGGACCTATGTGCTGCTCGACGACTACCCCGCAGCGCAAAAGTGGCTGGAGAGCGCGGTGGCCCGCAACCCTGGGATCGAGGAAGCCTGGTACAGCCTGGGGCGCGTGCGCTACACCAATCAGCAGTTCCAAAGGGCGCTCGATGCCTTCGATCGCGCGCTCGCGCTCGAACCCGGCGACGTGCGCGCGATCAACAACAAGGGCCTGGCGCTCGACGCGCTGAACCGGACCGAGGAGGCTATCGCCGCTTACCGGCAGGCGCTGAGCCGGCAGACCCTCGAGTCGCCCCAGGCGGAGCAGCCCATGATCAATCTGGCGACGGCGCTGATCCGGCGCGGCGACACGGCGGAGGCCCTGCCCCTGCTTCAGCGGGCCGAAGCCGTCGCGCCGGCTTCGCCCGCGGTGCGCGAGTCGATCGAAGAACAGCTGGGCCACCTGTACCTGCGGCAAGATCGGCTGCCGGAGGCCGGCACGGCTTTCGAGCGGGCACTGGCGCTCTCGCCCGGCAGCTCGGCGGTCCATTTCCTGCTTGGCCAGACGTACCGGCGCATGGGCCTCAAGGAGAAGGCGGACGAGCAGTTCCGGCAGAGTGCGGCGCTGGCGGGAAATCATTCGACGGACCGGAAGTGAAAAGGCAGAGCTGGCATTTTTCCGCCCGGTAACTGAGGAAACGGTTTCTGCTTGACACTGAAGTGACCGGACGGATACTTTTCTCCCCGACGCGTGGGAGCGTTCCCGCGCGGCATAAGACAGAGAAGCCGTCGCAACACCTTCCGGAGCGCCGAACCTATGTTCTCGAGACACGCAAGACTTTTCGAGGCCGCCGCGGCCTTGGCCATCTTCGCCTCGCCCGTCGCCGGGCTGGCGCAGTCGCAGCTGGGCGAGCTGGCCGGCAGCGTCACCGATGCCTCCGGCGCGGTCGTGCCCGGGGCGCGCGTGGTCGCCACTAACGAAGCGGCCGGGCCGAAGCACGC
>CAXUHL010000077.1:4548-11913 GCA_964250745.1 uncultured Acidobacteriaceae bacterium
CACCACCACCTCCGGCGACTATCGCTTTCCGTCGATCGCGATCGGCGATTACACCGTGGTGGTGACGGCGCCGGGGTTCGCGACGGCCACCAGCACCGGGGTTCGGATCACCATCAACAGCACCGCCGGGCTCGACGTGCGTTTGCAGCCGGGCGCGGACACGCAGAACGTGACCGTCGACGCGAGCGGCAACCGCATCGACACCGAGTCCTCCGACATCGGCGGCACCATCTCCGCCAAGCAGATCGTGGACTTGCCTCTGCCCGTGGGCGGCGGCGTCGGCGCCCTGCGCTCGCCCGAGAATTTCGTGTTTCTGGTGCCGGGCACGACCGGGCCGGGATCGGAGGGCGGCAGCCAGCAAAGCAGCATCAACGGCAACGGCGTTTTCCAGGGCAAGGTGGGGGGCGGCCAAAGCTTCGGGGCGGAGATCCTTCTGGACGGGGCGAGCGTAACTCGGTCGGAAAACGGTTCCTCCTTCGACGAAGCCGCCCCCTCGGTCGAAGCGCTCCAGGAGTTCAAGGTCACCACCTCCACCCCGGCAGCGGAGTTCGGACGCACCACCGGCGGCATCGAGAGCTTCGTCACCAAGGCGGGCGGCAACCAGTTCCACGGCACGGTGTACGACATTTTCAAGAACGACGACCTGGACGCGAACGACTGGTTCAACGCCGGGCTTAAGCAGCAGTGCGCCGGGCAAAACCCGCCGGGCTCGGACGCCTACTACGCCTGCCGCCGGAGATTTTCGAACCCGGCCGACAAGAAGAACGACTACGGCGGCTCACTCGGCGGCCCCGTCTTTATCCCGCACCTGTACAACGGCCGCGACAAGAGCTTTTTCTTCTTCGCCTACGAGCAATATCGCCAGGGCCTGAGCCAGACCGTTCTCTCCACCGTCCCGACGCAGGCCGAGCGCAACGGCGACTTTTCCGCGATCCTGGGTGGGCCTACCGGCTTCACCAACCCGTGCACCGGGCTGCCGCTGCTCCAGAACCAGATCCTCGACCCCGCGACGACCACGACGATCAATGGGCGGCCCTGCCGGTTCCCGTTCGCGAACAATGTCGTCCCGCAGGCCCGCTTCAGCAAGGCCGCCGCCGCCCTGAGCACCACGCTTCCGCTGCCCAACCTTCCGGCGCAGTCCAGCACCTACGGCTTCTTCAACAACTACGCGATCAACACCAGCTTTCCGCTGCTGAACACCACGATGACGCTTCGCGGGGACCACAGCTTCTCCGAGAAGAGCAAGGTATACGGGTCCTACAGCTCGCGCGACAATGTCCGCAGCGGCTTCAACACGCTGCCGCCGCCGCTGACGCAGATCAACCCGCAGGACTTTTTCACGCACTTCGCCCGCGCGGGCTGGGACTACTCGCTCTCGCCTTCGGTGCTCAACCACTTCAACGCGGGCTACAACCGGACCAACAGCCTCAACTACCCGTCCACTTACGGCGGTCCGAACGCGGCGGCGCAGGCGGGCATCGGCAACGTGGTCGCCTCGGTGTTCCCGCGCGTCAACTTCGATGCCCTCGATGCGTTCACCAACTACGGCGCGGTGAACAGCTCCGACGCGATCGACAACGGCTCGCGCCTGAACGACAGCGTGAGCTGGCAGAAAGGACGCAACAGCTTCAAGTTCGGCGTGGACCTGCGCTACCAGCAGTTTTCCGTGCTCAACATCAACATCCCGACCTTCGGCTTCTCGCGCAACCAGACCTCGGCCCCGCAGGTCGGCACCAACCCGACACAGCTAAGCGGCAACAGCTATGCCAGCTATCTGCTGGGTTCGGTCGACAACGCGAGCCAGACCGCCTACATCCACAACCAGCGCTGGAACTCCAAGTACTTCGCGGTGTTCGCGCAGGACGACGTGAAGGCAACCTCGCACCTGACCTTGAACCTCGGCGTGCGCTACTCGATCGATTTTCCCCGCCACGAGGCCGAGGGGCTCAGCTCGAACTTCAGCCTGACCGCGCCGGACGCGCGCGCGAACAATCTGCCGGGCGCGCTCGTCTTCGCGAACTCGGCGTGGGCGAACACCTACTACAAGGACATCGCGCCGCGCGTCGGCTTCGCGTACGAGCTGCCGGGCACGCAGGGCAAGAGCGTGATCCGCGGGGCGGCCGGAATCCTGTACGCGCCGCTCTTGTACTCGGACTTCGGCTTCGCCGAAACCACCGGCTACTCGGTGCCGCTGCCCGTGAACGAGTCGGACGGCTACTCGCCGGCTTTCCAGCTCGACAGCGGCTTTCCGCGGCCGTTCCCGACCGCGCCGAACCTGGATCCCAGCCAGCTGGACACGGGCAACTTCGCCCCAGTCGGCAATGCCTACATCGCGCCCGAGTTCGGACGGCCCGCCATGATCTCGAACTGGAGCCTGCAGTTCCAGCAGGAGGTGACCAGGGACCTCGTGTTTACCCTGGGCTACATCGGCTTTTCCGGGCAGAATCTCCGGTCCGCGCTGCAAAACATCAACAACATTCCCTTCTCGGCATTCGCTTTCGCCGACCACATCACCCGCTACACGATCTCGGCCGGCAACCCGGCCGACGGGGTCGCCGCGCCCTACCCGACCTTCAACGGGCAGCTCCAGCGCGCGCTGCGGCCGTTCCCGCAGTATGACTACATCGCCACGGACTGCTGCCTGCAGAACGTCGGCCACTCCTCCTACAACGCGCTTGTCGCTTCGCTCAACCGCCAGTTCCGCAACGGGCTCAACCTGCAGACCGCCTTTACCTGGCAGCGCAACCTCACCGATGCCGACTCGGCCCTGCCGAACGTGAACGTGCCGAACGGGCTCTCGCAGGACCAGAACACCATCGACCATCGGCAGGAAAAATCGGTTTCCATTCAGAACATTCCGGTCTCCTTCGTGGGCAGCTACCTCTACCAGCTCCCGTTCGGCAAGGGCCGGGCGTTCTTCAACGGCGGCGGGATCAAGGACCTCCTGATCGGCGGCTGGGAGATCGGCGGCGTGCAGCGCTACCAGAGCGGCGTACCCGTCTCGTTCTCGGGGGCCAGCGCCATCCCCGGCTACCAGAATGCGATCCGCTACAGCCATGGACCCGCGGGGCTGGCCAACCCGGCGTACACCCGCAACAAGCTGAGCGCGAACTCGTTCACCGGCACCCGCTGGTTCGGGCTGGACTACGATCCGACCTCGACCGCGGCGGGCTTTACCGGGAACCTGAACCAGGCGGCGTTCGTCGACAAGAACGATGTACGGACCGGCTACCGCGCGCAAACCGCGCCGAACAGCGGCGTGTCCTACGACCCGTTCACGCTCGGCTCGGGCATCCCGCGCGTGACGGAGGAGGTCACGGGGCCGAACTTCTACTCGGAAGATTTCTCGCTGCTCAAGAACTTCACGATCAAGGAGTCGAAAGCCTTCCAGCTGAAGGTGGAGGCGATCGACGCCTTCAACCGGCACAACTTCACGACGCCCAACACCGACCCCCGCAGCGCCACGTTCGGCATACCGCAGCCGGGCTCGACGAGCCTGGGACCGCGCAATCTTCAGATCACCGGGCGGTTCAGCTTTTGAGAGTCATGTGGCCGTGGATTATCAACGAGCAAGAGTCGTCCTGAGCGCGGCGAAGGACCTGCTTTCGCGCTTCACCCGAGAAAAGCAGGTCCTTTGTCGCTTCACTCCTCAGGGGAACCGTGGGGTGTTTGTACGTGATCGGAGACTCCCCCAGGGGTTGTTCTTTCGCGAGTCCTCATGAGACTTTTGCGCGCTGTTTCGGTCGCCATTTTCGCAGGGCTTGCGGCGCTCGCGCAGGACGCGCCCTCGCCCGAGGTGCGGCGAACGCTCGACGCTGGCTCGGCTGCAATCCGCGACGGACACCTGGACGATGCGCTGCGGCTGTTCACGGAGGCGACCCGGCAGGCTCCGTCGTTCAGCGGGGCGTTCCTCGGCCTGGGCCTGACCGAGCTGCGCGCCGGGCAAATGACCGAAGCGCAGGCCGCGCTCAGGCACGCGCTGGCGCTGGACCCGCGTACGCCGGGGGCGCACCTGTTTCTGGGCGTCGCCGAGTACCAGGGCGGCGACGCCGAAGCGGGCGCGGCCGACCTGCGGCGGGAGCTGGCGGCGCAGCCCGACAACGTGGAAGCGCTGACCTGGCTGGGCATCGTCGAGCTGGGCGCGAACCGCCCGGAGCAGGCGGCACCGCCCCTGGACCGCGCCGTGGCGCTGGCCCCGAACGACGGTCAGCTGCTGTATTACCAGGGCCGGGCGCACTCGCTGATCGCGGAGCAGGCGTACCGGGCGCTGTACCGGCTCGACCCTGACTCGGCGAACGTACACCGGGCGTTGGGCGAAAGCCTGTCCGCCTCCGGGCAGCCCGAGAAGGCGGTCGCGGAGTTCGAGGCGGCCTTGAAAAAGCAGCCGGGCAACGCGGATCTCCTTGAAGCGCTCGGGGACGAGGACCAGAAGCTGAGCCGGTTCGACGCGGCGCTGGCTGCCTATCGGGAGGAGCTGAAGCGGAACCCGCGCAGCGCCGTGGCCCTTTATAACGCGGGTAAGATCGCGGTAGAGCGGGGCAAGGCAGCCGAGGGGGTGCCCCTGCTGCGGCAGGCAGCCGAGGCCCATGCGAGCCCGGCCCCGACTGAGTTTTATCTCGGCTGGGGACTTGCCGAGCTCGGGCAGGACGCGGAGGCCGTCGCGATGCTCCAAGCCTCGCTCGCGGCCGCGCCTTCGCCGTTTATCGCGGAAAGCGCCTGGTTCCAGCTCGGGCGGGTTTACGCGCGGACGGGCAGGAAAGCCGAGGCGGACAGGGCCTTCGCGGAGGTGCGGCGCTTGAAGATCGCCTCTCCCCTCGAGACGCCGCATCTCTGAGGGAAAGCGTCTGGCTTCCCGGCAGACCGGGAAGTGCCTCTCCATGACCATAGTCTCCGTCTTTCTTGTCGGCCTGCTGATTGGAAACGAATTCGCCATTACGGGTTTCGTCCACCCGGCCTTCAGCCGTCTTCCGGACGAGGCGCACGCCTCGGGCGCGAGTGCGTTGGCGCGGGTCCTCGGGCGTGCCATGCCCCTTCTGGTATGCAACTTGCCTCGTTTTGCTCCTCGCAGAGTCCTTCCGGATGCGGCACACCGCCGCGCTTTGGCTGCTCCTCGGCGCTTCCGTTCTCTGGACCGCGACTATCCTCTTGACGGTCGCGGTGCTCGTCCCCATCAACAACAGGATCGCCGCCTTGTCTCCGGACCGTCTTCCGGCGGGGTGGAAAGCGGACCGCCGGCGCTGGGACAGCCTCCATCGCGTGCGCGTCCTGCTCCTGGCCGCCGCCTTCGCACTTCTGCTCGCCGCGACCGTCCGGTCCTGACAGGCTGGCGCGGCTACTTGGCCGGCGGACCCGGCGGCTCGCTTCTCGGTTCTGTGACATGCACCTCGCGGTCGGCCTTCACGTCGGTAAGCATTTGCACCGTGCCGCTGGGCCAGCGCACCTGGACCGTGGCGGCTATTGCATCCGGTCCCAGTCCGAAATGCGCCCGCTTGTCGTTCGAGGACAAATAACTTCCGGCAGTCGTGACGGTCGTAGTCTGGCGGCTGTGGGCGCTCGTAAGCCGGATCTCCGCGCCGATGCCGTCGCGGTTGGACCGCGAGCCTTCGAGCGTGATCGTGAGCCAGTGGTTTGCATTGGCTGTCTCGTTATGCAGCACGTGCGCGGGGCCGCCGTTTTCAGTGACAACGGCGTCGAGCCGTCCGTCGTTGTCGAGGTCGCCGATGGCCATGCCCCGGCCTACCCAGGTCTTCTGGAACACGGGCCCTGCGGAGGCCGAAACGTCCTCGAAGCCGTGGCCTGTGTTGCGGGCCAGCAGCATCGGCTCCCGGTAGTGGATCTGCGGGGAGTTGAGCTCGATCGTGTCCAGGTCGTGGCCTTGCGCCACGAGCAGATCTTTGAGCCCGTCGTTGTCGTAATCGAGAAAGCGGATGCCCCAGCCGGAGTGCAGCAGCGTCATGCGCGCGAATCCGGACAGGTAGGAGTCGTAAGCGAAGCTGCCGTCGGCGTTGTTCTTGTAGAGGGCATAGCGCTGGTTCGCCAGGTCGGTGATGACCAGGTCCGGAAAGCCGTCGTTATCGTAGTCCTGAAAGTCGATGCCCATGCCGGCATAGGTGCGCCCATCCCCGTCCACGGCGACCTCGGCGGGCAGGCCTACCTCCTCGAACGTGCCGCCGCCCTTGTTGCGGTAGAGAAACTCGAGCATGGAGTCGTTGGCGACGGCGATGTCGACCTTGCCGTCCCGATCGAAGTCGGCCAGCGCGAGGCCGAGTCCCTTGCCGGGCTTGGTCAAACCGCTCTTCGCGGTCATGTCGCTGAATTTGCCTTTCCCGTCGTTGTGGAAGACCAGCGGCGCGACCGCCGGGAAGATATCCGGGTGGCAGTAGGCGCGGTAGCCCTCGCGGTGCTCGCCGCACCACACGTCGTTGAAGTTCCAGTCCACGTAGCGCAGGACGACCAGGTCGAGCAGGCCGTCGTCGTCGAGATCGACCCAGGCGGCGGAGGTGGACCAGCCGCTGCCGCCCGTGCCCGAAGCGGCTGTGACGTCATTGAAGGTTCCATTGCCGTTGTTGCGATAGAGCCGGTTGCCGCCGTAGGCGGTCACGTACAGGTCCTCGAAGCCGTCGTTGTCGAAGTCCGCCGCGGCGACACCCATGCCGTAGCCGACGCCCTGAAGCCCGGCGCGCTCGGTCGTGTCCTCGAAACTGCCGTTGGCCTTTTGGTGGTAGAGGCGGTTCCAGTCGCGCGGGCCGGTCTTCTGTGGGATGGTTCCGGGGGCCGTCGGGTCCGCGAGAGGGGCACCGTTGACGAAGAACATGTCGAGCCGCCCGTCGTTGTCGTAATCGAGCAGCGCCACGCCGGAGCCCATGGTTTCCATCAGGTACTTCTTCGAGGTGTGCGAGGCGACCGCGTCGAAGTGGATCGCTGCTTTGCCGGTCGTTTCCGCGAAGCCGGCCGCGGCTGTTTGGGCCCGCGCGCCGCAAACGGAGAAGGCGAGCAGCAGCAGGCAGAGAAGGAGTCGGCGCAAGCGTTACCTCGGAAGGGAGCGGACGGCTGTCCCGTTCCTTCTGTTGTCGCTTGGCGGGCAAGGCTTCGTCAACCCGGTCCGCGGCTGCCCCATGTGCGCCCGGTCCCATTTCGGGAATGGTTCCATTTTGGGCCTCGGGTGAACTTTTCCGGGCAAGTTCCTGGTCTCGCGGGCCGCGCTGCCGATACATACTCCAGCCATGCAACCCTTCTCCTTTGCTTCGCTGCCGGTGTTTGTGCGCCGATTGCTCTTGTTTCCTACCCTGGTCGTATCGCTGTGCCTGCTGGGCGGCTGCGGCACCACCCAGATGACTGGGCAAACCACCGCCGGCCCCGCCGGAC
>CAXUHL010000078.1:0-11855 GCA_964250745.1 uncultured Acidobacteriaceae bacterium
CCGTTATTCACCACCGCGATCTTGATGTCCAGATTTTCCTGCGCGATCGTCGACAGCTCGCACGCCGTCATCTGGAACCCGCCGTCCCCCGCGATGACCCACACCTCTCGTTCCGGGCAGGCGACCTTCGCGCCGATGCCCGCGGGCAGGGCGAAGCCCATTGTCCCCAGCCCGCCCGAGGTCACCAGCGTTCGCGGACGCTCGTGCCGGTAGTACTGCGCCTCCCACATCTGGTGCTGGCCCACGTCGGTGGCGACGATCGCGTCGCCGCCCGTCGCGCGCCAAAGATCGTGCATCACGTGCGCGGCGTACAGGTGGCCCAGGTCGGGTAGATTGCGGATGTCGCGCACCGCGCACTCGCCCTTGCTCGCGTCGATCTCCTTCACCCACGCGCTCTCCCCGGGAAGAGCTGTGAGCCGCGGCAGCAGCGCGTCCAGAACCTCGCCCAAGTCGCCGATCAGCGCCACGTCCACCTTCACGTTCTTGTCGATCTCGGACGGATCGATCTCGATGTGGATCTTCTTCGCGTTCGGCGCGTAGCTGGCAAGGGTGCCGGTCACCCGGTCGTCGAAGCGCATGCCGCAGGCGACGAGCAGGTCGGCGTTCTGGATCGCGTCGTTGACCCACGACTCGCCGTGCATGCCCATCATGCCCAGCGCCAGGGGGTGCGAGGCAGGGAAGCCGCCGAGCCCCAGCAGAGTGGTCGCGACGGGCACTTGCCGTCGCTCGGCCAAGGTCATCACCGCTTCGGTCGCGCGCGCCTCGATGACGCCGTGCCCGGCCAGGATCACCGGCCGCTGCGCGTGGAGGATCAGCGCGGCCGCCTCGGCGACGGACGCGTCTTCGGCCCGCAGCATTGGGTGGGGGCGGCGCGGCTTGGGTGCGGCGGCGGCGAAGGAGAACTGCGCAACCCCCTGCTGCGCGTCCTTGGTGATGTCGACCAGCACGGGCCCGGGCCTTCCCGAGGCGGCCACCGCGAACGCCTCGCGCAGCATCGGCGCGATGTCCTGCGCGCGGGTCACCAGGTAGTTGTGCTTGGTGATGGGCAGGGTGATGCCCGTGATGTCGACCTCCTGGAAGGCGTCCGAGCCGAGCACCTTGCTCGAGACCTGGCCGGTAATGCAGACGATCGGGATCGAGTCGAGCATCGCCGTCGCGAGGCCGGTGACCATGTTGGTCGCGCCCGGGCCGGAGGTGGCGATGGCTACGCCGACCCGTCCGGAGGCGCGCGCGTAGCCGTCGGCCATATGGGTCGCGCCCTGCTCGTGGCGGACCAGGATGTGCTTGATGGGGAACTTACGGAGCGCGTCGTAGACCGGCAGGATCGCGCCGCCGGGGTAGCCGAAGACCTCGCGCACGCCCTCGCCTTCGAGCGTGGCCCAGACGATCTCGGAGCCGGTGAGGTCGATCGACTCGGCCCCGGTGATTTCCTCGTGAGAGTGCCTGGGGGCGGGCGGAGGCGCGGGGGTGCCGCGGCCCATCTGCCAGTCCTGCATCGGGTTCGGTAGCTCGTTGCTCATCGTTTGCTCCTAAGCTTTTAAAGAACACCCGCCACGAAGTGGCCGCCAGCCGCGCAGGCGGTTTTAGTTTGTAACAGCTCCCCGCGAAGCGGAGGAGACAGAATCTGCATACTTCCTGAACACCCCGCGCTTGTACCGGGGCTCCGGCGCGCGCCACTCGCTGAGCCGTTGCTCGATGACCGCATCGGACAGCTCCGCGCAAAGCCGTTTGCCGGGGATGTCGAACGTAATCCGGTCCCCTTCGCGGATCGCCGCGATCGGGCCGCCCATCGCCGCTTCCGGGGAGACATGCCCCGCCATCAACCCGCGGGTCGCGCCGGAGAACCGCCCATCCGTCAGCAGAGCGACAGTCTCGCTCAGCTCAGGAATGCCCGCAATGGCGGCGGTGACGGAGAGCATCTCCTGCATCCCCGGGCCGCCGCGCGGGCCTTCGTTGCGGATGACCATCACATCGCCGGCCCGGATCAGCCCGGACTCGACCGCGCGGAACGCCTCCGGCTCCGACTCGAACACCCGCGCAGGCCCGGTATGCGTCAGCCGCTTGTGCCCGGCGACCTTGACCACCGAGCCCTCGGGCGCGATGTTGCCCTTGAGGATCACCAGGCCGCCGGTGGGCTTGAGCGCCTGCGCGGCGGGGAAGATGACTTTTTGCCCCGGCTCCTCCTCGGCCAGCGCTGCTTCCTCGGCCAGCGTCCGCCCAGTCACGTTCGGCGCGCCGCCGTCGATCAGTCCGGCCTCCAGCATGCGCTTGGCCAGCAGCCGCGACCCGCCCGCCTTCTGGTAGTCCGCCGCGACGTACCGGCCGCCGGGCTTCAGGTCGCAGAGCAGGGGTGTCCGGTCCGAGATGCGGTCGAAGTCGTCGATCTCGAGCGGCAGGCCCATTTCGTGCGCGATGGCGAGGAAGTGCAGGACCGCATTGGTCGATCCGCCTGAAGCGGCCACGCTCGCGATCGCGTTTTCGAGGGAGGTTTTCGTAATGAGGTGTGAGGGCTTCAGGCCCGCGCGCGCCGCCTCCATCACCAGCTTTCCGGCCTCTCGCGAGGCGTCGAGCTTCGCGGGCAAAAACGCCGGAACCCCCGACAAGCCCAGCGGCGAGATGCCGAGGAACTCGCAGGCCATGGCCATCGTGTTCGCCGTGAATTGCCCGCCGCAGGCCCCCGCGCCGGGGCAGGCGTTCGCCTCCACCGCCTCCAGTCCCGCGTCGTCGAGCCGCCCCGCCGCGTGCGAGCCGATAGCCTCGAAGACGTCCTGCACGGTCAGGTCGCGGCCGTCCAGATGGCCCGGCGCGATCGAGCCGCCGTAGAGCATCAGCCCCGGAATATCGAGCCGGGCCAGCGCCATTACCGTGCCCGGCATATTTTTGTCGCATCCGGCAATGCACACCAGCCCGTCGAACAGGTTGCCGCGCGCGACCAGTTCGACCGAGTCCGCGATCACCTCGCGCGAGATCAGCGAAGCCTTCATCCCCTCGGTACCCATGGTGATGCCGTCCGAGATGGTGACGGTGTTGAACTCCATCGGCGTCCCGCCCGCCGCGCGAATGCCTTGCTTGACCGCCTCGGCGAGCTCGCGCAGGTGATAGTTGCACGGGCCGATCTCGGTCCAGGTATTGGCGATGCCGATGACCGGCCTGCGGAGGTCGTCGCGGGTAAAGCCGACCGCGCGGAGCATGGCGCGCGCCGCGGCGCGGGACGGGCCCTCGGTGAGGGCGGTGCTGTTGGTCTTCGCCGGGTCGATTTGGTGGAGCTTGCCGTTGCTGCTCACTTGATCCTTTGCCTTTCTAAAACACCCGCCACGAAGTGGCCGCTAGCCGCGCAGGCGGTTTAGGCCCTTGCCCTCATCCAGATTTCTGGATCATGCCGCTGCTCATACGCCGCCAGCTCCGCGCTGTGCCGCAGGGTCAGCCCGATCTCATCCAGCCCGCCCAGCAGGCACTCGCGCCGGAACGGGTCGATCTGGAACGGAACCCGCAGCCCGAACTGGTCTGTGATTTCGTTGTTTTCGAGCGATACGTTCAGCGAGTAGCCGTCGCGGGCTTTCGCCTGGAGAACAATGCGCCCGATCTCCTCCTCCGGCAGCGTGATCAGCAAAATCCCGTTTTTGCCCGCGTTCGAGTGAAAGATATCCGCGAACGAGGGAGCCAGCACACAGCGAAAGCCGTACTGCGCCAGCGCCCAGGCCGCGTGCTCCCGGGAGGACCCGCAGCCGAAATTCCTGCCCGCCACCAGGATTTTGGACCCTTGATAGGCCGGGTCGTTCAGCACAAAGGAAGGATTTTTCCGCCACTCGGAAAAGAGGAAATCCTCAAAACCGGTCCGCTCCACGCGCTTGAGAAAGACCGCGGGGATGATCTGGTCCGTGTCCACGTTGGCCGCTTCGAGCGGCGTGACGACGGACCGCAGTGTCCTAAACGCTTCCATACGCCGGCATCTCCGCTTCCTTGTATTGCCACGTTCGAATGTCCGTGAACCGCCCCATCACCGCCGCCGCCGCCGCCATCGCCGGGCTGACCAGGTGTGTGCGCCCCCCGCGCCCCTGCCGGCCCTCGAAGTTGCGGTTCGAGGTGGAAGCGCACCGCTCGCCCGGCGCAAGGATATCCGGGTTCATCCCCAGGCACATGGAGCAGCCCGGCTCCCGCCAGTCCCAGCCGGCTTCCTTGAAGATGTGGTCCAGGCCCTCGCGCTCGGCCTGCTTCTTGACCTGCTGTGAGCCGGGGACGACCATCGCCCGAACGTCCTTGTGCACCTGATACCCGGCAACGACGCGGGCCGCCGCGCGCAGGTCCTCGATGCGGGCGTTGGTGCAGGAGCCCAGGAAGACGCGATCGATCGCGATCTCCTCGATCGGCGTGCCCGCTCGCAGGTCCATGTACTCGAGCGCCCGCGCCCAGCCCTTGTCGCCCGCAGGGTCGGGGACGGTCCCGGTGACCGGAACCACCATCCCCGGGCTCGTCCCCCAGGTCACATACGGCTCCAGCTCATGCGCTTCGATGACGAGCTCACGGTCGAACGCGGCGCCCTCGTCCGTCGGCAGCTTGCGCCACTCCTCGACGGCGCGGTCCCAGTCCGCTCCTTTCGGCGCAAATCGCCTGCCTTTCAGGTAGGCAAATGTCACCTCATCCGGCGCGATCATCCCGGCGCGCGCCCCGGCTTCAATGCTCATGTTGCAGATGGTCATGCGGCCTTCCATCGTGAGCGCGCGGATCGCGGACCCCGCGTACTCGACCGCGCAGCCCGTGGCGCCGTCGGTGCCGATGCGCCCGATGATGCCGAGGACGATGTCCTTCGCGGTGACCCCGTGCGGCAGCGCGCCCTCGACCGAAATGCGGAAGGTCTTCGGTTTGTTCTGCGGGAGCGTTTGCGTAGCCAGCACATGCTCCACCTCGCTGGTCCCGATGCCGAACGCCAGCGCCCCGAACGCCCCGTGTGTGGAGGTATGCGAGTCCCCGCAGACGATCGTCATGCCGGGCTTGGTCGCGCCCAGCTCCGGCCCGATCATGTGGACGATGCCTTGCTCGGCGGCGTTCACGTCGAAGAACTCGACCCCGAACTCGGCGGTGTTGCGCCGCAGAGCCGCGATCTGCTTGGCCGCGATCGGGTCCTGGATGTCGATCCGCTCGGTATCGGTGGGGACATTGTGGTCGACCGTCGCGAGCGTCCGGTCGGTTCGGGCCACCTTGCGCCCGGCCAGGCGCAAACCGTCGAACGCCTGCGGCGAGGTCACCTCGTGGACCAGGTGCAGGTCGATGTACAGGATCGCCGGCTCGCCCGCGGGCTCCGCGACCATGTGCTGCTGCCAGACTTTCTCGAAGAGCGTTTTCATAAATTCCTAAGGCAAGACCGCCTGCGCGGCTCGCGCCCACTTCGTGGGGTGTTTTCTTTCGTTTGCCCACGACTTAAACTGGGTCATCCTGGGCGAAGCGAAGGATCTGCTTTTGCTCGGGACGCAGCAGCACTCCTCACAGACTCGCCCCCGCGATCCGCACCGTCTCGAACTCCCCCCGCAGCTGCCCGATCAGCGCGTCGTTCACCAACGCGCCCATCTCCTGCGTGGTCACCGTTTCTTCCCCGGCGCGCGCCAGATCGCGCGTCTTGGCCCCACTCTCCAAAACCACCCGCACCGCCTCCTGCACCGCGTCCGCCTCGCGCGCCAGTCCAGCGGAGTGCCGCAGAAGCATCGCCGCGGTCAGGATCGCCCCGAGCGGGTTGGCGATGCCTTTGCCCGCGATGTCCGGGGCCGACCCGTGCACGGGCTCGTACAGGTCCACGGCGCCGCCGATCGTCGCCGAGGGCAGCACCCCAAGCGACCCGGCGATCACCCCGGCCTCGTCCGACAGAATGTCCCCGAACAGATTTTCCGTCAGGATCACGTCGAAGCGTCGGGGGTCGTTCATCAGGTGCATCGCGCAGGCATCCACATACTCGTGCTCGACCGTCACGCCGGGGTACTCCGCCGCGAGCTCGTTCACCGTTGCCCGCCACATCTGCGAGACCTCGAGCACGTTGGCCTTGTCGACCGAGCACAGCTTACCGCGCCGCTCGCCGGCCAGCTGGAAGGCCACGCGCACGACCCGCTCCACCTCCGCGCGGGTGTAGCGCATGGTGTTCCAGGCTTCGGCCTTGGCGCGGTCCCAGGCGCGCGGCTGCCCGAAGTACAAGCCGCCCAGCAACTCGCGGACGAACAGAATGTCCACGCCCTCGATGACCTCCGGCCGCAGGGGCGAGTTTTGCGCCAGCGCCGGGTGCGCGAAGGCCGGACGCAGGTTGGCGAACCCGCCCAGCGCCGCGCGGATCGCCAGCAGCCCGGCTTCCGGCCGCTCGCTCGGGGGGAGGGCGTTGTACTTGTTCTCGCCTACCGCGCCTAAAAGGACAGCATCGACCGTCAAGGCCTTGTCGCGGGTGGCCACGGGCAGCGGCGAGCCGGTAGCCTCGATCGCCGCCCCGCCGATCGGGGCTTTCTCGAACGTGAACCGGTGCTCGCCATGCGCGGCCACGGTACGCAGCACGTGAAGCGCTTCCTCGGTCACTTCGGGGCCGATCCCGTCGCCGGCCAGTACCAAAAGCTTCAAATCCATCTCGTCATCCTAGTCGTGTGACTCATTGCGGAAGGGTCATCCTGAGCGGAGCGAAGGACCCTCAGCCCCCGAAAAGCAGATCCTTCGTCGCTTGCGCTTCTCAGGATGATTCCCGCACCGGAGCCGGAGTTCACTGCGCGATCGCTTCCACCTTGCCCGCCAGATTCAGCAGATCCTGGTCGTACACATTCTTCTTCCTGTCCGCCAGCTCCGTAAAGCCCGCGTATACCCGATCCAGTTCGGAAGCTTCCAGCCTGACGCCCAGCTCGAGCAGGCGCGCCCGTAGCGCCGCCCGCCCGGAGTGCTTGCCCAGTACCAGGGTGTGGGGCGGGTGCCCCACCGATTCCGGCGTCATGATTTCGTAGGTGAGCGGGTTGGCCAGCATCCCGTGCTGGTGGATGCCCGCTTCGTGCGCGAACGCATTTTTGCCCACGATCGCCTTGTTCGGCGCGGGCTTGAAGCTGATCGTCTCGCCCAGAAGGGTGCTCGTCGGGTACAGCTTGTCCAGCTTGAGCCCGGAGGACACCCCGTACCGGTCCGCCCGCACCTTGAGCGCCGCCGCGATCTCTTCCAGCGCCGCATTGCCGGCCCGCTCGCCGATGCCGTTGATGGTGCACTCGACCTGCCGCGCGCCGCCCTCGATGCCCGCAAGCGTGTTCGCGACGGCCAGGCCCAGGTCGTCGTGGCAGTGTGTCGAGTAGACGACGCCCTCGGCCGGCACGCACGCGCGTACCGCCTCGTACATCGCCTTGTACTCGGAAGGGGTCGAGTAGCCTGTGGTATCCGGCAGGTTGATCGTCGTCGCGCCCGCCTCCACGGCCGCCCTGCTCATCGCGCACAGGTAGTCGATGTCGGTCCTGGTCGCGTCCTCGGCCGAAAACTCGACGTCGTCCACGTAGCTCCGCGCGAGGCGCACCATCTCGCCCACCTGCGCCAGCGCCTGCTCGCGGGTCATCTTCAGCTTCCACTCCAGATGAATGTCGGAGCTGGCCAGGAAGGTGTGGATGCGCGCCTTGGCTGCGCCTTCAATGGAGGCAGCCGCGCGCTCGATGTCGCCCTGACGCGCCCGCGCGAGCGCCGCGATGACCGGGCCGCGCACCTCGCGCGCCACGCGCCGAATCGCCTGGAAGTCTCCCTCGGACGAGATCGCGAAGCCCGCCTCCAGGACGTCTACGCCGAGATCTTCCAGCGCGTGCGCCATGCGCAACTTTTCCGCCTCGGTCATGGAGCAGCCGGGGGACTGCTCCCCGTCCCGCAGCGTCGTGTCGAAGATGACGATCTTGTCCTGCATGCCTCACCTCAGTGCTGTCGAGAGATGAGTCTGTCACGAAAGTGAAGTATAAAGCCAATTCAAAAAAACAGCTCGCTCTATAAGCGGAGCTTATGTATCCTCGCTACAGCTCAGGCCCGAGCGAAAGGCTTTATGGACATCCCGCAGATTGAAACCTTCCTCGCCATCGTCGAGGAGCGCGGCTTTTCCCGCGCCGCCCTGCGCTTGCGCCGGACTCAACCTGCCGTGTCGCAGACCATCCGCCGGCTCGAGGACGACCTGGGCGAGCGCTTGTTCGAGCGCGGCTCCCGCGAAGGGGCCCTGACCCCCGCGGGCGAGGTGCTGCGGGTTTACGCCGAGCGGCTGCTGCGGCTGCGCGCCGAAGCCCGCGCCGCTGTCGAGCAGCTGCGCTCGCTGGCCCGGGGGCACCTGACCTTGGCCGCCAACGAGTACACCTCGCATTTCCTGCTGCCGGTCCTGGCCGAGTACCGCCAGAGCCACCCCCACCTGCAGATCACCGTCCAGCGCTCGCTCGCCTCCCGCATCCCGGAGCAGGTCCTGGACCGCGAGGTCGAGCTCGGGATCCTGACGTTTCAGCCGGAGGTGGAGGCGCTCGAGACCCGCGCCGTGTACGAGGATGTGGTGGTCCTGGTCGCCGCGCCGGGGCACCCCCTGGCCGGGGCGGACGCGGTCTCCATCGAGGAGCTCGGCTCGCTCAACTTCATCGGCCACGCCGTGCCCTCGCCGCTCCGCCGTGAGATCACGGAACTGTTCGCGCGCAGGCGCACCCCCTTGCACATGGGAGTGCAGCTCCCGTCGCTCGAGGCGATTAAGCGTTTCGTCGCGGCCGGGGCGGGCGTGGCGATCCTGCCGGCGCTCGCGGTTGCGCACGAGCTGGAGCAGGGGGAGTTGGTCCGCATTTCAGTCCCGGAGCTCGTCTCGACGCGCCGCTTATGGGTGGTTTTCCGTCGGCAGGGGGAGTTCTCGCACGCTGCCGCCGCGTTTCTCCGCACGCTGGCGCGGCTGGCCCGCGGCCGGGGACGTCCCTACACGTACACACCCGAAGGCGAAGCGGGCACGGTCGGTTGACCCGTGCTCGTCTGCGGCCGGACGCTTTCGCGCGCCGCCGCGTGCGTCAGCAGAAAGTACAGGCCGCAAAACAGAAGGATCGCTCCCAGCCACAAGGCGAGAAAGCGGGAAACGCGCGCGGCGCTGAAGGGTGGGCATGCCATGGGGCTCTCCGAAGGTCTCGCGAGCTTGGATGCAAGCAGTCCGGTCCTGGACAAGGCTGCGAGCCTCCCGCAAATGTACAATTGGGCCTGACCGGGCAACCCGCCGCCAGACTCGTGTACCCGGAACCTGGAACCCGCCCCGCGAAGGGGTACGCCCGCGCGAGCCATCCACAAGCGCCGCCGGGCATGAGGCGACTACACCGCATGAAGAAATTGCTCCTTTCGCTCGCCTGCCTCGCTTCGGCAGCCGTCCCGGCCCTCGCGCAGGAAAGCCGCCAGGACGCCAGCATCAGCTATTCGGCCCTGTTCTCGCCGGAAGTGGTCGGCAACGGCATTCGCCAGACCGGCACGGTCGCCCAGTTGGGCGTGCTCGGCAGCTACCGTTACCTGCTTACCCCGCGCGGCGCGGTCGAGGCCAACTACGGCTACAACCGCTACGTCAACAAGTACAACTCCAACCTGGGCGTCAACTACCGCGAGCACACCCAATTCCAGGAGTTCTCCGCCGAGTACGTCTACTCGGCTTTTTCGTACCGTAACTTCTTCCCCTTCATCGAGGGCGGCGTGGGCGCGTACTTCTTCGGGGCCATCAACGACAACAAAAGCAACTTCTTCCCCGGCAAGAGCGTGACCGCGATCGGCGTGCCCTTCGGCGGCGGCGTAGCCTATGAGATCAACCCCTCCTTCGACATCCGCGTCCAGTACCGCGGCATCGTGGTCAAGGCACCCTCGCTGAACCCGACCGGCAACGTGACCAACACCAACCGCTACGAGATCATCACCAACCCCGTCGTCGGAATCGCTTACCACTTCTGAGCCGGGCGCGGCTGACCTGAAAGCCCCGTCGGCGCGGGGCTTTCGCCTGGCCCGCGCGCGCCGGATGCAACAATTGCCTGTGCCCCGCAAGCCCACCAAGCGCGCTGCCATTCTGGACGCGGCGCTCGAGATCGCGGTCGAGCGCGGCCTCGGCCAAACGTCCATGGCGCTGCTCGCCGCGCGGTCCGGCGCGAGCACCGGCGTGATCTACCACCACTTCACCGGCAAGGAAGCCATCCTTCAGGCCCTCTATGAGCGGGTCGTCTCGCTCGAACTCGCGTGCATGCTCGACGGCTTCTCCCCGGACCGCGACCCGCGCGAGGCGTTTCTGGCGGGTTGGGACATGCTTTACAGCTTCTACCGTCGCCACCCTCGGGAAATCCGTTTCCTCGAGCAGTACAAGAGTCAACACGGAAGCGACGGACCGCCCGGCGTGCCTGAACCGTACGCCGCCCGGCTCGCCGCGTTTCGGCGATACTTCTCGGGCAGGAGCGACGGCGGCGTTCTTCAGGACTGGCCTCCCTCGGTGCTCGAGGAGCTTACCGTTGGCTCACTCGCCCGCCTGGCCCGTCAGCCTCAGGAGCTGCCGCCCGTGCTGCTGCGCGGCATCGCCGAGAAGATCTGGGACGCGGTCAAAGGTTGAGAGTGAGTCCAAACCGAACGATCGTTCTGTTACTATCGGCGCTATGACGAGCAATGCACCTGTGGAACGAGTCTCGGAACGGGTCCTGGTCACCGGCGGGTCCGGCTTCCTCGCCGCGCACTGTATCGCGCAGCTGCTCCAGGCGGGTTACCGGGTCCGCGCCACGGTCCGGTCGCCGGACCGCGAGCCGCAAATTCGCGCCATGCTGAGGGCCGCGGGCGTCGAGCCTTCTCCCGAGACCCTGTCCTTCGCCGCAGCCGACCTTTCCGCCGACTCCGGCTGGACTGAAGCCGTGGAGGGCTGCGCATCCGTGCTGCATGTGGCCTCGCCGTTTCCGGCGCGCGCTCCCCGACACCCGGACGAACTGATCCGCCCGGCCGTCGACGGCACGCTCCGCGTGCTCCGTGCCGCGCGCGACGCGGGCGTCAAGCGTCTCGTGCTCACCTCCTCCGTCGCCGCCGTTCAGTACGGCCATCCACCGCGGACAGGCCCGTTCACCGAAGGAGACTGGACCGATCCCGAGGCCCCGGGAGTCAGCGCTTACGCGAGATCCAAGACCCTGGCCGAACGCGCCGCCTGGGAGTTCCTGGCCCGCGAGGGCGGCCCGCTCCAACTGGCCGCCGTCAACCCGGTCGGCATCTACGGCCCGGTCCTCGGCCCGGACTACGCCACCTCCATCCTCGCCGTCCAGCGCCTTCTCGCCGGTCAGGTCCCCGGCTGCCCGCGGGTTTCCTTCGGAGTGGTGGATGTGCGCGACGTCGCGGACCTCCACCTGCTCGCCATGACCCACCCGGAGGCCGCCGGCCGGCGATTCATCGCGACCGCGGGCGACTATCTCCCGTTCGCCGAAATCGCCCGCATCCTCAAAGCCCGCATGGGTGCCGCCGCTTCCCGCGTCACCACCCGCGAACTTCCCGACTGGCTCATCCGCGCGGTCGCCCTGCTGGACCGCGACGCCAGGTTGGTGGTACCCGAGCTGGGCAGGCAGCGCAACGCCACCTCAGCCGAGGCTCGGCACCTGCTGGGCTGGAGCCCGCGCTCCCGTGAAGACGCTCTGACCGCCACAGCCGAAAGCCTGCTGCGTCTGGGCCTGGTCCGGGGTCTGGTCCGGGGTGTCGCTCGGTCCGCCGGGCGCGCCGCGTAGGCGTCTTCGTCCGCGAACGGGGCCGAGGCTTGCTCTAGCATGGGAGTCGAGCCTCGCAAAGGAGTCCGCATGCCCCGCCAGCACGCTTCCACCGGCCCCGCCCCGCCCCAGCCGCCCGAGCCGGCCCATGCCGAACGCGTGAGGACGCTCGTGTCC
>CAXUHL010000079.1:0-4115 GCA_964250745.1 uncultured Acidobacteriaceae bacterium
CGCCAAGCCCGCCTCCACGCCGGCGCAGACTGGCCCCGCGGCACCGGGAGCGCAGGCAGCCCCGCCCAGCCACCCGGCCCCGGCGCACCCCTTGACCGCGGCCCAGGCGCACGAAATCTCCGCCCTGACGGGCACGGACAAGGTCAAGCCGAGGCTGATCGACAGCATCATGAGCTACACCCAGCGAGCGTTTCCGCCGTTCATCCCGGCCGACGTGCGTGAGGACGTGAAGACCTCGCTCGACAAGCTGGATGTGGACTCCTCGACAACCGCGACTTACCAGAAGTACCTGTCCACGGAAGACGCGACGCAGATCATCAGCTTCTACAAGACTCCGGCCGGCAAGAACCTGCTGGAAGTGACCCCGGCCTTGACCCAGGAAGTGCAGCAGAACGCCCTGAAGCAGGCGCAGACGACCTTCCAGGCGGTGATGGAGCGGCACAAGACGGAGATCGAGACGGCGGAAAAGACCTATCAGCAGCAACACCCCACGCCCTCGCTGGGCGGCCCCGGCGCGCCGGGTTCGGGTGCCCCGGGCAGCCCGGCACCGAAAGCCGGCGCGACTGGCGCAGGCAGCTCCGCGGGCAGCGCCACACCGAAAAAGCCCCAGTAAGCCCCTGCTTCAGGCCAGCCGCACATAGGTCGAGTACAGCCGCGCGCCAACCTCGGTCCATGGGGTCAACACGCGGTCGCCGACCCGCCACTCCGACGGGCCGGTCCGCTCGGCCCGGAGCAGCGCATCGGCCTTGAAGAAGAGCGGCGCGACCAGATCCTCCGGCGCGCGCAGCGCGAACAGCACGCGCGGCCCCCACAGAAGGGCCGCGATCTCAGGGTGGCCCGGCATCGTTTCGAGCCGCAGGGCGAACGGGGCGCGCAGCTCGACCGTGTCCCCGTCCCGCCACTCGCGCGCAATCACCGCAAAACCCTTCTCGAGCGGTGTTTCCACCGGCGCGCCGTTCACCAGCACCCGGTGCGACGCGGCCCAGCCCGGCACGCGCAGGCGAAGCTCGAACCGCAATGGCCGTGGCGTCTTCACGCGCATGCGGGCCGCTCCGTCCTCCAGCCAGGCACCCTCCTGCTCCAGGCGCACGGGCGCGCCGGACTCCTCCCAGCGCAGCGCCCCGGCCGTGTACAGCACTGCCCAAACCTGTCCGGGCGAGCGCAGATAACCGTTGATGCCGTGGTCCGCGGCGACCTGCGGCAGGGTGCCCGAGCAGCAGGGCCAGCGGTGCTCGGAGTACACGCGCTTGCCCGTCCAGCTGTAGTCCGCGTTGTAGAACGAGCGGCCGTCGGCCCCGAGCGGCAGGGCCCCGGCGACCGTGTTCCACAGCACGCGCTCCAGGCTGTCGCCGTAGCGGCCTTCGCCGGTGGCGCGCAGCAGGTACCGGGTCAATTTGAGGTGCGCGTAGCCGCCGCAGGGCGTTTCGAAGCTGTTGTGGCCGGCGGCGAGGCTCTTGTAGGGGCCGCCGGGGCCGAGCTGCTCGTCCGGGCCCCAGCCGCCGGTCACGAAGCTCTGCCTTTCGAGGATGTCGAAGCCGTGCCGCGCGGCAGACAGGTGCATGGCGCTGCCGCCGGTCAGCCATGCCTGCATCCCGGAGCACAGCGCGTTCACGTAGCTGTAGGCTTGCCGGTCGACGAGCGCGTCCTGGCCGCGCGCCAGCGGCTCGAAAAAGGTCCGGTCGTCCAGGTAGCGCTCGGCCATGCGCCGGTAGCGGCTGCCCGCGCCCAGGCTCCAGGCCAGGTAAAGGTTCTCGGGCAGCGTGAAGCTCTCGTCCCACATCCAGGACAGGTCGCGCCCGGGCCGGGACTGGATGTCGCGGTCGACGGCATGGCCGGGCAGGGAAGGCCCGGCCGCGCGGGTGACGCGGTCGAGCGTGTCCCAGGCGCGCCCGTCGCCGCTCAGCCGGTGCGCGTCCAGGAGGCCGCAGACGAGTTTGTCGTAGCTATAGGCTGGGAAGCGAGTCCGGGCAAAATAGCCCTGGCCGATGGACTCATGAAGCAGTCCGCGGAGCCGCAGGGCTTTCTCCCGGAGCGTCGGCGGCCCGCCCCCGGCCGAAAGGCGGCTCATTGCCGAGCACCACTGGCCCAGAGTCGCGCCCGGCGCGAGGCCCGCATCGTCGTGGCGGTAGTTGTAAGCGGGCTTAAAGGTGTACCAGCCGCCCAGGTCCGGGCCGGGCGCGACGCGCCCGCTCATCGCGCGGAACGGCTTCAGAAGCCCATCCTCAGGCAAGCCCAGCAGGACTCCGGTCACGTTCGCGCGCTGCGCCGCGAGCGTCGGGTCAATCACTGTAACCGCCTCATAGGGGACTTCATCGAGCGATGCAGGGCTGCCTGCCGCGTGCCCGCACCCCGAGGCCGCGCTCCCGATCGCCGCAGCCGCGCCCGCCGTCAACAGCTCTCGCCGCGTCAACCCGCCCATCCACGCCCTCCAGCGCACAAGCATACGACGCAGGAGCGGCCCCCCGCGCAACAGAGCCTGCTTGACCCTTTACCCTCCTCCCTTGACCCTTTACCCTTGCCATTATGCCGAATCCGCGCAAACCCCTTGTCCTTGCCATCCTCGACGGATGGGGCGTCCGCTCCGAGTCCGCCAACAATGCCATCGCGCTGGCCCGCAAGCCCACTTACGACGCGCTGCTGCGCGAGTTTCCCAACACGCTCCTGCGCGCGTCGGAGGAGGCGGTCGGCCTGCCGCACGGGCAGATGGGCAACTCCGAGGTCGGCCACCTGAACATCGGCGCGGGCCGCGTGGTCGAGATGGACATCACCCGGATCGATGCGCTGATCGCCTCCGGCAAGCTGGCCGAAAATCCCGCGATCAAAGCGGCCTTCGCCCACGCCGGGGAACATGGGCGCACCCTGCACCTGCTCGGCCTCCTCTCCGACGGCGGCGTCCACGCGCAGGCCGAGCACCTGTACGCGCTGCTGCGCGCCGCCAGGGCCGCCGGGCTCACGCGCGTTTCCGTCCACGCCTTCCTGGACGGCCGCGACACCCTGCCCACCTCCGGCGCCGGCTATCTCGAGCAGCTTCTCGCCCGCATGGCGGAGTACGGCATCGGCACCCTCGCGAGCGTCTCCGGCCGGTACTACGCGATGGACCGCGACATGCGCTGGGAGCGGGAGAAGCTCGCGGTCGATGCGATGCTCGGCGCGTCCGAGAGCGCCTACGCCGCCCCGCTCGCGCGCATCCGCGAGTGCTACGGGAACGACATCACGGACGAGTTCATCCCGCCGTTCACGGTCAACGCTTCGGGGGCCATCAAGGACGGCGATGCCGTGCTGCTCTTCAACTACCGGGCGGACCGGGTCCGGCAGATCACCCGCATCCTGGCTCGCAACTCCGGTGTCTCCGCCGGAAACGGCAGCGACCTGCCGAAGATTGCCGAGCAGGACGCGGCACTGCCCCCCCGGACGCTGCCGAGCGAGCTGCACGTGACCACCATGACCCAGTACGACAAGCAGTTCACCCTGCCCCGCGTCATCGAGCCGCAGCAGATGGAGAACCTGCTCGCGAACCTGCTGGCCGAGGCACAGCTGCGCAACCTGCGCGTCGCGGAGACGGAGAAGTACGCGCATGTCACCTACTTCTTCAACGGCGGCATCGAGAAGGCCTTTCCCGGCGAAGACCGTGTCCTTGTACCGTCGCAAAAGGTCGCGACCTACGATCTGGCCCCGGAGATGTCGGCCGACGGCATCGCGGACGCGGTGACCCGCGCGGTCGAGGATCCGGCGTTTCCGCTGGTGGTGGTCAATTTCGCCAACGCCGACATGGTCGCGCACTCGGGGCAGCTCGCGCCGACCATCCGGGGCGTGGAGGCAGTGGACGCGGCGCTGGGGCGCGTCTACCAGGCACTCAAGCGGCAGGGTGGGTCCTTGCTCGTCACCGCCGACCACGGCAATGCCGAGCAGATGGTGGACCCGGTCGGCGGGGGACCGCACACCTCGCACACCACTAACCCGGTACCGTTCGTGCTGGTGAGCGAGGAGGCGCACCGCTTCAGCCTGCGCGAGGGCGGTTCGCTGCGGGACCTGTCGCCGACAATTCTGGCGCTGCTCGGGATCGAGAAGCCGCGGGAGATGTCGGGGGAGGATTTGCGGGTGCCGCTGGGTTAGGC
>CAXUHL010000079.1:4215-8589 GCA_964250745.1 uncultured Acidobacteriaceae bacterium
ACCGCGGCCAGCACCTCGACCGCCGTCCCGTACCGGCCGAAGGGCGCGCTCGCGCCCACACCCTGCACCATGCTCCGGGCTTCCTCGAGCATCTCCCGCGCGATCGAGACGCCCTCTGCCAGCGCGGCTTCCTTGCTCCCGGCCTTGGCCATGCGCGCGAAGACCGCGTCCGGTACGGCCACCTTGAGATCGTTGCGCATGAACTCCGCATTGCGGAGCGAGGTGAGCGGCCAGATGCCGGCGATGACTGGCACCCTGAACTGCTCAACGCGGCGCAGAAAGGTTTCCAGCAGGCGCAGGTCGAACACCGGCTGCGTGATCGCGTACTCCGCCCCGGCCTCGACTTTGTAGGCGAAGCGGCGGACCTCGTTCTCGATGTCGGGCACGCCGGGGTTGGCCGCGACCGCGACCGTGAAGCCGGTGGAGGCGCCCAGGGGAGCCGCGCTCAGGTCGAGCCCGTGGTTCAGGCGGCGCACGATCGCCGTGAGCCCGATCGCGTCCACGTCGAAGACAGCGGTCGCGTCGGGGTAGTTGCCGAGCTTGGGCGGGTCGCCGGTGAGGCACAGGATGTTCTTGAGGCCGAGCGAAGCCAACCCCAGCAGGTCGGACTGTATGGCCAGGATGTTGCGGTCGCGGCAGGTGTAGTGGATGACGGTTTCGAGCCCGGTTTGCTGCTCGATCTGGATGCACAGCGACTGGGCGCCCATGCGGGCCGAAGCGCGCGGCGAGTCCGGCACGTTGACCGCGTGGACCCCTGCGGCGGCGAGCAGCCTGGCCCCGGCCAGCTCCTTCGCGCAGTCGAACCCGCGCGGGGGCACGATCTCAACGAGCGTGACGAACTCGCCCCGCTCGAGCAGACGGGCAATCCTGGAGCGTGAGCGGAACGGCGGCGGCTCGACCGCGCCCTCTACCTCAATGGGCTTAGGCGTGAAGCCGACCTCGACGGACCGTGCCGCCGACTCCGCCGTCTTCTGCGCGGCGACCGCCCGCAGCGACGCCCGCATGGCCCGGATGTGCGCCGGGGTGGTGCCGCAGCAGCCGCCGATGACCTGCACCCCGGCCCGCAGGAACTTGCGCGCGTAGCTCGCCAGGTATTCGGGCGAGGACAGGTACATGTGCCGCCCATCGACCATGCGCGGCACGCCCGCGTTCGGCATGGCGAGCATGGGCAGGTCCGCCCCGGCGACGACCGCCTGAATCGCGGCCAGCACCGCCGCAGGCCCGGTCGAGCAGTTGACCCCGACCGCGTCCGCGCCCCAGCCCGCGAGCCGCGCCGCCGCCTGCTCCACTGGGGTGCCGTCGAGCGTGTGCGCGCCCTCGTCGTCGACCGTGATCATGGCCGCTACCGGGAGGCCGGGGGCAAGCTCGCGTGCCGCGAGGAGCGCCTGCTCGGCTTCGGCGAGCGAGGTGATGGTTTCGAAGACGAGCAGATCGACCCCGGCGGCGGCCAGCGCGCCGATCTGCTCCGCGAAGGCCTCCCGCGCGGCTGTTCCGTCGGTCGCGACCCCCAGGGGCCCGACCGCGCCCGCCACCCAGGCCCGCGCCGCCTGCTTTTCAGCCAGCTGCGCCACCGCCTCGCGCGCCAGCTTGACCCCGGCTTGATTAATCTCCCCAACCTTCTCCGCAAGCCCGAATCGGGCCAAACGCACCCGGTTCGCGCCGAAGGTGTTGGTTTCGAGCAGCTGCGCCCCGGCCTGCAGGTACTCGTCGTGCACCGCGCGCACCAGCGCCGGGTCGGTGAGGTTCACCTCGTCGTAGCACCGGTTGAGGAATACGCCCCGGTCATAGAGCATCGTCCCCATTGCTCCGTCCGCCAGGATGGGGCCTTCGCCCAGCAGCGTTTGCAAGCGGTTCGGCATAAGAGCAAGGGTACAGGGTGGAGGGTGGAGGACCTGATAGCGACGATCACCTGCTTCGCCCCCCAAAAGAGGCATTGGCTTAGTCGCCGGTGTGGCTTATCGTGGAGCCATGACGAACGCGCAGCTCTATATCGCTTTCGCGATTCCATCCGTGCTGGCGCTGCTTGGCGTATTGACCTCGTTGATCACGTTCTTCGTTGCCAATAGCGGCTTCAACAAGCGCCTGGACGATTTCGGCAAGCGCTTGGACGATTTCCGCGCGGACATGAAGGAAGGCTTTGCCAGGATGGAGCGCCGTTTCGAGCAGATTGAGATCACCCAGCAGGCCATGCGTCAAGATCTGGCGGACATCAAGATCGAGCTGCGCGGGCACGACGTGGAGATCGCCAACCTGAAGGAGCGGGTAAAGTAGACGCTGCCCTCCTCCCGTAAACCGCTTCTCTCGCCGCCGGCACGGACTCGCCCGCAAGCCGTATTTGCGTCGTGCATGTGCCTGGGCTCGCTCAATCGGAGCCGAGGTCTTCTAAGAAGCGAGTGTCTTCCTTGACTTCGTCCGCCTCCACTTGAAGTTGTTCGACGATGACGGCTCGCAATGTGCACCATACGTCCGGTGCTTCCCAAGTGGACAAAAAACTTCCATGCCGCACACAGCCGTGCGATTCCACTTCAACCGCCGGTAGATAAGGAAGCTTGAGCTTCCGAAGCACGAGTCCGTATAGGTCACCGACAGTCGATACTCGAGCGCATTCCGCATCCGGCAGGTCGATGGCAAAGCGCCGCTCGGTCTCCAAAATGATCTCGACTGTGTCCAGTCCCATCCTGTCTTGTCCTCCCCTTGCTACACTAAGGCGTCCCCGGCTGAGCGCGCGCGTACCGCCCCCGGCAGGACCCGAGGTCGCCTTTTGCGTTTGTTGAACCTGCGTTTCCGCCGCACCCTCACCGCTTTCGCCGCTGTCGCCTTCGTGGTTCTGGGCTTGTCCGCATGCGGGAAAAACTACTACTTTTCCGGCCGGGCGCTGCCGCCGTCGGGCATCCTCAACCGCGTCATGATCGCCGCGCAGATCGGCGCGACCGGCCAGGTGTCCATCGTCGACGCCCTCTACGACGTCCGTCACAACTTCAACAACACCGTCCCCTTCATCCCGGTGGGCGGCTACAGCGGCACGGCGCTGCCGGTGTCGATCCAGAACCTGCCCGCGCAGCAGGTGGGGCTGATCTTCGCGAGCTCGAACGGCCAGCTCAGCTCCGTCAACTACCAGGCCGAGACGGCTGCGACCCTGCTCGCGCCCGGCAGCCCCGGTCAGATCCCTTCCTCGATCTTCGCGAACCAGACCGAGCAGTACATCGTCGCGGCGCTCCAGCAGCAGCACTACCTGCAGATGTACGACGTGTCCGCCACGCCGGCGAGCTTTCTGCTCAACCTACCCAACGTATACCGCGTCGCCATCAACCCGGCCGGTACGGTGGCGCTCGCGTTTCTCGAGAACTCGGACCTGGTGTACAGCGTCGTCCACCTGACCGCCGCGCAGCAGACCCTGGCCATCAACAAGCCCACGAGCTTCCGGATTACCCTGGCCGACGGCAGCCTGAGCCAGCCGTCGGAGGACTGCGAGCCGCAAAACCTGCCGCAGTACTGCGTGTTCCCGGTCAGCGCCGGGACGGCCCGGTTCGACCGGCCCATCCGCGCGGTGTTCTCGCCCGACGGCGCTTCTGCCTACGTGATCGATTGCGGGCCGGAGTGCGGCGGCGCATCTGCCGGCGTGACCCAGATTCCGCTCGGCGCCAACGCTCTGAACGCGGGCGCGCAAGGCCCGGCCGGCGTGGCGCTCATGGGCACGCGGTTCATCCCCGTGCCGGGCGGCGCGACCGATGCGCTGTTCAACGGGAACACGCTCTACGTCGCGGGCCAGCAGCAACTGCCGGACGGGCTGTTCACCGGCGAGCTTTCGGTGGTCGACGCAGCCTCCGGTTCGGTCTCCACGCCCACGCCTATATCCGACGGCACCCACCAGCGCATGGTGCTGGCCGACGACAATACGCTCTGGATCGGCTCCAACAACTGCCAGGGCGGCGAACGCTACCGGCAGGCGCAGGCCGGCCAAAGCACCCCCTACGGCTGCATGTCGGTGGTCGACACCGGCACCAACCAGCTGCGGCAGGTCCTGTCGTTCAAGGGCGACGGCACGGGCATCGCGGCGGTCACCGGGCTGCACAAGGTGTACACGGCCGAGGGCGGCCAGGTGTACATCTACGGAACCAAGAGCCTGAACGCGCTCGACAACTCCAACGTGACCGTGCAGGGCACGGCGGTGGACGTGGCCTACATGGACGCGCCCGACAACTCGGACAACACCTGGTATTGATCCGGGGCTGAACCCTCATCCGGCGACGCCGGTCGAGGAAGCCGTGGCTTTCCGGGCTTTCAGCGCCTGGAGCTGACGGCTCCACGCCCCATACAAGCCGGCTTGACCGCGTCAGACTGGTCGCGCGACCATGGCAGCACCATGCCGGAAGC
>CAXUHL010000079.1:8689-11781 GCA_964250745.1 uncultured Acidobacteriaceae bacterium
AGCGAGCGCACGCTGCGCTGAGCCGGCAGGTGTACGAGAGAGCGGCGCCCCCTCGTACCCTACCGTAGGAAATGCAGTGCGGGGCGGAGTCGCGCAAAGGGTATCCTCGGCGGACGGGCCGCATGGCGTGCGCCTTGGAACGTCGGCTGGAAACTCTGGAACGCCTCCGTCGGACAAACCTGGTATTTCACCTCTCACGCGGAACGTGCTTCGGCAGACTCTCGGGGGGGACCTTCGGTGAGCAAGCGATTACAGCGTCCAACACGTAGCTGCCGAGCAGCAGAGCAGCAAGAAGGCACAAAATGAATCCGAGCATATGAGTTTCCAGTCGAGGTGAGAACTGCGTGGCGGGAAAGATCGCGGCTTCCGTACCGGGCCGGGTGATCCCCTACGCTATGTACGAGGCCGCTCGGGGTCCGCTTTCCGGCGGCCAGGGTAGTCGTAAGGATAACTAGTGGGCTCCGGCAGGGAGTCGATCCACTTCTGCCCCTTGCGGTCGATCCAGCGTCAGGGAACATGGTAGAAGTAAACCCCGACGGGCCAGAGAATTATGAACAGCCACAGCATAGGCCGGCCTTCTGATGAAGAGGCTAGGCGGCCCCGGCGCGTCCGTCAAGGTTCGCAGGGGCCGAATATGACAGATTGTCATAATCTGGGGCAGGGGCGTGGGCGGAGATGCTGAGGCAGGACGATTTCCAGAAAGCACAGCTCGTGCTGACGGGCTGGCGGCACGGGCGCGAGTACGGCGGGCACCCGGCCGCCTGCATGGTGATGGGCTGCCTGATGAACCGGGTGCGCCTGGGATGGGGCAGCGTGCTCGAAGTGCTCGACTCTCCTTTACTGCCCGAAGACCTGCAGTTCCCCGACCGAGATAAAGTACGCCGAGCCGCCCGGCTGGCCGTCGATGCGGATCGCGTCGCCGGTGACCGCCGGGAAGGTGATCGTGTACGACTCGAAGTTCACGTTGTCGTTGGGCGGGTAGACGGGGTTCGAGGACTGGTTCGGCACGTTCACCCAGATCCCGTTCTGCCGCACCTGCACGGTAAGCGTGTTGAACCAGCCGCCGTCGAAGAAGTTCTTACCCTCCTGGAACACGACCTTGGTGAAGGTCTGCGGGGCCGCGTAGCCGTAGCCGATCCAGGCGTCGGTGGACGCGCCGCCGCCGTTCCAGCTGTCCCATTGCCGCTGCGAATCCGTCGCGCCCACGGCCGGCAGGTCGCCGTCGCGGATCACCTCCAGGTTGTGGTTGCCCCCGCCGAGCGCGTTGGGCACGCTCGCCAGGATGGTGCCGGTTTGCGTCAGGTTCGGGACCGGGGTGGGATTGATGGTGAAGGTGACCGGCCCGGCCGTCCCGGCCGTGCTGGAGTTGACGGTGATCCGCGCGCTGCCCGCGACGGCAAGGTTCGCGGCAGGCACCAGCGCCGTGACGGAGGTGGCGCTCGCATAGGTGGTAGTCAGCGGGTTGCCGTTCCACTGCACCACCGAGGAGCTGTCGAAGCCGGTCCCGGTGACGGTGAGGTGGACCGGCGGGTCGCCGGCTGCGGCGCTCGCGGGTGAAAGCGCGCCCAGGCTGGAGGAGGCCGCGGCAGGCCCGTAGACCGACAGCTCGCCGACGGAGGTGAAGTACGCCGAGCCGCCGGGCGCGCCGTCGATGCGGATGCCATCGCCGGAGACGGCCGGAAAGGTGAAGGTATACGTCTCGAAGCTGACTCCGTCGTTGGCCGGGTAGGCGGGGCTTACCGTCTGCGAGGGGACGTTGACCCACGCCCCGTTCTGCCGGACCTGCACGTTGAGGTTCTTGAACCAACCGCCATCCCCGAAGTTGATGCCCTCCTGGAAAACGACCTTGGCGAAGGTTTGGGGGGCGCTGTAGCCATAGCCGATCCAGTCTTCCGCCGCCGCCGCGCCGCCCGAGTAGGTATCGTACTGGCGCGAGGAGTCGTTCGAGCCCTGGGGCGGCGTGTCGCCGTCGCGGATGATCTCGGGGTTGTGATTGCCGCCGCCGGCAGGCGCGAGAATGCGCGCGAGAATGGTGCCGGTCTGCGTCAGGTTGGGCGCGGGTGCCTGCTGGATGGTGAACGGAACGCCGGCGGTCCCGGTGATCGCGGAGGTGCCGACGCAGAGGGTGGCGCTGCCCGGGGAAACGAGATCGGCGGCCGGGATGATAGCCGTCAGCTGCGTCGCGCTCACGAACGTCGTGGGCAGGGCCGCGCCGTTCCACTGGACCACCGAGGCGGAGGTGAAGTTGGTTCCCGTGACGGCGATCTTGACCGGCGGGTCGCCGGCAAAGGCGCTGGATGGGCTGGTCGCGCTGATGGTCGCCGCGCTGCCGCCGCCCGTCGGGCCGAAGACCTGCAGCTCCCCGACGGAAGTGAAATAGGCGGCCCCGCCCGGCGCGCCGTCGATGCGGATCGCGTCGCCGGTGATGGGAGTGAACGTCAGGGAGAAGGTTTCGAAGTTGACCCGGTTGTTGCCGGGGTACGCGGGGGTGGTGGTCTGGTTCTGCACGTTGACCCAAGTCCCGTTTTGCCGTACCTGCACGGTGGGTCCGGAGGCAAAAAAGCCGCCGTCGGCGAAGTTGATGCCCTCCTGAAAGACGACCTTGGCGAAGGTCTGCGAAGCGGTGTACTGGTAGCCGATCCAGTCGTCCGCTGCCGGGTTGCCGCCCGAGAACGTATCGAACTGGCGGCGGGTGTCCACCGTGCCGGCCGGCGGCAGGTCGCCGTCGCGGATGACCTCGAGGTTTTTACTGCCCATCCCGGTGGGCGCGGCGATGCGCGCGATGATCGAGCCGGTTTGCGTCAGAAGCGGGGCTGGGGCCTGCACGACGCTCAGATTGACCGCGGACGAGGTGCCGCCGCCGGGCGCGGGGGTCGCAACGCTGAGCGGGACCGAGCCCACGTTGAGCATGGCGCTCGCCGGGACCATGCCGGTGACCTGCGTGGAACTCACGTAGCTGGTCGGGATGCGCGTGCCGCTGAGCAGCACCTGCGAGTCCGTGGTGAAGCCCGCGCCGGTGACGGTGACGGGCGTGGGCGAGCTGCCGTTCGGTACGCTCGATGGGCTGAGCGACGAGGCCAGGGGCACGGGGT
>CAXUHL010000080.1:0-11736 GCA_964250745.1 uncultured Acidobacteriaceae bacterium
CGCCGCGCCGGATTCACAGGTGCCTCAACCCGGGCAGAAGCGCCCTTCGGGGGATACGCGCGGGGCCGATCAAATCGTCAACGACAGCCCCACGTTGAAGAATCTGGGCAACCAGAGCGGCGTCGAGGACAACCTGAAAAAGCAGGTCGGCGACTGGACCGATCCCAAGCTATCGCCGGACGACCGGGCCGACGCGGCGTACCGGGCGAGCGCGGTACTCGACTTCATCAAAAGCTCGAGCGCCGCCGACGGCTCCAAGCGACCTGACAGCGTCGCCAAGGACGGCAAGATCGAAGGCTTCACCAAGGACGGCGACGCGCGCCACGGCACCGAAGCCGGCCTGCTCCAGGATTTCGGCAAGCAGGGTTTCAGTGCTCTCGGCGGCGGCAATCATAGCCTTCCGACCACGAGCGACAGCCATGTGAACAAAGACGGCACGAACGAAAGCAACGCGCAAAATGCCGGCAAGGGCTTTCTCAAGTTTGTCCATAACGCCGAAGATATCGCTTCCAAGGTACTTGGCGCGATCGGCGATTCGAAGATTCCGGTGCTCAGCCAGATCGCCGCGCTTGGCTCCGTGACGACGGAAGCGATAGGCCAGGGAGCCAACGTGGGCGCGACCGCGATCGAGCACGGCGACGTGAAGCAGGCGGGCATCGATGCCGGCATCAATGTCGCCGCCGCGGGCGTCAGCGCGGTCACCGCTCCCGGCGTTGGCCAGGCGCTCGGGAAAGGAGCCAAGGCAGGCGCCGGCGCAATCGCGCAAGACGTGGCCAAGCAAGGCGCGAAAGGAGCGGGCAATGCGGGCGCATCTTCCGCGGGCAATCAGATTTACGACTATCTGACTTCGTGACGGAGCCGCCCTCGCGGTCAAGATCACTTTCCATGAAGGATGAGCGATGACTCCGCTTTCCAATGCCGCGCAGCTCGAGCGTCCGGTCCCCGATCAGGCGGCGGCGGCGGCGCGGGACAAAGCGGAAAGCGCGCCCGGCACCTCGAAAGAGACGGCCCGGCCAACCCCCGCCGCGCACGAAGCCGCCTATAAGGCGCACACCCCGGCCCTCGGCCGGTGGCAGCAGGCCAGGCAGGCGGCGGTTCCGAAGGGGAGCGCCCGCAAGCCGGAGAGTTCCGGCGCGCGTGGGGAGACGGAGGTCCACGGGACGGAGCTGGACCCGTTCGATGGGGATCGCGCCTCCGCCCTTCGGTCTTTCTCCGGCTGCGCCGGTGCCGGAGAGGATCCCGGAGGCAAAGGGCAGTCCGGCACGCCGCACGGCTGCGGGTATGTTCCCGGGCCGGCGAACGCGCCGCCCGACCCGGCCGCCCGGATGCTGTTTGAGCGCTCGCTCGCCTCGGCGCAGGCCGCCGCGCTGCGCCGGCAGCACGAAGCCGGGCGGCCCACCCGCAAGTCGCTTCCCGTCCAGAAGCATTTCGCCGGCCATTCCGCCTCGGCCCGGGCAGTGTTTCAGCGCTCGCTCGCCTCCCTGCACGCGGCCACGCTGCGCAAGGGTCACGAAGCGCGCACCGGGAGCGTGAGCCCCCGAACGGGCGAGCCGCCTGCCGCCGACTACCCGCCGATCGCCTCCGTGCAGGCGGCCTCGCTGCGCAAGGGGAACGAAGCCCGCCGGGCCGCGCGTCCGCGCACGCTTCGGCAGGCCGGGGAAGGGCAGCGGACCCTGAAGCCCGGCCCGCGCTGGAGCCCCACGCAGCCGTAACTCGGAATGCCGCCGGAGAGCGTGGCAATCCCTCGCGAAGCTCACCTGATGATCTGCGGCCTGGGGAAATCCGAGGGCTGCCTGCGCTTGGGCGGCAGGGCGCGTACTCGCTTCAAAGCGCCACGCGACCCTTACCTGGGCGGCCCGAACCGCACGGCGCTCACCAGCAGAATCGCCGCCAGCCCGGCGAACAGGATCGCGCCCGCCCCCGGTACCCGCGCGAGCAGAAGACGAAACAGCACGAGCCACAGCAGCACCGCCCCGGCGAACCGTCCGTCGTCGACGAACAGGCCCCAGATCTCCAGCGCGACCGTTTTCAACCGGCTCATGCGAGCCTCGCGGCGCGCCTGCCCCGGCATAGCCCGACCGTGACCAACGCCAGGGCCAGGTAGGCGAGCACCAGCGCCGGGATGGACCAGTCCTCGCCGGGCCACGCGACCCCGAATCCCTCGCCGGCCCAAAAGGTTCCAAATGCCGACAGCAACACCCCCACCGCGAACTTGAGCCCGTTCTCCGGGACCCGGCTGAGCGGCCTGTGCAGCACAACGCCGAGCGCCGCCACCAGCAGGAGCGCGGCCAGGGCACCCAGGCTCGCCGGCACGAGCAGACCCGTGCCGCCCGCGCCGATCGCGATGACGATAAAGACTACCTCAGCCCCTTCGAGCATGACGATCTGGAATGCCGCCCCGAACGCGACCTTGTCCCACCGTTGCTCGCCGCCCAGCGCCCGCATTGCCGCCGTCTGCTTCGAGAATGCCGAGGCCTCGTCGCGCAGGGCGATGCGCCCCGCCGCCCGCAGGATCGCCTTACGCAGCCAGCGCAAACCGAACAAGAGCAGGAGCACCCCGACCACCATCTGCACCAGGCCCAGCGGGATGCGCGTCAACGCCCGCCCCAGCAGTGCCACCAGCACGCCGAGCACCGCGAGCGCCGCCCCGGTTCCCGCGAGCGCGCCGCTCCAGCCTCGTACGCTGCCCACCGCGAGTACCACCGTGAGCGCTTCCACGCCCTCCACCAGCGAGGCCAGGGCCGCCGCCAGCAGCGTCGGCCCGTCGTGCGCGATTCTCGTGTCCATCTCCGTCCGTCCCTGCCCCGAGTCTACAAGCCAGGCCCGCTACAATACGCGCAGAGCGGCCCATGCCCGAGACTCTCCCGCCAACCCGTGAACTGGTCGTGCTCACCGGGCTTTCCGGGTCCGGCAAGGGCTCCGCGCTCAAGGCCTTCGAGGACCTGGGCTACTACTCGGTCGACAATCTGCCCATCGAACTGCTGCCCCAGTTCGCGGCGCTCATTGCCCACTCCGCGGCGTCGCGTAAGGCCGCCATCGTGGTTGACGTCCGGGAGGGCTCCGCGCTCGAGCAGCTGCCCGGCACGCTGCTGAGCATGCGCAAGACCCTCCCTGTGACCGTGATCTTCATGGAGGCGGCCGGTCCCGCGCTGCTCCGGCGCTTCTCGGAAACTCGCCGCCCGCACCCGCTCGGGGCCGACGCGAGCGTCGAAGCCTCGCTCGAAGCCGAGCGCGCCCTGCTCGAGCCGGTCCGCAACATCGCCGACGTCGTGCTCGAGACCACCAACTTCAACGTCCATGAGCTGCGCGCCTACCTCCACACGCGCTTCGGGGCTGAGGCCGGCAAGAGCCTGCTGCTCTCCGTCACCAGCTTCGGCTACAAGAACGGCGTGCCGCTCGGGGCCGACCTTGTCTTTGACGTACGCTTCCTTCCCAACCCGCACTTCATCCCCGAGTTCCGCCCCCTGACCGGCCAGGACCGCGCCGTCCGGGAGTACGTCGGCGGCTTTCCGCAGACGGCCGAGTTCCTGGAGAAGGTCGACGGCATGCTCTTTTTTCTCCTGCCTCACTACATCCAGGAGGGCAAGAGCTACCTCACCGTCTCGTTCGGCTGCACCGGCGGCCAGCACCGTTCCGTGTTCATCGCCGAGGCTGTCGGTGCAGCCCTGGCCGAGAAGGGTTACCGGGTCAAGACGACGCACCGCGATATGCCCCGGTGAGGCGGCCGGGTTTTCGAGGTTGGCATAGAGGCGGCTACCACGGGATCGCCGTGTTTTCCCAGCGAGTGAACGTACCGGTCGGGCCCTCCGGGCCGAGCAGGGCGACCCGCACCACCTCACGCGAGCCGTCCTCGAGGGATTCGGTACCCGTATAGCCGTTGAGGTTCGTTTTCGTGAACCCCGGAGAGACCAGGTTCACCTTGATCCCGGACGATTCCAGTTCGGTCATCATCGCCAGCGTGACCGCGTTGAGCGCCGCCTTGGATGCGGCGTAAACCGGGCCATAGTACGAACAGTACGGAAAAGCCGGGTACGCGTTCATCGTCAGCGAGCCCACACCGCTCGACACATTCACGATGCGCGCATCCGAGGAGGCGCGAAGAAGAGGAAGCATCGCCTGGTAAACGGCGAGCACGCCGAAAACATTGGTTTCCCAAACCGCGCGCACCTCATCGAGAGGAGCATTGCTCGCGAGCGTCCGCCGGGCGTTCTCCCGCAGGGGCAGGTCGCCGTTGTTCGTATTGGAGATCGCCGCATTGTTGACCAGCAGGTCGAGCCGGCCGAACTCCCCGCGCACGCGTTCCGCCGCCGCCGCGATCGAGGCCGGGTCCGTCACGTCGAGCTGAAGCGCGACGGCGCCTGCTCCGATCTTCTCGGCCGCGGCCTTGCCGTGCTCGGCGTTGCGCGACCCGGCCAGCACGGTAACGCCCTTTGCCGTGAGTTCGCTGGCGACCTGAAAGCCGATCCCTTGATTGGCCCCGGTAACCAGGGCGACGCGAGTGTCCGGCATGTTGCTCTCCTTGGCGATGCGGTAAGAGCACCCTGCTAGGCTTATTGCGACGCGGATTTTAGTCCCGGATAGTAAGCGGAATCTTGTTCCGCTTGCAAGCCGCCCTCGTGAAAGACCGATCTGAAAACAACGCGGAACCGCAGGAGACCGCCGGGGTGAACCCTCGCCCTATGCGAGCCGATGCCCGGCGTAAGAAGCTTTCTCTGGTGCAGGCGGCTACCGAGGTCTTCACCGCTTCCGGGGTGGACGCCCCGGTCCGTGAGATAGCGGAAAAGGCGGGCGTGGGCGTCGGTACGCTGTACCGGCATTTTCCAGAACGGGCAGACCTGATCGCGGCCGTGATGCAGACGCAGGTGGATGCCTGCGCGGACGCGGCATCCGCTCTTGCCGAGGAGTACGAGCCCGGCGAAGCGCCGGCACGCCGGCTCCAATGCTTCATGGACTTCCTGGGTACCAAGCGCGGGCTCGCGGCGGCGCTCCACTCGGGCGACCCCGCCTACAGCGTGCTGCCCGGATACTTTCTCGCGCGCATGCACGCGTCACTCGGCACACTGCTCGACACGGCCGTTGCCGCGAAAAGCGTCCGGCCCGGCATCAACGCCGAGGACCTGCTGATGGCGGTCGGGACCCTGTGCCACGGGCCGAAAGGCGCGGAGCCCGTGTACGCGCGGGCCATGGTCGACCTTTTGGTGGACGGCTTGCGTTTCGGCGCGGGTACCGCCGGCGACGAGCCCGAGAACGCCGGCCCGGTGCGTCCCGGATAGGCAGTCATCCGGCTGCGCGAAGCCGACGGAATGTTCGCTCAAGCCAGACACCCCGCCCAAGGGTCAGTCTTGAACGCATGACCCGCCCGCTACACTAGCGGTAGATTCGCATGACACCTCGCCCGGGCCATCCATCATCGACGGCGCCTGCCCTGTCGCTCATACTCCTCGGTCTGTCCCTGCTTTCGCGCGGCGCGACCGCGCGGACGCCCAATCTGGCTCTTACCATCGAGCCCGATGGCCCATTCACAGGCGTTCCGCGATCCTTCGCCGTGTTCCTGACCAACACCACCGATCACATCCTGCGCCTACCCCGGCCTTACCTCGACTGCTCCGCAATCCCCCATGGCACGCTGTACTTGCGCCTGAAGTACGAGCCGTCCGGAGTCTCGCGCCGGATCCTGTCAGGCAGAGGCTGCACCGCCGACTTCTTGCACTCGCGGGACTCGATCCTCCAGCGGATTGCCTCCTGGGAGACGCTGCTGCCGGGCCAGTCGCTCACCACGCATGCCGTGCTGCCGGAGCCGGAAACGACCGGCGAACCCGGTACGTACACCCTCTTCGCCGACTACGTTCCGCCTTACGTCACCGCTTACGAGAAAGCGGAACTCACACAGCGGCGCATCGACCTCCCCAACGCCGCGCTCCAAAGCCCCAGGCTCGTCTACACCGTTCATGCAAAGGCTCGCCGGTGAGTCGCCTCCTTCGCCTGCTCGCCTACCTGCGCCGGTACGCGCCGCACACCGCCGCGGCGGTCGTGCTGATGGCGGCGGTCGGGCTGCTGGAGGCTTTCCGGGTTCTGCTCATCCAGCCCATCTTCGACAACGTCCTGCGCCCGGGCGCGCACACCGGCTCCGTTTCGCTGCTGGGCGGCTTCGGCTCGCGCGTCCAGAGCCGCGCCGGCTTCGACCTTCACGCGCTCGTCCCGCACACCTTTCACAACGAGTGGACCGTGGTCGGCTACGCGCTGGTCGCTTCCACCCTGCTCAAGAGCCTCTGCGATTTCGGCGGAACCTACCTGGTCAACTACGCGGGCTTCGGCATGATCACCGACCTGCGCGACGACCTGTACGCTTCCATGCTCCGCCGCTCGGTCGCGTTCTTCCAACGCAACAGCACCGGCACGCTGCTTTCCACGCTCATCAACGACATCGAGCGGGTCCAGTTCGCGATGTCGTCGGTGCTTTCGGATTTTCTCCAGCAGTTTTTCACTCTTGTTTTCACCCTGGCGCTCGTCGTCTACCTGGGCGGCAAGCTCGCCTGGCTTCTGCTGGTTTTCGTCCCCGTGGTCGCGCTTTCGGTCCGGCGCATCGGCCGCAACGTGCGCCGGACGACCCGGGGCGGGCAGGACAAGCTCGCCGAAATCCAGAACATCCTGCACGAAACCATCACCGGTAACCGCATCGTCAAGGCCTTCAACATGGAGCCTTGGGAGCTGGGGCGGTTCCGCTTCGCCGCGCGCCGGCTGTTCCGCGCCAATCTCCGCTCGGTGCGCGCCCAGGCCCTGTCCTCGCCGCTGATGGACGCGATCGGCGCTGTCGCCATCGCGCTGCTGCTGCTTGCCGGGCGCGGACGGATCCAGAGCCGGTCCATGACGGAAGGGCAGTTCTTCACCTTTCTGGTCGCGCTGTTCAAGCTGTACGACCCGGTCCGCAAGTTCGCGCTCTACTACAACAACTTCCAGCAGGCGCTCGGCGCGTCGAGCGAGATCTTTCGTTTCATGGACGCGACGGACGATTTGCCGGAAAGACCCGGTGCGCCGCGCCTGCGAGGCTTTGAGCATGCCATTTGCTTCGAGGATGTCGATTTCCGCTATCACGGGACGGACGCTCCCGAGGGAGTTGTGCTCGCGGGCATCGATCTGACCATCCGCAAGGGCGAGGTCGTCGCGCTGGTGGGCCCGAGCGGCGCGGGCAAGTCGACGCTCGCCAGCCTGGTGCCGCGCTTTTTCGATCCATCGGGTGGCCGCGTGACGCTCGACGGGCATGACCTCCGGGAGGTCTCGCTCGCCTCGCTCCGCGACCAGATCGGCACCGTCACCCAGGATCTGATCCTCTTCAACGACACGGTCCGCAACAACATCGCCTACGGCCGCCCGAACGTGCCCTTGGAGGAGGTGGAAGCGGCTGCGCGCCACGCGCTCGCGCACGAGTTCATCCTGCGCTTGCCGCAGGGCTACGACACCCCGATCGGCGAGAAGGGCTTTCGCCTGTCCGGGGGCGAGCGCCAGCGGCTCGCCATCGCCCGCGCCCTGCTCAAGAACGCCCCCATCCTGATCCTCGACGAGGCCACCTCCGCGCTGGACGCGGAAAGCGAGTCGCTGGTCCAGCCCGCGCTCGGCAACCTGATGCAGGGCCGCACGGTCATCGTGATCGCGCACCGGCTCGCCACCGTGCGCCGCGCGACGCGCATCGCCGTGCTGGAGGCCGGGCGCATCACGGCCGTGGGATCGCATGAGGAGTTGCTCGCGCGCTCCCCGACTTACAGAAGGCTGCACGATCTGCAGTTCGCCGCGGTTCCCGAAGCGGAGCTGCGCGTCTGAGCCAGGCATACCCCGGCCTATACTCTTTGCACACGCGAGGTTCTTATCGCCAGCCCCAGCCCGAACGAAGCAGACAGCACAGAGTCCACCGTCTCCCCTCTCCGCTCCATGACCGGCTTTGCCGGCGCGACCCAGGATCTTGCGCCCGGTACGGCCCTTTCGCTGACGATCCGAAGCGTGAACCACCGCTTTCTCGACCTCCACCTGCGGTTCGCGCCCGGCTGCGAGGCGCTGGAGCCGGTGTTCCGCGCGGAGCTCAAGCGGGCACTCGTGCGCGGTCACGTCGAGCTGACCCTCGCGGTCGACCGGTCCTCCAGTCCGGGCGCGCGCCCGGCGGGGCCGGCCTTCGATCCGGTGGGGTTGCGCGTGTTTCTGGCGAGCTTCGACGAAGCGGCCCTGGCGCACACGCTCGCTTGCCGGCCCGACCTGAACGCGCTCGCCCTGGTTCCAGGTCTGCTCGCGTCCTCGGCGCACACACCTGTTCCGGAGGACGCGATGCGCAAGGCGGCGCCCGTTCTGCTCGCCCGCGCGCTCACCGGCCTCCAGGCCATGCGCGTTCACGAAGGGCAGGCCCTGGCTGCGTCCATGGTGCCGCTGCTCGAGGAGCTTGCCGCGCTCGCCCGCGAAGCCGCCTCGCTTCGGGAAGAAGCCCAACCGGCGCACCTCGCCCGGCTTGCGTCGCGGATGCGCGCCCTCGTCGACAGGGACGCCGACCCCAACCGTCTGCTCGCTGAAGCCGCCCTGCTCGCGCAGCGCGGAGACATCGAGGAAGAGCTCACGCGGCTGCACACGCACCTCGCGCACTTTCGCACCATTCTCGACGGAGGCGGAGAGGCCGGGAAGAAGCTCGATTTCCTGCTCCAGGAGATGAACCGGGAAGCCAACACGATCCTGTCGAAGACGGGCGGCACCACCGGCGCGGGCGAGCGGATCACCGCCGCGGGCCTCGCGATGAAGTCCGCCATCGAGAAGCTGCGCGAGCAGGCGCAAAACATCGAGTAAGGCCCCGGCGATGCGGCGCGCGGCTGCGAGCGCGTGGGCTGCGAGCAGCCGCGGGAAGGTCCATCGCCGCGCAATCGCCGGTGCGTCCACCGGAACCTCCTCAGGATCGTCTATCGTGTCCCTTATCGGCACAATGGGTCTGTTTGTTCAGGCCGGCACCTATTTTTTTTTACGCCCATTCCCACCGCGGCTCAGGAGGCCCTTGGCAGGTATTCTCTTCATCATTTCGGCCCCGTCGGGCTCCGGCAAGTCCACCCTGGTCGCCCAGATCCGGTCGCAGGTCGCGGGACTGGAGTTTTCCGTTTCCTACACGACCCGCAAGCCGCGCGGCTCGGAGGCCTCGGGCCGCGAGTACAACTTCATTTCGGTTTCCGAGTTCGAGGCCCGCATCGCGAATCGAGAGTTTCTCGAGTACGCCGACGTTTTCGGCAACTATTACGGGACGGCGCGCGCGTCTCTGGACGAAGCGAGGGCCCGCGGCAACGATCTGCTGCTCGACATCGACGTGCAGGGGGCGGAGCAGGTGCGCGAGCGGATGCCCGAGGCGGTCGGTATCTTCGTCCTGCCGCCCACGCCCGTCGTGCTTGAGGCACGCTTGCGCAACCGCAGCCGGGCCGAAGGCGCGCTCGACGACGAGGTGCTCGCGCGGCGGCTCCGCAAGGCACGGAGCGAGATCGGCAATTACTTTCGGTACCGGTACGTTTTGATCAACGACGTTTTAGAGCTTGCGGTGGACGAACTTTCAGCTATTGTGTCCGTAGAACGTTCCCGGCGCGGCGGCGCGGCCCCGGCTTCCGGCCCGGAAACGGCTCGCACGTTGGCGCTTGCAAACGGGTGCGGACAGCAAGGCATCCGGCAGCGTTTGGAACCGGTTCTCGCGGCCTTCGGGATCGCGGCACACCCGTCCTCTTGAGGTCAGTCCATGAAGCTCGAACACGAGTTCGACAGCAACTTCCGCTACGTCATCGTCGCCGCCCGGCGCGCCCGCCAGCTTCAGAACGGCTCGCTGCCGCTGGTCGTCACGCCCTCGTCCAAGGCATCCAGGATCGCGCGGGACGAGATCATGGCGGGTCTGGTGCAGCACGTCCGGTACGACACGCCGGTGCTCAAGCCGGGCTTCGAGGCGCCGGAAATCCCGCGTTTCGCCGTCTAGGCGACGAGCAGCCGTGGTTCCCGCAGGCCCGGCCGCATGCGCGGCTGGAGATCGCTTCGCCGTGTCTTGCAAAGGCCGGACACGGACCGCTTTTCCACGCTTTTCGCCGCAACCCGGGACAGCCTTCATCGCCCATTTACAATCAGGGCGAGCGTGGGAGGCTCCCCTCGGATGAAGGTCACTCTCGGCGTCACCGGCGGTATCGCCGCGTACAAGGCTGTGGAACTGCTCCGCGCGCTTCAGGCCAAGGCCCTCGATGTTCAGGTCGTGATGACCGCCGGGGCGCAGCGCTTCATTCAGCCGTTGACCTTCGCCGCCTTGTCCGGCCGCCGCGTGATTACGAGCTTGTGGGAAGACCAGGCCGCCGAGGAAGCCGAAGGGCGCTCGCCGGCCATGGAGCACATCGAGCTCGCGCAGGCCACCGACGCGCTGCTGATCGCGCCCGCTTCCGCCGACACCCTGGCCCGCCTGGCGCAGGGCCGCGCGGACGACTTCCTCGCCACCCTGTACCTGGCCACGCCTGCCCCGGTCCTGCTGGCCCCCGCCATGAACGTGCGGATGTGGGAGCACCCGGCCACGCAGGCGAACGTCGAGCTGCTGCGGGCGCGCGGGGCGTCCGTTATCGCGCCCGGCGCGGGGATGCTTGCCTGCGGCATGACCGGCCCGGGCCGCCTGGCGGAGATTCCCGAGATCGTCGAAGCCACGCTGCAGGCGCTTCAGCGCGGGGCCTCGCTCGCGGGCAAGACCGTCCTCGTGACCGCGGGCGGCACCCGCGAAGCGCTCGACCCGGTCCGGTTCCTCGGCAATCGGTCCTCCGGCAAGATGGGCTACGCCCTTGCCGAGGCGGCGCGTTTGCGCGGCGCGCGTGTCGTGCTCGTTTCCGCCCCGACGGCCTTGCCGCTCCCGAGCGGCGTCGAGCTCGTCGCCGTAACCACCGCCGCGGAGATGCACGCGGCCGCACTCGAGCACCTAGCGGAGGCCGATATCGTCATCATGGCCGCCGCCGTAGCCGACTACCGGCCCGCCAGCGTTGCTTCCGAAAAGCTCCGGCGCGTCGGCACGCTGACGCTCGAGCTCGAACCGACTCCGGATATCCTGGCGGACCTGGCCGCCCGGCGCAGCCCCGGCACGCTGCTGATCGGTTTCGCCGCCGAAGTTGCCGCGCCGGAAGAAGCACTGGGCAGCGGACGCGCCAAGCTGCTGCGCAAGGGGGCCGACGCCATTGTGCTCAACGACGTGTCGCGCCCCGAACTCGGCTTCGACTCGGACCGCAACGCCGCGACGTTTCTGACCCGGTCCACCTCGGTCGAGCTGCCGGCGATGCACAAGCGCGACCTCGCCGGCGCGATCCTGGACGAGATCGTCCACCTCCGCCGGCCGCAAAGGGTGCTCGCGGAGATGGCCGAAGCCGTGTGATGCCGCGCACCCTGCCGCCGGCCGCGCTGCAAGCCCTGCGCGCCCAGATCGCCTTTCTCCATGACCTGGGCATCCACGACCTGTACCGCCGGCCGCTCGTTGCCGAGCCCGAGCAGGGAAGCGCCCCTGCCGCCATGCCGCCCGCAAGCCCACCTTCGAGCCGCCGCTGACCTTGCCCGGCCCCCTGCTGCTGCCCGGGCAGAGGCCGGCCGCCCTCGCCGCGATCCGCGAGGAACTTGGCGAGTGTACCCGCTGCCCGCTGGCCTTCGCGGGCCGCCACACCATCGTCTTCGGGGAGGGCTCGCCCGAGGCGCGGCTGTTCTTCGTCGGCGAAGGGCCCGGTGCCGATG
>CAXUHL010000081.1:0-11490 GCA_964250745.1 uncultured Acidobacteriaceae bacterium
TTCCTCCTCCCTCCGCGAGACCAGGCTGTTTCCGCCGCCCGCCGCCTTTGCCGCCCACGCGCACGTGCCCTCGATCGACGCTTACCGCGCGCTCTATCGCCGCTCGGTCGAGGACCCAGAGGCGTTCTGGCTGGACATCGCCCGCGAGCTGCACTGGTTTCGCACTCCCACCAGGGCGCTCGAGTGGTCCCCGGGACAGCCCGACCCCGAGATCCGTTGGTTCGCGGACGGGCTCATCAATCTAAGCCACAACTGCCTGGACCGCCACGTCGAAGCCGGGCGCGGCGCGCGACCCGCCCTGATCTGGGAGGGCGAGCCCGGCGAGGTCCGCACCCTCTCCTTCGCCGAGCTTCGGGACGAAACCGCCCGCTGCGCCGCCATGCTGCGCGCCCTGGGCGTGCGAAGAGGCGACCGCGTCGCCATCTACATGGGCATGACCCCCGAGGTCGCCGTCGCCATGCTCGCCTGCGCGCGCATCGGGGCGGTCCACTCGGTCATCTTCGGCGGATTCGCGCCGCAGGCCATCGCCGACCGCGTGCTCGACTCGGACTGCCGCGTGATCCTGACGCAGGACGGCACATGGCGGAGAGGGAACGAGATCAAGCTCAAGGCCGCGGTCGACGAAGCGTTGAAGCAGTGCCCGGCGGTCCGCAGCGTCGTCGTCCTCCGGCGCACGGGCTCGGAGGTCGCGATGCACCCCGGACGCGACCTGTGGTGGCACGAGCAGATGGCCCAGGCCTCCGCCGACTGCCCGGCCGAGCCGCTCGCCGCCGAGGACTCGCTCTTTGTCCTTTACACCTCCGGCACCACCGGCAAGCCCAAGGGCCTCGTCCACACGCAGGGCGGCTACGCGGTCCAGACGTATCTGACCACGAAATTGGTCTTCGACCTCCACCCCGGAGACGTCTTCTGGTGCACGGCCGACGTGGGCTGGATCACGGGCCACTCCTACGTGCTGTACGGCGCGCTCCTCAATGGCGTCACCACGCTGTTGTACGAGGGTGCCCTGGCCTGCCCCGACCCCGACCGCGCCTGGCAGCTGATCGACCGCCACCGGGTCACCGTCTTCTACACCGCGCCCACCGCGATTCGCGCTTTCATGAAGTGGGGCGACGAATATCCGCGCAAGGCCTCGCTCGCGACCCTGCGCGTGCTCGGTACGGTCGGCGAGCCCATCAACCCCGAAGTGTGGACCTGGTACCACGCCGAGATCGGACGCGGGCGCTGCCCCATCGTCGACACCTGGTGGCAGACCGAAACCGGCGCGCACATGCTCGCGCCCCTGCCTGGGGCGGTCGCGACCAAACCCGGCTCCGCGACGGTGCCGTTTTTCGGCGTCCAGCCGGCCATCGTCACCAAGGAGGGCGCGCCGGTGCCCCAGGGCAAGGGAGGCCTGCTGGTCATCACCAAACCCTGGCCTTCGATTGCCCGGTCCATCTGGGGCGACCACGCGCGCTACCTCAAGACCTACTGGTCCGAAGTACCGGGTATGTACTTCTCGGGCGACGGCGCGCGGGTCGACTCCGACGGCTACTACTGGTTGATGGGCCGGGTCGACGACGTGCTCAACGTGTCCGGCCATCGCCTGGGGACCATGGAGATCGAGTCGACCCTGGTCGCGCACGCCGATGTCTCCGAGGCCGCGGCGGTCGGCAAGCCGCACGAGCTGAAGGGCGAAGCGATCGCCTGCTTCGTCACGCTGAAGACCGGACGGGAGCCCTCGAACGAACTGCGGGATGCGCTGCGCGCCTGGGTCGCCGGGGAGATCGGCCCGTTCGCGCGGCCCGACGACATCCGATTCGTCGAAGCACTGCCGAAAACCCGCTCCGGCAAGATCATGCGGCGGTTGCTGCGCGAGTTGGCCGCGCACGGGGAAATCAAGGGCGACACGTCCACGCTGGAAGACTTCGCCGGACTGGCGAAGCTGCGGGAGAAGGACGAGTAGTTGGCGGCTGTGACCTTCGAAGCGGGCTCTCGTGCACACGCACTTGAGTGTCGAGCAGCCCCGGAAACATTTACACGAGAGATGGCCGAAAACATGTAGCATTGGCGCGTCCTTCAATCCGCTTAAAAGGTCGCCCTCATGAACTTCGCAAGTGGTTCAACGCTCCTGGGTGCTTTTATTCTCGGCAGCACCATTCCCGCTTTCGCTCAAGCAGCGCCATCGTGTCCCCAGGGGGTGCAACAGGGGATCACGACGAACCCCGCCTACATCGGAACGCAGCAGCCGTTCTCCCTTGTGATCCAGGTCTGCCCGCCGAACACGAACGTCTTTTTCCGCGTCGGCGTCTCCAATAACGCGCCTCCGTACTACACGCTCAACGTCACTGTTCCTACGGATGCCGGCGGCGCGGCAAGGGTCCCGATCGCGGGATTGCCGGCGGGTTTTTATCAGGTCGCCGCCAACTACCCCGGAGATGGAAACGGAAACCTGAGCCTGTTCTCGAGCTTTACGGTCGGTGGAGGCGCAGCCGCTGCGGCCCTACATGGACAATATGCCTTCCTTCTTCAGGGCATCAGCGGCCTTAGTGGCCCGGGGATCTCGAATCAAAGCGCTGTGATCGGCAGTTTCACGGCTGACGGCCAGGGCAATATCATCGGCGGTATCGCCGACCTGAATGCACCACGGGCGGCAGCTCCCGGCTTCGCGCTTACAGGCAAATACATCCTGGAGAACAATGGCCGCGGCACGGTCATGCTGAACACGCCATTCGGTTCCCAGATTCTCTCTATCTCCGTACCTACCGCGCAAACGTTCGCCAAGGTTCAATCGGCAACGCTTACCGCCTTGAAGCCGGGCGCGTTTGTAGGCAGTGGTACGCTTGCCCTGCAAGACCCCGCAAGCTTCTCAAAGATGACAACGCAGACCGCGGACTACGCTTTCCGTCTGACAGGTGAAAGCGCTTGTAATTCCAGCTGTGTAGCCGGCGGACAGCAAGCCCTGCCCATCGCGGTAACAGGCTTGGAGAGCTTCAATCCAACAAGCTTCACGCCCGTTGTCTTCACCTACGATCAGAGCTTCGGCACCACGGTGCAGGCAACGCTTCAAGAGGCTTATACCGTGCAGGCCGCGGATCAGAACGGACGCAGCCTGCTTCCGTCAAAGATGCAGCAAGGTCCGGACGGCTCGCCGGCGACCCTCGTCGAGTACCAAATTGATGCAACCCATTTGTTCCTGCTCTCACTCGATCCCCACAGTCAGGCAATCCTGCTCAGTGGTTCGGCACAGCGGTGATAGATGCCGGAGAACTCATATCTCGACTGAGAGCTGTGGGTTCCTCCTGAGCGAAAGCGAAGTGCGGAGGGCTCTCGCTGGAGAGGATTCCGCACTTCGTCGCCGGAGTTGCTTGTCTCACTGCCACTCCAGCCGATATCGATCTGCTTCCCGTCCGGGCGACAATAGCTGCATGTCCGAAACCACCCAGCTCCGCGTTCCCGATGCCGCCCGCAACGACCGCCGCTCCTTCGAGCTGCTCCGCGTCTGGATCGCCGATGGCGAGCAGCACATCTCCCTCCGGGCCGGCGTGTGGGACGACCCGCAAGCGTGGGGCGTCATGCTCGCCGACCTGGCCGGCCACATCGCCATAACCTTCGAGCAATCCGGCACGCTCGGCCGCGAGGAAGCGCTGGTCGGCATCCATGAGGGTTTCGCGGGCGAGCTCGCGCACCCTTCCGACGAGCTTTCAGGCGACCTGACCTGACCTGACCCACCCGCCTCGCCGCATCCAACGGGTGAAGGAGACATTATGCCGGATACATTCGTGACCAAGGTTGAAGCGACGGGAGCACCGAAGGGTTCGCAGGGGCAGCGCCTTCTGGCAAGCGGGCAGGGCATCTCGATGCGCCTTTGGGAGAACGAGGAGCCTGGGACACCGTCCACTCCGGTGCGGCGCGAGTACGAGACGGTCGGCTACGTGCTCACGGGTCGCGCCGAACTGACCCTCGAAGGGCAGACCGTCAAGCTCGAGCCCGGCAGCTCCTGGATCGTCCCGAAGGGCAGCGAGCACAGCTACCGGTTCCTCGAAAACTTCACCGCCGTCGAAGCGACGCATCCCCCTGCGGAAGCGCACAACCGCGATGCCGCACCCGGCGCAAAGTAAGGGACCCGCTATGCTGGTCCCGTGACCGGGACAACGAGAGCCGCGCGTCGCTTCCCGTGGCTTGCGGTTGCTGCCGTCTTCGCGTGGGCGCTGGGGCTGGCTCTGCACCTCGGCGCTTTGCGCCTGCCCGCGCTTCTCGTGCTCGCTGTCCTCACGCTGAGGAAGAAAAGCTTAACCCCGTGGATTCTCTGGTCCATGCTGGCCGGGGTGGAGTTCGGCCTGGACCTGCCCCGGTTCGCCGCGCAAACCCGTGTTTTCTCCGACATCTTTCTGCGTCTGGTCAAGACCATCACCGCCCCGCTCATCTTCGGGACTCTGGTCACCGGCATCGCCGGGCAAACGGGCGAGTCGAAGCTGGGCCGGCTTGCCTGGCGGTCCATCCTGCTGTTCGAGGGGCTCACCACCGCCGCCCTGGCCCTCGGGCTCTTCGCGATCCATCTTTCTCAAGCTGGGGCAGGCCTTCACCTTCCGGCGCGGGCCGCCCCACCCGCAGCCGCTCGGCTCACCTGGCAGGAGTTCCTGCTCCACGCATTCCCCGAAAACATCGCGCAAGCCGTAGCGACCAACCAGATACTGCAGGTCGCCGTCTTCGCTCTGCTGTTCGCTCTCGCCCTGCGCCGGGTGCCGCCGGGCCGCCGGGCCGCCATGCTGGCGCTCGTCGACTCGCTCACCGCGACCATGTTCGCCTTCACCAACCTGGTCATGGTCCTGGCCCCGCTCGCGGTCGCCTCCGCCCTGGCGTACACGGTAGCGAGCGCAGGGGCGGGCGCGCTCGCGAGCCTCGGGCGGCTGCTCCTGACGCACTACCTGGCCATTGCCGCGTTCGCGGTGGTCGTGCTGCTGCCGGTGCTGTTGCTTGCGCGTATTCCGGTGCGGGGATTCCTGGCCGCCCTTGCCGAGCCCGCGTCAATCGCCTTTGCGACCGCGACCTCCGAAGCGGCGCTGCCCCGCGCCATCGAGCAGATGGAAGCCTTCGGCGTCCCTCGGCGCATCACCGGCTTCGTCATCCCCGCCGGTTACAGTTTCAATCTGACCGGCTCCGCGCTATACCTGGCCTTGGCCGCGGGCTTCACCGCGCAGGCCGGCGGCATCGCCATGCCCCTGCGGCAGCAGGTCGGCATGCTTTTGGTTCTCATGCTCACTTCCAAGGGCGTTGCCGGCATTCCGCGCGCGGTGCTGGTCGTGCTGCTTGCGACCGCGTCCTCGTTCGGACTGCCCGAGGAACCCATCACGCTGCTGCTCGGCATCGACGCGCTGATGGACATGGGCCGCACCACGGTCAATGTGGCCGGCAACTGCCTGGCCGCGGCGGCCGTCGCTCGCTGGGAGGGCGAGTTCCGCGCGGAGGGCGGCTCGCCCGGCCTATAATAACCCAACTCTCCCTCAGAGGTGACCCCGATGCCCGCCTCCCGCCGCAGCTTCTGCGCCGGCTCCCTGCCCGCCTTGCTCGCCCTCGCGGCCTCCGCGCGCGAGGGCCGGGCCGACGCGAAGGAGCCGCTGCAATCGTTCGTCCGCCCCTTTGCCGAAATGCAGCCCCACGTGGGCGCGGCCACCACCATGCGCCCCGTGGTCGAGGGCTACTCGGCCGAAGGAACCCGGCTGGAGGTCCACGAGACTCTATTGAACCCCGGCGCCGAGCCGCACCCGCCGCACCGGCACAAGCACGAGGAGTTCGTGCTGCTGATGAAGGGCAATCTCCAGGCCACCATCGACGGCAAGACCGAAAGCCTGACGCCGGGTTCGGTCGCGTTCTGGAAGTCCATGTCGCTCCATGGGCTGCACAACCCGGGGCCGGAGCCCGCGCAGTACTTCATCGTCGCGTTCGGCGGCGAGGCCCAAGGTTGAGCGGCTGCTGAGTACCTCGGTACTCTTGCTGCTTCATCCAGGCATCCTACAAGCGCAGCAGCAGGGAGGGGGACCGGCGTGACACAACCCGAACTCATCGCGGCCCTGGGCGGCATCATCGGCCCGGCAATCATTCCCACGACCGCCATCGTCATCTCGATCTTTCGTTCGGACTCGCGCGTGGAGGCGCTGGGCAACCGGCTCGACGCGAAAGTCGACGTTCTGGCGAACAAACTTGACACCAAGATCGACAGCAAGGTCGACGGCCTGCGCAACGACATCCGCGGCGACATGAGCATTCTCGACGGCATCGCCTATGACCACCAAGGGCGTATTACGCGCATGGAAACCAAGGCCAACCCCGACAAGTAGCCGCCGACCTCCCTTGTATACTTAGGATCGAGAGGCAGCCCCCGCCCCCGGAGGCCCTTGCGCGCCGCGCCCTCCCTCGCCGCGGCTACCTTCAGGGAGCTCATGATGAACCGCCTCGGCACAATTCAGTCCCCCGCCGACATCAAGACGCTCTCGGTACCTGAACTCGAATCCCTGGCGCAGGAGATCCGCGAGCGCCTCATCGTTTCGCTCTCGAAGACAGGCGGCCACCTGGGCCCCAACCTCGGCGTAGTGGAGCTCACCCTGGCGCTCCACTACGTCTTTTCGACGCCGGCCGACAAGTTTGTATTCGACGTTTCGCACCAGGCCTACATCCACAAGCTGCTTACCGGCCGCGAGTCCCGGTTCGACACCATCCGCCAGCCCGGCGGCCTGAACGGCTTCATGCTTCGGACCGAAAGCGAGCACGACGCGTACGGCGCGGGTCACGCGGGTACGGCGCTGTCGGCGGCCCTCGGCATGGCGGTCGCGCGCGACCTGGCCGGCGGCACCGAGCACATCGTCGCCCTGGCCGGCGATGCCGCCTTCACGAACGGCATCACCTTTGAAGCACTCAACAACATCGCCGACCAGACCAGGCGCCTGATCGTCGTGCTCAACGACAACGAGTGGTCCATCGACCGCAACGTCGGCGCGATCGCCAAATACCTGCACAAGATCGTCACCAACCCGCAGATCACCTCGCTGCACTCGGGCGCGCAGAAATTGGTCGAGAAGGTAGGCGGGCGCGGCGCGAAGAACATCGTCCGCCGCGCCGAAGAAGCCGCTAAGGGCGTCCTGTTCCCCTCCTCCTTCTTTGAGGATTTCGGCCTGACCTACTATGGCCCCCTCGACGGCCACAATATCGGCCTGCTCATCGACACCTTCGAGTTCCTCAAGCAGCAAGACCGGCCCGTGCTCCTGCATGCCATCACGGAGAAGGGCCGAGGCTTCGCCCCCGCGCTGGCCGGGCAGAAGAAGTTCCATGGCCTGGGCCCGTACGACCCGGAAACCGGCCACACCCACTCCGGCGGCGCGCCCACCTACTCCGAGGTCTTCGCGAAGACGCTCGTTCAGCTGGCCGACAACGATGCCAAGGTCGTCGCGATTACCGCGGCCATGCCGAACGGCACCGCGCTCGACCTGTTTCGCCCCTACCACCCAACCCGCTATTTCGACGTCGGCATCGCGGAGGAGCATGCGGTGGTATTCGCCGCCGGCCTTGCCACGCGCGGCTTCAAGCCTTTCTGCGCCATCTACTCCACGTTTCTCCAGCGCGCCTTCGACCCCATCGTCCACGATGTCTGCCTCCAGAACCTGCCGGTGGTCTTCTGCATGGACCGGGGCTCGCTCTCGGGCGACGACGGCGCGACCCACCACGGCTTGTTCGACATCAGCTATCTGCGGCCCATCCCCAACCTCGTTCACATGATTCCTTCAAACGAGGACGAGCTCGCGGATATGCTCGAAACCGCCCGCCTGCACCCCGGCCCTTCAGCCGTCCGCTACCCGCGTGGGGCCGGCCCCGGCGTCGCCCGCAAGGCCGCCCCGCAGGCGCTCCCGATCGGCAAGGCCCGCATCGTGCAGGAGGGCGAGGAGATCGCCATCTTCGGGCTCGGCGTGATGCTGCCCATGGCCGAGGAGCTTGCCGCCGAGCTGGGCCGCCAGGGCTTTTCCGCGGCGGTCATCGACCCGCGCTTCGTCAAGCCGCTCGATACGGAGCTGATCCAGCGCTGCGCCCGGACCGCGGCCGCGCTCGTGACCTTCGAGGACCATGTGCTGTCCGGCGGGTTCGGCTCCGCGGTGCTCGAAGAGCTGGAGCGCGCCGCCCTCACCACCCCCGTGATCCGCATCGGCTGGCCCGATCGCTTTATCGAGCACGGCAAAGCCGACGAGCTGCGGGAGCGCCATGGCCTGACCGCGCGCGCCGCCCTGGAGCGGCTCGCCCCGATTCTGCGTGCTTTGCCGAAACGCGGCCCGCGCGCCCTGGCCGCCGCCCGCTAAGCGCAAGAGGAGGGAACCAAACTCGCCAACCTCCAAAGGCACGGCTTTCGTTCCGCAAACCGGGTACGGAGGTACTGTTCGGTGTCTTACACTGGCGCTCACGCTGAAATTGCTGAAAACGGGCGAAAAAGGGCTCAGTTTCCAATCCACGCCTACCCGATTCGGGCAAAAGCCGCTTCGCGGAGCGGGAAAAGCTTCCACTTCGCGCGACGACGCGCGAGGGAACCGAAGTTACACGCCCATGGCGGATTTTCTGAGGGAACCGGGTGTCAGCAGCGCTGAATGGCTTTTCCGCCGGGAAAAGCCGCACCCGAAGGCTCTACTTGGGCAGCAGTACCGCGTCGATCCCGTACAGGACCCCGTTGACCTGCGGGATGCTCGTCGTCACCGCGTTCGCGGTCGTCCCTTTCCCGTCCAGGATCACGAAATTACCGGACTGGATTGCGACGGTCAGGATCCCGCCCTCGACGGTCTTCAGCTCCGCCTTACCCTGGCCCTTGCCGATCAGCTTCTTCAGGTTCTTCGCCGTGATCGCGCCGGGCACGACGTGATAGGTGAGCAGCCCCTTGAGCCGGTCCGTGTTTTCCGGCTTCAGCAGGTCGTCCAGTTGGCCCGCCGGCAGCTTGTCGAATCCCGCGTTGGATGGCGCGAAAACCGTGTATGGCCCCGGCGCTTCGAGTGTGTCCACCAGGCCTGCCTGCTTCAACGCGGAGATCAGGGTGGTGTGGTCTTTCGAGTTCATCAGGTTCTCGACCACGTTCTTGCTGGGGTACATCGCCGCCCCGCCCACGATCGGTACCTTGCTGTCCTTCTTCGCGCCCAGCCCCGCAAACAGCAGCATCGCCATCAAGCACACGCCCAGCATCCCGCGTTTCTGCATCGAGTCCATCCCTTCGGCCATTCGGTCCTTTCCTGAGATGACCGAAGCCGGCGATAGGTGCGGCCGGGGCTCCCCGCGTACACTTGGAGCAGGCACCGCATCCCTCTATCCATGCAGCTCGTCTCCGCCCCGGCTCAGCACGCGACCCATCGAACACGCTGGCTGGTGCTCATCGGCGTCGGCAAGCTGGTTAAAGCCGTGCTGTTCGTCGCGCTCGGTTTCGGAGCCCTGAAGCTGGTGCATCGCGACCTGGTCACGCTCGTGACGCACTGGGTCACGGACCTGCGATTCGACCCGGAAAGCCGCGTCGTCAGCTTCCTCCTTGAAAAAGTCTCCGATGTCACGCCGCACCGCCTGCGGCAGCTGTCCGTGCTCATCTTCTGCGACGCGGTTCTCGATTTGGTCGAGGGCATCGGACTGATTTTGGGCAAGGCCTGGGCCGAGTACCTGACCCTCATCGTCACCGCGTCGTTCCTGCCCTGGGAGTTCTTCGAGATCATCCGCAAGCCGAGCTGGCCCAAAGTGGTGCTGAGCCTGCTCAACATCCTCGTCGTCATCTACTTGGCGCAAAATCTGCAGCGCCGCAGCCGGGAAACCCACCCCGATCCGGCGCTTTGAAGCCGTCTCCTCTCCGCAAATCCATAGACGCACTCGCGATTACCTCACCTCATTTGCGATTGCCCATACATTTGCACAGAACTTCCACCGCTTCCCAACTTTAGTAACCAACGGCCGAAAAAGTTCCGGAAAAAACATTTGCAAAGCTCCAAGTCTTGGTTAGTCTGTGGTCGGAAGTGGTGAAAAGTGGAGTGAAAGGGAAACAAGCTCCCCGGAATACCACCTCCCGAGGCGTTCAGCGCATGTTTCGCGGCAACCATCCAGCCCGGGTCGACGATAAAGGCCGACTCAAGCTGCCCGCGGAGTTCAAGGCGCTGATCGACGAGCAGCACGGAGGGCAGTTCTACATCACGAGCAAGGACGGCAAAGTGGCTGAGATCCACCCGTTGAAGGAGTGGGAAAAGTTCGAGGACAAGCTGGCGACGATCCCCAGCTTCAACCCGGCAAAGAAGAAGCTGCTGGACCGTTTGAACTACTACGGCCAGATGGCCAAGATGGACGACCAGGGAAGGGTGCTGCTGCCGCAGATTTTGCGGGGCGAGGCCAGGCTGAGCGGGGATGTGGTGGTGTTCGGGATGCAGCGCTACCTCGAAGTGGCCAACCACGACCTGTTCAAGCAGACGATGGAAGCCAACCCGCTGACGGAAGCCGATCAGCAGGCCCTGGCGGAGTTTGGGTTGTAGGTGGAGGCCTCCAAGGCCGGGCATGCGTCGCGGGAGCGGCACACGCCGGTTCTTTTACAGGAAGTTTTAGAGTACCTAGCGGTGCGCCCCGAAGGGGTGTACATCGACTGCACCCTCGGCTTCGCCGGCCACGCGAGCGCGATTGCCGAGCGGCTGGGCCCGGAAGGCAGGCTGATCGGCCTGGACCGGGACCCGAGCGCCCTTGAGCTCGCCCGGGAACGGCTGGCCGGCTTCGGCGGCGTCGAGCTGCACCACGCGGAGTTCAGCCGGATCGGGGAGTTTGCCCGGCCCGGCACGGTGGATGGAATCCTGGCCGATTTCGGCGTCAGCTCCATGCACCTGGACCAAGCGCACCGCGGATTCAGCTTTCAGGCGGATGGGCCCCTCGACATGCGGATGAACCCGCAGGGGGACGCACCCACCGCCGCACAAGTGGTAAATGAGGCGGACGAGGAAGATCTCGCCAACCTCATTTACGAACTCGGAGAGGAAAGGAGGTCGCGGAGAATCGCCAGAGCCATCGTGCGGGCCCGGCCTTTGCACACCACGGCGCAGTTAGCCTCGGTGGTCAAGGCCGCGGCCCCGCAGATGAACGGACCCATTCATCCGGCGACCAGAACCTTTCAAGCGCTCCGAATTCAAGTGAACCGCGAGCTGGACGAGATCGAGGCGCTGCTGAAGGCAGCCCCCGCCCTGTTGAAGCCGGGAGGCCGGCTGGTGGTGATCGCGTTCCACTCGCTCGAAGACCGCCCGGCGAAAGACGCCCTTCGCGCAGGAAGGGACGCCGGGGTGTACGACGTACTGACCCGCAAGCCGGTGACGGCCGGGGACGAAGAAACCAGGCGCAACCCCCGCAGCAGGAGCGCGAAGCTGCGGGCCGCCGAAAGATTGGCATCACCCGCGAAGAAGGAAGCGGAAACGAGATCGGGCCGGGTTGTCCTGCCGCACCACAAGGCGAAAGTAAACCCCACGTAGGACCCCCACGCAC
>CAXUHL010000082.1:0-11489 GCA_964250745.1 uncultured Acidobacteriaceae bacterium
GTGGAGGGTAGAGGGTGAGGGATAGAGGGTAAAGGGCGGAGGGGTTAGATAGGGGGTCTTCCTGAGGAGCGCAGCGACGAAGGACCTGCTTCACCTCGCTGCCGGGGGGGGAGCAAGTCCTTCGCTCCGCTCAGGATGACCCTTCTCCATCGCTCTTCCTCTTAACCCTTCTCCGTCTCAGGTCGACCCGCTTTTGCCGTTCGTCGGCGAGCCGCCTGCCGCCCGGAAAGCCGCTCACGAAGCAGTTCGGGGTCTGTGCGGATCCATCTTGAGGAGCAAAGGAGCGCCATGGCTTTCTTCATCACCTTTGAAGGGCTGGACGGGTCGGGGAAGTCGACGCAGGCCCGGCTGCTGGCCGAGGCGCTGCGCAAACAAGGGCTGCCGGTGACGGAAACGCGGCAGCCGGGCGGGACCGCGCTGGGCGACCGCTTGCGGGCGGTGCTGGTGGAAGCCAAGGGGGGCATCGCCGTGGCTCCCATGGCCGAGCTGGCGATGCTGTTCGCGGACCGCGCCCAGGCGGTGGCGGAGGTGGTCGCGCCCGCGCTCGCACGGGGCGAGGTGGTGGTGTGCGACCGATGGACCGACTCCACCGAGGCCTACCAGGGCGGGGGACGCGGCCTGGACCCCGCGCTGATCGGCCGGCTGCACCGGGAGCTGTGCGGGGGGATACAGCCGGACCTGACCCTCTTGCTGCTGCCGCCGCTCGCGGTGGCGCTGAGCCGTGCGCGGCGGCGCAACACGCGGGCCCTGGAGCGCACCGGGCGCGAGGAAAGCCGGTTCGAGTCGGAAGCCGACGCCTTTTTCGAGCGGGCCCACGCGACATATCTCGCGCTGGCGGCACGCGAGGCTGTGCGTGTGGTGGTAATCGACGGCGATGCCCCGGTTGAGGCGGTCCACGCGCGTATCGTACAAGTTGTGGAGCGGCGGCTGGCGGCCGCGGGCGCTTCCCTTCCCCTCTGATCCGTCCCCTACGAACCCACACGAGACTCGCGACCCACGATGGCAACGATCCCCCGGCAGGCACCCCCCGAGCAGCAGAAGTTCACCGTTCTCGAGCGCGGCGCGTACCGCTACCCGCCCGGGCTGCGGCGCAACCTGCCCTTTTACCTGTTCAGCCGGTTCTTCCGCGCCAGCAACCCTATCCTGCTCTTCGAGTACCTTCAGCAGGAGTACGGAGCGGTCTCGCACTACAAGCTGGGCCCTAATCACATCGTCTTCCTCAACGACCCCGAGATGATCCGCGAGGTGCTGGTCACCAAGGCGGGCTCATTCATCAAGGAGCGCACACAGCGACGCATGAAAATCCTGCTGGGCGAGGGCCTGATCACCAGCGAGGGCGAGCGGCACATGCGGGCCCGGCGCATCGCGGCACCGGCCTTCCACCGGCAGCGCATCGCGGCCTACGGCGACATGATGAGCGCGCGCGCGGCTACCATGCGCGACGAGTGGCGGCCGGGGGTCGAGATCGACGCGGTGAGCGAGATGATGCGGCTGGCGCTGCAGGTGGTCGCGCGCACCATCTTCGACACCGACGTGACCGCCGACGTGCAGACCATCAACGACGAAGTGAACGCGATCATGAACCTGTACAACTTCCTGATCGCGCTGCCCAAGGCCGAAGCGCTGCTGCACCTGCCCATTCCGGGGCTCATGCGGTTCAAGCGGGCGCGCAAACACCTGGATGCGGTGGTGCACAGGATGATCGAGCAGCGGCGGGCGCAGGGACTGGACCACGGCGACCTGCTCTCCATGCTCCTGGCCTCGCGGGACGAGGACGATTCGGCACTCGACGACGAGCAGGTGCGCGACGAGGTGACGACGATCTTCCTGGCCGGGTATGAGACGGTGGCGAACGCGCTGGCCTGGACCTGGCTGCTGCTGGGGCAGAACCCCGAAGCCGAGACCGCGCTGCACCGGGAGCTCGACGAGGTGCTAGCGGGACGGCTGCCGACCCTGGCCGACGTGCCGCGCCTGCGTTACACGGAGATGGTCCTGTCGGAGTCGATGCGGCTGTACCCGCCGGCCTGGGCCATGGGCCGCCAGGCGACCGAGGACGTGCAAATCGGCCCCTACAAGCTGCCCAAGGGAACGTACTTCTTCTTCTCGCAATACATTATGCAGCGGACGCCGGAGCACTTCCCGGACCCCCTGCGGTTCGATCCGGAGCGGTTCACCCCGGAGCGCAAGGCTGCCCGGCATAAGTTCACCTACTTCCCGTTCGGGGGCGGTGCGCGGCAGTGCATCGGCGAAAGCTTCGCGTGGATGGAAGCGATCCTGATCACGGCGACGATCGCGCAGAAATGGCGGCTGCGCCTGGTGGAAGGGCAGCAGGTGGGCATGGTCCCGAAGATCACCCTGCGTCCGAAATACCCGATCCGACTCATCCCGGAGCTGCGGGGGTGAGTACCGCACGAACCATGCCCGGCGGCAGGGTCAAGCCGGCGACGCTGGAGCGCGGCGAGGGCGGCCGGCCCCTGTGCCGGTGGTGCATGCTCGAGATCGGACGGGGCCGGCGGTCGTTCTGCTCGGAGTTCTGCGTGCACCAGTGGCGCTTGCGGACCGACCCCGGCTACCTGCGGGCGCAGGTGCTCCTCCGCGACAAGGGCGTGTGCGCGCGCTGTACGGTCGACACGCTGGCCGCGTACCGGCTGCTGAAGCGCGCGCGCGGCGAGCGCCGGGCGGAGCTGCTGGCCGTGTGGGGACTGAAGACGCTCGCACGCAAAAGCCTGTGGGACGCGGACCACATCCGCCCCGTGGCCGAGGGCGGCGGCGAGTGCGACCTAGACAACCTGCGGACGCTGTGCCTGCACTGCCATCGCGTGGTGACCGCCGCGCTGCGCGAGCGCCTGCGGGCGCGCAAGGCGGCGCTGGTACCATGAGCCTGCGCCCTCACAGGCCCGAGTGGCGAAACCGGCAGACGCAGCGGACTTAAAATCCGTAGCCCGTAACAGGGAGTGGGGGTTCAAGTCCCCCCTCGGGCACCGTCCGCACGCGTCTTCAAGGCGCGGCACTCTCGGGCGGGATGCCGGTGTCGCGGTCTCCGCGCATCGCGCGCTGCTTCAGCCTCTGCTCCATGGCTTGTTTACCTTGCGCTTCGAGCGCGCGGTAGCGCGCCTGCGCCTGCTCGGACGCGGCGGTGTCGCCCTGCTTGCGGTACACGCGCGACAGCTGGAACCAGGCTTGCTTCACCGTGTCCGGGTCCGTGTTGGCATCGATGGTCTGCTGAAACAGAGCGATCGCGCCATCCGGGTCGCCCAGCTGCGCCTCGGCCCGGCCCAGGTAGTAGCGGGTCATGGGGAGTGACGAGTCGAGCGCCAGCACGCGAGTCAGCAAGGGCTTGGCCCCGGCCGCGTCGCCCTGCTCCACCTTCAGGCAGCCCAGTTTGTAGAGCGTGACCGCATCCTCGGGGTCGAGCCGGAGCGCCTCGGCGTAGGCAGCGGCGGCTTCGTCCGTTTTGCCCAGACGCCACAAGGAGCTCCCGAGCGCTTCGTGCAGACCGCCTTGCGGCGGTGCGGCGGCGATGGCTGCCCCGTACTCCTTCGCGGCGTCCGCGTCGTTGCCGGCTTCCACGTCGGCCTGGGCCAGCACCTGGTGGACGCGCCAGGAGCCGGGGTCCTGCTTGAACATGGCGGCATAGCTTTCGCGCGACAGAGCAAGCGCGGCGCGGCCGCGGTGGTACAGGATATCGACGCTGCGCGGATCGAGCGCGGCGGCCTTGTCCAGAGCCTCCACCGCATCCGCGTTGCGGTCGAGCGCGAGCGCGACGATGCCCTGCCACATCCAGGCCTGCGCGTCCCCGGCGTTGCGCGCCGTTTCCGCGTGGATCGCCGCCGCGGCCCGGTCCGGGCGGTTGAGGCGGTACTCGGCGATCGCGAGGAACAGATGCGCCCCGCGCATCCCCGGCTTCAGCGCGATGCCTTTTTCCAAAGCCTGCGCGGCGTCCTCGTCCCGCCCGAGCCGGCTGAGCGCGAGGCCCAGGTCCAGGTACGCCTCGGCGAAACGGGGTGCCGCTTCGGTCAGCTGCCTGAAGTCCGCGGCGGCCTCCTCGACGCGGCCCGCCTGCATGGCCCGGGTACCCTCCTGGAAGCGCTCGGCCTCCGCGGGCCGGGGTGTGTAGCCGGTCTGGGCAAGCGCGGCTGCCAGCGTGCAACCAAGCAGCCCCGCCGCCGCGCGAACCCTAAAACGCATAGCGCAGGATAAACTGCCGCGTGGACGGCATCCCGAACGCGCCGGTGGTCGAGCCGAAGTGCCCCTGCGGGCTGGCCGGGGTCGGCTGGTCGTTCGGGTCGACCAGCGGCGGGTTGAAGTGAGTTCGGTTGAAGGCGTCGAACAGGTCCACGTGCAGGATGAGCCTGCCCCGGTCGCCCAGGTCGACGATCTGCTTGTTGATCGAGAAGTCCTCGTTGAGGTAGCGCGGCGAGCGAAAGCCGCTGTTCACACGCGGCGAGCTTCCGAACACGAATGGGGCGTTCGGGTTGCCGGGAACCAGGCTGGGGTTGGTAAAGGCGGCCGGGTTGAAAGCGTGGCGCAGCAGGGGGTTGCCGCTGTTCGCGCCGGGCGTGCGGTCCACGAACTGCGGGCCGATGTCGTAGCGCAGGCAGGCCAGGCTCGCGGGGATGGGCGTTTGATTGTAGGTGCAGGCAAACGCCGTGGGCTGGCCGCTCAGGTAGCGCTGGATGCCGCCGACCTCGAAGCCGCCCGCGACGGCATTGACGATGCGGCTGTGGTTGAAGTACTTGCGCCCCTTGCCCACCGGCAGCTCGTACAGGTAGCTCACGACGAAGTTTTGCGGGGTGTCCTGAAAGCTGACCGCCTTTTCGCCCTTCAGGTTGAGCGGGTTTTGCACGCTGCCCGCGCCCTGCGCGAACGCCGAAAATTGCGGCAGGGCCGAGTCGGCGTCGGTCAACGTCTTCGACCAGGTGTAGGAGGCCAGGATGTTGAGCCCGGAGTGGAAACGCCGCTCGAGCTCCGCGGTAAATGCGTCGTAGGAGGAGTGGCCCAGGTTTTCGATCCCGCCTTCGGAGTAGATGTTGCCGTACTGCGGGAAAGGCCGCAGGGCCTGCGCCTGCGAGCCGCTGAAGCCGGCGAATGGGCCCGCCACGGCCGTTGCGCCGAGCGTCTGCTGACCCAGCCCGAAGTAGCGCGGATTGAGGTCGTTGATCTGGAGCAGGTCCGAGTGCAGGCGGGAGCCCGAAGTCCCGATGTAGCCGAGGGTCAGGATCAGGTCGGTTGCCAGCTGCTGCTGCATCTGCAGGCCCCAGTTGAGCACCTGCGCGGGCTTGCCGAAGGTGGGAGCGATGTACTCGGAGTTGAGCCCGCCGCCCAGGTCCTGAAGCAGGTTCTGCCCGGGGTCGAGGTTGGGCGGCGGCGCGTAGGCCGGGAAGCCGGAGTCGAGCGCGAAGGCTTGGGTGAAGTTGTCGAGGTTGCGGAAGTTGGGATTCGCGGTAAAGCCGAGCTGGTTGGCGCTGCCGAAGTCCGCGTAGTCGAGCGGCGCGTAGTAGATGCCGAACCCGCCGCGGAACGCCGTGGTGCCGCGGCCCACGCCGGGCGCGTAGCTGAACCCGATGCGCGGAGCCCAGTCCCGCTTGTAAGTACGCGCGAACTCGCCCGAGCCGCCGATACGTCCCGGCCCGTTGCCCGCGAAATAGAGGGCGCCGGGCAGCCCGCCCGCGGCGGGGTTGGGCAGAGTCGGGCTGAAGTTGGAAACGTTGCCGTGCGCCTCGCTGCGCGGCTTGTCCACGTCGTAACGCAGGCCCAGGTTCAGGAGCAGGTTGCGCGTAACCTTGAAGTCGTCCTGCAGGAACCCGGCATAGTAGCTTTGCCCGAACCGCGGCGCGCGGGCCTGCACGCCCAGGCTCGCCTGGTTTACCTGGCCCAGCAGCAGGCTCGCGAAGCCGTCTCCGGTGGCGGTGGTGTTGGGCGCGTCGGCGGTTTGGAACTGCGCGAAGCCGAGCTGGCCGGAGTTCTGCCCGAAGTCCTCGTTGGTGAACTGGTCCTTGCGGAAGTCGAGTCCGAAGCTCACCGTGTGGCGGCCCCGGTTGAAGACGTAGGTGTCGGCCACCTCCGCCGTGCTCACCGGCTGGATGGAGTCGTTGTTGTAGCCCAGCCCGTTATAGGTGGGCACGAAGGTGCTCGCGTAGCTGATCGTCGGGAACGCCGGGCCGCTCGCGCCGCGGATGCCGAGCAGCGCGTCGAAGTCCGGCGTGAAGCCGACCGAGGCCGCCTGGTTGAGCTGATACAGCCGGTTGAGCCCGATGATGAAGTGGTTGAACGAGGTGGCGGAGGTGGTGTAGTCAGAGCCGAACCGCAGGTACTTCTGGTACGCGTGCTGCAGCTGCACGCCGCCGCCCGGCCCGGGGTAGGGCGGGAAGCCGTTGCGGATGTCGTTGTCGCGGTCCGAGTAGGTGACGAAGATCTTGGACCGCTCGCTGAGGCTGTGGTCGACCCGGATGGTGTACAGCGTGTTGAGCACCGGGAAGGACGAGCTGTAGGTGTAGTTTTGCGTCGTTTGCCCCGGCACCCCCTGGTTGGGCAGCGGCAGGTACTTGAGGATGGTATTGGCCGTGGGGCTGAACCGCGCCTGCGGCACGATGTTGCCGGGGAACGGGTTGCGGCACGGCTGGAGCGCCCCGAGCGCCGGGTTCAACACGGTCGAAGTGGTCGCGGGGTCCAGGATGGCTCCGCGCAGCACCGGCCGGCCCAGGCAATCGACGGTGCTGCCGTCGGGCGTGTTCGAGAGCTGGGCGGAAAAGTCGCCGCCGCGCACCGCGGCCGTCGGCACCGCGCTCACGGCCACGCCGCTTTGCGCCTGGCGGTACTGCTCGTAGGAGAAGAAGCCGAAAGTCTTGTCGCGCCCGTTGTACAAGCGCGGGATGGCGATGGGGCCGCCCACCGAGCCGCCGTAGTCGTTCTTCTTGTCGAGTGGTCGCTGCAGATTGGCCGGGTCGCCGCCCTGCGAGAGGAACAGCTTGTTGAAGTAAAGGTTCGCGTTCAGGTCCTCGTTCTGGAAGATGTCGAACGCCGTGCCGTGATAGCTGTTGGTGCCGCCCTTGGTGGAGAAGTTCTCGACTCCGCCCGAGGTGCGTCCCAGATTCGCCGGGATGATCGAGGTGGTCACCTTCAGCTCGGTCAGAGCTTCGACGCTGGGCGCGTGCTCGTCGAAAGCGGCCGCCGAGTCCAAACGGCGCACGCTGATGCCGTCCAGCAGCTCCTCGGTGCCGAAGTTCTGGCCGCCCGCGGTCTTGGCCTGGAACGATCCGGACGTAGAACCTCCCGTGCCCGGACCGACCGTGCCCGGCGCGAGAAAGATGAAGGCTTCCACCGATCGAGTCGCGCCCTGCCCGCCCAGGCTTAGCGGCAGGTCGATGATCTGCTTACTCGACACGGTGTTGCTTACCTCGGAGTTCTCCGTCTGCACCGCGGGCGCGCTTTCGTTCACCGTCACCGTCTCGGTCGCCTCGCCGGTGGCCAGGCGCACATCGAGCGGCGCGACGTTGCCGGTCGTGACCAGGATCCCGGTCACGTCCTGCGCCTTGTAGCCGGGCGCGGTGACGTGGATGGTATAGCGGCCCAACTGCATCTGCCCGAACCGGAAGTCGCCCGAAGCGGTGGAAACCGTGTCGTACTTCGTACCGGTGTCCGCGCCTGTCGCGGTCAGGGCGGCGTTGGGGACCAGCGCGCCGGACGCATCCTCCACCGAGCCGGCGATGGTGCCGCCGCTGGTCTGGGCCTGTGCCGCCGCGCCGCAAAACAGCGCCACAAGAAGAAAACAACGGATTGCGGTGCGCACCACGGGGGCCTCCGGCGGGTTGTTGCGGGTCGATCGGGCATTCGGTGCCTCGTGGCACTCTCGCGGGTCTCGCTTGGCAGCGATGCTGGGGTGGAGCGGCCCTCATCACACAGCAACAAAGCCGCGCGTGTCAATCCGGCCGCTGCTCGCACACCGTGGGCGCTTGTGCATAGAATGGCTGGTCGCCCGGAGGAACATTCGCTCATGCAAGAAACGGCGCCTGTGAGGACCCGGCGCGGCTTTCTCCGGGCTGCCGCCGCCGTGCTGGCCGCCGCGCAAGCGCCCCGGTCGCGCGCGGCCGACCGACCTATACGCGCCTGGGTTACCGCGCCCGGCCGCGTGCACGCGCCGGTGGCGGGGCTTAGCTGGCAGCCGTGGAGGCAGGCCTCCCCGCTCGGGATCGACCTCGACCCGGCACAGCGGTACCAGGAGGCTTTGGGCTTCGGCGGCGCGTTTACCGATGCCTCCTGTTGGCTGCTGAGCCGCATGACAGCCCCGGCCCGCGCGGCGCTGCTCCGTGACCTGTACGGGCCGGACGGGCTCGGCTTCTCCGTGGGCCGCGTGCCGATGGGCGCGAGCGACTACTCCCGCGAGGCCTACAGCTACGACGACACAGCCGCGCCCGACCCCAAGCTCGAGCACTTCTCGCTCGACCGCGACCGCGCCTCGATCCTGCCGGTGCTGCGGGAAGCCGCGGCGGCCTGTCCGGGGCTGTTCCTCGTGGGTTCGCCCTGGTCGCCGCCCGGCTGGATGAAGGACAACCGATCGCTGCTCGGCGGGGCGATGCTGGACACGTACTTCGACGCCTACGCCGAGTACTTCGCGCGCTTCATCGAGGGCTACGGGGCGGCCGGGGTCAAGGTCGGCGCGGTCACCATCCAGAACGAGTCCGACACGCACCAGAACGGGTCCATGCCGCAGTGCCTGTGGGGCCAGCAGTTCGAGATGGGCTTCGTGGCCGAACACCTGGGTCCGCTGCTCGCCAGGCGCGGGCTCGCGACGAAGATATGGATTCTGGACCACAACTACAACCTTTGGGGCCGGGCGCTGGACGAGCTGAGCGACGCGGACGTGTACCGGTATGTCGACGGCATCGCCTGGCACGGCTACGTGGGCTCGCCGGAAGCGATGACGCGTGTCCACGAGGCCTTCCCCGCGAAAAACGCTTACTGGACCGAGGGCGGCCCGGACGTGAACGACCCGCACTACGCGACGGAGTGGACGCGCTGGGGTTCGACGTTTACGAGCGTCCTGCGGAATTGGGGGCGGGCGATCGTCTGCTGGAACCTTCTGCTCGATGAGAAGGGCCGGCCAAATATCGGGCCGTTCCAGTGCGGCGGGCTCGTCACGATCGACTCCGGAAGCGGGGCGCTCACGTACAGCGGGCAGTACCGGGCGTTCGCGCACTTCAGCAGCCATATCCGGCGCGGGGCGCGGGTGTTCGCCTCCGCGGGCGAGGGTGCCGGGGTAGAGCATGTCGCGGCGGAAAACCCTGACGGCAGCCGCGTGCTGGTCCTGACCAACCGGGCTGCCGCGGAGCGCAGGCTGCAGGTGCGTCTTGGCTCGGAAGCGTTTGAAACTGCGGTGCCGGGCGACTCGATCGCTACGTACCTCTGGTGACAGTGCGCGGCAGTTAGGCTCGGGTATTAGGTTCGCCGGTCAAAGAAAAGCTCTCGACAGCGGCGACCCGGCTCAGGACTTAGTAATGCGAAGCGTCAGCGAGTCACGCGGTTATACCTTCAGTTAAGAAGGAGACCGGTTCCGCGAGTCTCAATTAGGGGAGAAACTCTTTCCATCCTCTTATGGAAGTAAGCAGGTATAACTTGTTTCGATATGGGACATAAGTAAAAGCGGCGGGCGACTCGCCGCAATTGCTGTTCGTGCTGCGTACGGCTTTGTGGGCTGCCATTTTGAAGTACACGAATGTACTTCCTTGGTAACTCGTTCACGTGACCGTAACAATCCAGCAATGGTATCCATGCTTACCAAAGACTGCCGTCGATACCCTTTTCTACGGTTTTTCACATGCTACGATTGCCGGGACACAATCGATTTCCGATTGGTTCCGCGGGAAGCGTTTCGGCATTTGAGACGTTCGCCCGCATGCGCCTTTCTCGTACTTACAGCTCAGGCACAAACATGCAAAGAAGGGCTTAATCGCTCATGATTTTGCCGAGTCTGCCGATATACCCACCGAGGTCACGATTCATGGTCCAGCAAGCCGCTCCATCCGAACTGACGATCCAGGCGATCCTGGCCGGGCTGCGCCGCCGGCGCTCGCTCATCGCCGGCACCGCCGCCGCGTTTCTCCTGCTCGGCATGCTGGCGTGCGCGCTCATGACACGACGGTACGAAGCGGTCGCGGAGCTGCAGGTTGCCAAGAGCAGCTCCGACGGGCTCGGGCTCCAGGGCATGATGGGCGCGGCCGAAACCTCGGCGGACGCGCTGGAGGAGAACATCACGCTGCAGACCGAGGCGAAGATCCTCCAGTCCGAAACGCTCGCGCTCCGCGTGGTGGAGAACCTCAACCTCGAACACACCAGGGACTTTGCCCCTTCGTGGAACCCGGCCGGCTGGGCGATGGGGCTGTTTTCCCCGGGCGGCCCGCACGACGCCGCGGATGCCGCGCTCGCGGACGCGCCCCAGCGCAGGACGCGCGTGCTCAAGACCTTCGCGAAAAATCTCACGGTCAAGCCTGTCGCGGGCACCCGGCTCATCACGGTCAGCTATCTCAGCCGCGACCCCCGGACGGCCGCCGCGGTGGTCAACGGGCTGATCAAGGGCCTGGTCGACTACGGCTTCGAAACCCGCTCCGCCGCGACCACGCAAGCCTCGGGCTGGCTCACCGGGCAGATCGCCGACGTGAAGAAACAGGCCGAAACGCTCCAGAGCAGGGTCGTCGAGCTCCAGCGGCAATCCGGCGTGTACTCGCTCGGCGCGACCGACGCCGCGGGCCACGAGATGGCCTACAGCGCGACGCTCGACCGGCTTCAGCAGGCCACCCAGGCGCTGACCTCGGCCGAGTCGGCCCGCATCCTCAAGGGCGGCATCCTCGAAGCGGTCAAGGGCCGCGACCCGGAGCTGATCTCGAGCCTCGCCGGCAGCGCGCTGGCCGGGGCCTCGCCCGCGGTCAACACCTCCTTCAACCTGCTCCAGAACCTCCGCGCGCAACAGGCCGCGCTCCAGTCCCAGCTGGCCACCGACGCCTCGAAGTACGGTTCGGCCAACCCCCGCCTTCTCGACGAGCGGGCCTCGCTCGAAAGCCTGGACCGGTCCATCCGGGACGAGACCGGGCGCATCGGCGCGCGCGCCGAAAACGACTACGAGGTGGCCCGGTCCGCCGAGGACGGCTTGCGCCGCGCCTATGACACGCAGCGGGCCGCCGCCGGCAAGCTGAACGACAAGGCGATCGAGTACTCGATCGCCCGGCAGGAAGCCGCCGACAGCCGCCAGCTGTACGAAACGCTGTACCAGCGGCTCAAGGAAGCCGGCGCCCTGCGCGGCCTGGAAGCGACCAACGTTTCGGTGGTGGACCCGGCGCGGACGCCGGCCAAGCCCGCCAAGCCGAACGTGCCGCTGCTCGTCGCCGCCTCGCTTGCCGCCGGCTTGTTGCTGGGCGCGCTGGCCGCGCTGTTCGCCGAGGCCACCGACGACCGCATTCAGTCGCTCGACTCGGTCGAAGAACTCGAAGCGCCCCTGA
>CAXUHL010000083.1:0-11393 GCA_964250745.1 uncultured Acidobacteriaceae bacterium
CGGTCAGGAAGACCTTATCCACCCCGGCCTCGATGGCTTCGGTCGCCGCCGCGGGTGCGGAGTCCAGCACCTGCAGCAGCGCCGGCGGCATCCCGCTCGCGATCAACATGACGCGCATCGCGTGCGCGCAGGCCAGGCCGGCGGGGGCGGGCTTCCACGCGACCGCGTTGCCCGCCGCCAACGCCTGCAACGCCTGCGCGCCGGGCAGGAAGAGCGGGTAATTGCCGGGACCGATAAGCAAAACCAGGCCCAAAGGGGCGCGTTCCACCTCGACATCGACCGTGCGCAGCCACCACGGCCGCGCCTCCGTGCTCTCGCGCCGCGCCCTCAGGATCCACTCCGCTTCGCGCTCCAGGAAGCGGCACGCCTCGAGCAGCGGCAGCACCTCGGCCACCAGCGTATCGGCCTCGCCGCGATGCAGGCTCCCGGAGAACTCCGTCCCTACCGTCGCGGCGAGCTCCCGCGCGCCCGCCGCCAGCTCCGCCCGGAAGCACCGCAACACCCGAAGACGCGCGCGCAGGGGCGTCCGCGCCCAGGCTCCCTGGGCCGCGCGCACTGCCTCGCGGGAAAACATCCCCGGAGTCGCGCTTGCCGTTTGCTGGAGCGTTTCCATGCAGGGATCCTAGCTCACGGCCTCGTAGATGGAGTCCGGCGGCGGCGTGCCCGGCATCACCGGGTCCGTGTTCCACCTGGGTTCCATGTGCATGTCTTCGAGCAGCAGCCGCGCCGTGATCCGCGCCGATTCGAAGATGACCGGCAGCCCCGAGCCCGGGTGCGTGCCGCCGCCCACCAGGTATACCTGGTCCAGGTCCTCGAAACGGTTGTGCGGACGCATGTGCAGCATCTGCCTGAGCGAGTGCGCCATCGCGAAAGTCGCGCCCTTGTACAAGCCGTACTCGGCATTCCAGTCGCGCGGGGTGAGAATCTTCTCTGTCCGGATGCGCCGCTCCACGTCCGTGATGCCGATCTTTTCGAGCTGCTCGATCGCCAACTCCCGGAAGCGCGGCTGCTCGCTCGCCCAGTCCACTTTGCCCGTGTCGTGCGTGACCGGCAGCAGCATGTACAGGGTGCTCATGTCGCGCGGCGCGAGCGAGGGGTCCGTGACGCAGGCGTTCTGCACGTAGAACGATGGATCATCCGAAAGCTGGTGGATTTCCTCGATGTCGCGCAGGTTTTGCCGGTAGTCCTTGGCCAGGTAGATGGTGTGGTGCGAAACATCGTCGTACAGGCCCTCGATGCCCAGGTACATCATGAAGGTGGAGCAGGAAAAGCGCTTTCCTTCAATCTTCTTGTCGGTCCACTTGCGCCGCAGCTTGTCCGGCACCATCTTCCGCATCGCGTCGGCGAAGTCCGCGTTGACCACGACCGAATCCGCCGCGAGCCTGCGCCGGTCGGTGCGCAGCCCTACCGCCTTGCGCCCTTCGAAGACGATCTCCTCGACCGGCTCGTCCAGAAAGATCTTGACCCCGAGCGACCGGGCGACCCGCGCCATGGCGTCCGAAACCGACCCGCAACCGCCGATGGGATGGAAAACTCCATGCTCGTATTCCAGAAACGACAGGATTGAGAACAGCGACGGGCAGGAGAACGGGCTCATGCCCAGATACTTGGACTGGAACGAGAAGCCGAGCCGGATACGCTCGTCAGAGAAGTAGCCGCGCAGGTTTGCATCCAGCGACTGCCACGGCCTGAGGATCGGCAGCAGCTTCAACATGTCCGGGTGCAGCAGGTCCTTCCAGGACTCGAACGGCGTCTCCAGAAACGGGACGAACTTTTCGAGCTTGGTGCGGTTCTCCGCCATGAAGCGGTAGAAGCCGTCCGCGTCGCGCGGGCAAAGCTTCGCGATCTCGCCCGCCATCTTCTTCACGTCCGGGGTGGCCAGCAGCTCGCCGCCGGAACCGTACACCAGGCGGTACTGCGGGTCGAGCCGCGCCATGGGAATCTCCTGCTCCAGGTCGTAGCCGGCTGCCAGAAAAATCTCCCGCAGGACCCGGGGATACAGGAAGAACGTCGGCCCGGTGTCGAACCGGAAGCCGTCGCGTTCGATGGTCGAGGTCCTTCCGCCCACGTGCGAGCGCTTTTCCACCACCGTCACATCGACACCCGAGCACGCGAGCAGAATCGCCGCTGCCAGCCCGCCCGGGCCGGCACCTACAATCGCAACCTTCCTCATCCGTCCATCCTTCGTGAAGCTCACCCCCTCATCTAAACAGAAGGGGTTCCGCTTAATTGCCTAAGACGTTGACTCGCAACGTATGTACTTTCGCGAGACGGCAAAACCGGCCCGGCGCGAAAAAGCCCGCGTCCACAGCGCGAAAGCCGCATCTTACGCGCTCCGGCCAACCCCCGCGAGAAGCGCCCGCGCGGCCGCGCGGCCGCCCTGCACCAGCGCGGGCAAACCCACCCCCGCGTAGGCGTTGCCGGCCAGCGCGAGGCCCGGCAGCCCCGCGATCCGCTCCTTGAGCCGCCGCATCCGCGCCGGGTGCCCGACGGCGTACTGCGGCAGAGAGCGCGGCCACCGCCGCACCACCGCGTGCGCGGCCGCGGGCAGCGGGCCAAGCAGCTTGCTGAACTCAGCGTGAGCCGCCCCGGCGATACGGGCGTCGTCCCAGTCCATCATGCGCGGGGCGGCGTGGCCCCCGAAAAAGCCGCGCAGAAACACTCCGCCCTCGGGAGCGCGGTGGGCGAACTTCTGGTCCATGAACGTCCCGGCCAGCAGCTCCGGGGTTTCGCTTTCAATCTTGCGCGGCGGGACGAGAAAGCCGAACCCGCGCGGGATACGCATGCCGTGCGGGTGCGTGAAGCACAGCGCGACCACGATCGCTGACGTCGCCTCCATGCGCAGGAGCTCCGCCGCCTCGGGGTCCAGTGGCCCCAGCAGTGCGCGCGTTGCGTCCGCCGAGGTCGCGAGCAGCACGGTGTCGAACCGCTCCGGCCCGTTTTGCGTGAGCACGACCCAGTTGGCGCCCTCCCGCGCAACCGCCGACACGCGTGTGTGCTTACGCACCGCGCCGGCCGGCAGCGCCGCTTCCAGCGCATCGATGATTGTCCGCAGGCCCCCGCGCACGGTCGTGAACACCGGCTGCGGCTTCGTTTTCGCGGCTGAAGCCATGGCAGCCGCGATGAGGCTTCCGTGCTCCCGCGCCTGTTTGACGAATGGCGCGAGCACCGCCCCGGCGCTCAGCGTCTCAATGTCGCCGCCGAAGACCCCGGCCAGCAAAGGCCCCGCGACCGTGTCCGTCGCTTCCCGCCCGAAATGCCGCTCCACGAACGACCGCACCGACTCGTCCTCGCCCTCGGGCAGCGCGGCGGCTTTCAGCTCCGCCGCGCGCTTGGGCTCGCGCAGGTACGCCAGCCGCGCCTGCCAGCTAAACAGGGGCGACTCCATCACCGGCAGCCAGCGCGTGGGCACCATCATGCGCATGCCGTCCGGCATGGGCACGAGCGCCTTACCCTGAACCAGGTAATTGCGCCGGATCGCGTCGTTGGAGTAGATCAATTCGCCGCCGAGCCCGAGCTCCTCGGCCAGCTCCCGCAGCGCGCTCCGGTCGGAGACCCACGAGTCGGGCCCGGTCTCGACCGTGAAGCCGCCCGGGTACACCGTCTCGACCGTGCCGCCCAGCCGCCCGCTCGCCTCGAACAGCGTCAGCTCGGAGCCGGGGTGCTTCGTCGCCTCGTAGGCCGCGGCCAGTCCGGCCATGCCGCCGCCGACGACCGCGATCCGCTTCACCTCGCGACGGGTTCCGGCGCGGACGCCCCGAGCCGCGCGAATGCCTGCTCCGTCAGGTCGGCGAGCGCGTCCGTCAGCAGCGCCGAGTCGTTGAGCGAGGCCGGCCGCGTCAGGCGCATCCCCAAACCAGCGGCGAACTCGGTGAACGCGATGTCGATGTCGTACAGAATCTCGACGTGGTCGCACAGGAAGCCGATGGTCTGCAGCACCACCGTCTTGACGCCCTGCTCATGCAGAGCGGTTAAGGTGTCCTCGACCGTGGGCCCGATCCACGGGCCGCCCGCCATGCCCTGGCTCTGGAAGGCGAAGCACCAGCGGTCCTCCGGGATCCCCAGCCGTGCCGCGATCAGCGCCGCCGTGCGCTTCGCCTCGACCGGGTAGGGGTCCGGCGTCGGGATGGGTTTGCCCGTGTGCGACGCGGCCTCGGCAGAGGAGCGCACCCACTCTCCCGAGCCATCGACGACCGGGGCGGTCGGGGCCGCGCTGCCCGCCGCGGGCGAGTCGCTCGCGCTCGGCATGGTTCCAGGCGCGGGCGCGCCCACCGCGAGCGGCCGCATCCCCGCCGCCGGAATCTGGATCGTCCGGCACGGGACCGAATGGGCCGTGAACAAAACTGTTGCGTCCACCGCGTCCGGCATCATCGCGGCACGCAAACGCTCGGCAAAGGCGTCCGCCAGCAGCGGGTGCTCCGCCCAGCCTTCCACGAACTCCATCCGGATCGCCCCCGCGGCCTCGGCGAACACCGCCCGCCGGTACAGCCCCACGCTGGTCCGCGAGTTCTGCGGTGCCAGGCAGATCGCCGCCGCCTCCGTCACACCATCGGCCTTCATCTGCCGGACGACATCGGCGATGTAGGGCTTCCAGTTGCGCATGCCCACATACACCGGCAGCCCGACCGCCTCGCCCAGCAAGCGCCCCTGTTCGAGCGTCAACGCGGTCAACGGGCTCTTGCCGATCAGCCCGTAGCGGTGCGTGATCTCTTCAATCACCGATGCCGGCATCGCGCGCCCGCTCACCACGTTGCTCAGGTACTTCGGGATGTCTTCGAGCTCGTCCGGCGTCCCGTGCGCCAGCAGAATGATCGCCCGCTTGCTCACTTTTGCCCCCTCGCGGACAAAGTCCGCACCGTCCGTACCACGTGCCGCACGTGCTCCACCGGCGTACCCGGCACGATGCCGTGGCCCAGGTTGAAGATGTGGCCCGGCCGGCCTTCGGCCTCCGCCAAAATGCCTGCCACCCGCCGGTCGATGAGTTCCGGTTCCGCGAAGAGCGTGATCGGGTCCAGATTGCCCTGGACTCCGCAGCTGTAGTCCAGCTCGCGCCAGGCTTTCGCGAGCGGCGTCCGCCAGTCCAGCCCCAGCACGTCGGCCCCGGCCTCGCGCATCGCGGGCAGCAGCGAAGCCGTATCCACGCCGAAGTAGATCACCGGCACGCCCATCGCCTGCACCGCGCGCACCAGCTCGCGGGTCACCGGCAGCACGAACTCCCGGTAATCCGCCGGTGCCAGCGCTCCAGCCCAGGAGTCGAAGATCTGGATCGCATCCGCGCCCGCATCCACCTGACTTTGCGCGTAGACCGTCAAAACCGCGACCAGCTTGTCCATCAGCATCCGCCACGCGTCCGGTTCGCGGTACATCATGGTCTTGGTGTGGATGTACTGGCGCGACCCGCAGCCCTCGATCATGTAGCTGGCGAGGGTGAACGGCGCGCCGCAAAACCCGATGATGCCGAGCGCATCGTCCGTGTCGTCGTGCGTCCTGTGCTCGAAGTGCGCCGCCACCCGCCGGATCGCTTCGCCTACGTACCCCAGCTCGTCGGATCGGTCCGTACGCAAGGCTTCCACGGCCTCGCGGGACCGCACCGGCGCGTGCACCACCGGCCCCTCGCCCGCGACAAACTCGAACGGCAGCCCCATGCACTCGAACGGCAGCAGGAGGTCCGCGAAGATGATCGCCGCGTCCACCCCGAGCTTTTCGGCCGCCGTGATCGTGACCTCCGCCGCGAGCGCGGGCTGCTTGCAGATCTCGAGCAGCGAGTGATGCTTGCGCACCGCCTGGTACTCCGCCATGTACCGCCCCGCCTGCCGAAGGAACCACACCGGGGTGCGGTCCACGGAACGGCGGAAGCAGGCGCTCACGAAACGCGAGCCGCGGACGATCGATTCCCCCCCGGCTGCCCCGAACCCGGACCGGGCTTGCAAATCCGCGCTGATCTCTGTGTCCACATCCCGAGCCTAGCACCCGGCTGCGGCGCTGGATTTACAGCTTCAAAAACACGCCGCGTCGGTACAGGGGCAGCATCGCGAGCCAGCACACCCCCACATACGCGAGCGCGTACAGCAGTGACGCGAACGCCGGCGTGCCCACCCCGGCGAAGACGCTTCGGTACACGGCACGCCCGATACCCTGCCGGTGTACCGTGACCGCGTACGTAAGCCCGGCGAACAGCTCCGAGAACACGTAGCTCGCGATCGCGTTGCGCCCGAATACCAGCAGCGGCGCCCATCCCCGCCCGCGCACCTCGCGCACCTCGCACAGCCAGTAGAAGAACGCCAGCAGCAGCAGGGACCACCCGGCCGCCCACAGCACGTACGAGCTGGTCCACATCTTCTTGTTGATGGGCAGCAGAAGGCTCCACAGCCCGCCCGCGAGCAGCGCGGCCGCCCCAGCCCCGGCAAGGCCCGCGGCTTTCCGCCGGACCGAATGGGCGGCTTGGAGCCAGAGCCCGGTCAGCATCCCGATCACCAGCGTCCCCACCGCGGGCAGGTCGCTCAGCAGCCCTTCGGGGTCGCGCGTGCCCTCGTACAGGTGCCCCGGCATCAGCAGCCGGTCCAGCCAGGCGACCAGGTTCGCATCGCGGTCCAGCAACGGTACGTCGCGCCCCGGCAGGCCCGCGCCCGGCACCGGCACCAACGCGACCAGCACCCAGTAGCCCACGAGGCACGCGGCGAGCACCCCGGCGAAGACCGCCACGCGTCGCTCTTTCGGGGTCGCCACCAGCAGGACGCTGCCCACGGCGAAGCACACCGCGATGCGCTGCAACACGCCGTAAAACCGCAGCGTGTGGATGGGGAAGAACGGGAACCCGTTGACCACGATGCCCAGCGCGACCAGCAGCAAGGCCCGCCACAGGGCATGTTTCAGGTAAGCGGCACGGTTCGCGCCCGAACCCGCCGCGCGCCGCGCGTAGCTCAGCATCATCGACACGCCGACCAGGAACAGAAACGTCGGGAAGACAAGGTCGGTGGGCGTGAACCCGTTCCAGTCCGCGTGGTCGAGCGGCGGATAGGCCACACGCCCATCCCCCGGGTCGTTGACCAGGATCATGAACGCGATGGTGAGCCCGCGCAGCAAGTCGACAGAGAGCAGCCGCTTCATCGCGCCATGGTACACGGGCTGCCTGGCGGTAGAGAGTCTTCAGCTCAGATCACGGTCCATTTGCGCGAAGAGCTCCGGGACGTCGAGGTACATCTCCGTCCCCGGGGCCTCGAAGCGCTCGCAGGGCGTCCAAGTTCCCTCGCTCACATCCCAACCCGCGCGGGCCACGGGGTCGACGATCCAGATGTGCGGCACCCCGAACACCCGGTAGTTGTCGATTCGCTCGTCCATGCGCGCCTGCCGGTCCTCCGGAGACAAAACCTCGATCGCGGTAAGCTGCGGACGAGTCCAGACGTCCTCCGGCATGAGTGAGCGGGGAAAGACGGAAACATCGGGCAGACGGACTTTGGTCGGGGCCACCTGGGTCCGCTGTTCCTGGATCGCCCAGATACCCCACGCCCGCTCCCGCGTGAAGAAGTGAAACAGGATCGCCCGCTGGACGACATTGTGCAGCCATTCGCCCGTGTTTCGTTCCTCGATATGCCCGTCGATGTACTCCGCGTCCGGTTCGTATACGGTCGCCAGGTATTCATGGAGTGGAATGTGCGCGGCAGCCGACATGGCGTGAGTTTAGCGTATTCGGCTTGGACGCGAGACTCGCCGAAGCGGGCCTCGCGAAGCACTCGTCGGGGCGTGGAGGCGCTCAATTCTTCGGCGTCTTCTCCTGCCCCGCCGCCGGCGATTTAGTGTTCACCAGATCCGGCGCGCTCTGCGCCCGCAGCTCCACTACCTGGTCGGCGGAAATCCTCCGGCGGATCTCCGTCGGCTCCACCCGCTCGAACTGCCCGCTCTTCAGGCTGCGATGGATCGCCTCGATCACCCGCACGTCCGCCAAACCCTCCATCCCGTCCGGCTCCGGGTCGCGGTTTTCGAGGATGCAGGCCGAAAAATACTTCAGCTCGCCGCCGAAGTGGTCCGTGTTCTTGAAGCTCTCGTGCTTGTCCTTCTGTCCCAGTACCTCGAAGTGCTCCAGCGGCTTGCCGTACATAAAGCCTGGGTTCAGCTCCAGCGACCCCTCCGTCCCCACCACCATGTACTGGTCCATCTTGTTGCCGTAGTACGAAATGGTGAACTGCGCCAGGCGGTTCCTCGGGAAGCGGAGCGTCACGCTCACCGTGTCGTCGAAGTCCGGCCCGAAGCCCGACTCCGGATGGCGCGTCCCCACCGCGAACGCCTCGGTCGGCTCGTCCTCGAACAGGTTGCGCACGCTGTTGATGGGGTACGGCCCCATGTCGAGCACCGGGCCCGCGTCCAGCCCGGACTGCGCCCGGTGCAGCGCCGGGTCGACCATCTGCGAGAACGTCGAGGTGTACAGGTGAACCGTGCCCAGCTCGCCCGAGCGCACCCGCTCGATCGCCGCCACCGTGGCAGGCTCGAAGTGCAGGCGGTAGGCCACCATCAGCTTCGCACCCTTGACCTTTTGCGCGGCCAGGATTTTCTCGCACTGCTCCGACGAGACCTCCATCGGCTTCTCCACCAGCACGTGGATGCCCGCTTCCAGTGCCGGCACCGCGAACTCCGCGTGCCGCCAGTTCGGCGTCGCCAGATAGATCGCATCCACCTCGCCCGAAGCCAGCATCTGCGGAAACTGCTCGTAGCTGTACGTGTTCGCGATCTCGTACTTCTCCGCCAGCGCGGACGCTTTTTCGGCGTCGCTCGTCACCAGCGCCGTCATCACGGAGTTGCCCGTGTGCGCGACCCCCGGCATCAGCGCTTCCTGCGAGATGTCGCCCAGCGCCACGATCGCGTACCGGACTTTCCTGTCCTCGCCCAAACCCAGCATCTCCTTCAAACTCATGTGCAGTCTCCTGCCTTTCTGGGATGCGCCGCACACCGTCTTTCGCCGGGCGGCACCCCCGGCTTTTGAGCCGCATCTAAGCGCTTGGACAGGGAGACGGGACATGTATGCAGTGGTGGGCAGCACGGGGCAGGTAGGCGGAGCGGTGGCGCGCGCGCTGCTCGCAGATGGGCGCGAGGTCCGCGCCATCCTGCGCGATGAAGCGAAGGGCGCGAAGCTGCGGGAGCTCGGCGCGGAGCTGTACCAAACCTCCGTCGAAGACGCGGCGCACCTGGAGATCGCGTTTGAAGGCGTGGAAGGCGTCTTCCTGATGATTCCGCCGCTGCTCGACGCGCCCGACCCGCGCTCTGAAAACAAGATGATCGTCGCCGCCGCGGTCCACGCCTTGCAGGCCTCGCACGTGCCCCGGGTCGTTCTGCTGTCCTCGATCGGCGCACACCTCGCGGAGGGCACCGGCCTGATCCTGAAGGCGCACGACCTCGAAGAAGCTATCTTCCCCATCGGCATGCCGGTCGCCTCGATCCGCGCCGCATCCTTCATGGACAACCTCAAGCCGATGCTCGGGCACATCCGCGAAACCGGCACATGGCCCACGCCGCTCGAACAGCTCGACAGACCCATGGAGATGGTCGCGACCGAGGACATAGGCAAGCTCGCCGCGCGCATCCTGACCGAGCCGTGGGGAGGAAACCGGATTCTCGAGTTCGAGGGCCCGCGCGCCTATTCGATGCACGAGTCCGCCGCGATACTGTCCAAGGCCATGGGCCGCCCCGTCGAGGCGCAGACCATCCCCGCCGGGCAGCGCGCGCCGATGTTTGAGCAGTTCGGGATGAGCCCGCAGGCGGCCGCCGACTTTCTGGAAATGGAAAGCGGCATGGATGCCGGCACCCTCGCCTTCGAGGGCGGCGACGGCATCGAGCACACGCGGGGCGAAACGACCTTCGAGCAATGGCTCGAGGGCGCCCTGAAGGCATGATGCAGGAGTCGACCCCGCGCACCCTGTACGTGTGCGTCCGCAACCGGCACGGCAAGGGCGCGAGCTGCGCCGGGCGAGGGGCGCTCGATTTGCTGAAAGACGGGCGCACGGCTCTGGCGGCCGAAGGGATCGGGCCGGACGAACTTACCCTGCGTCCCGTCGGCTGTCTCGGCTTGTGCAGGCAGGGTCCGGTCATGGTCGCAGCCGTTGGGGTCGATGCACGGGCGAAAAAGCCGCCGAAGCCACGCAAGCGCGACCCTGGCACCCACGTCCGCGTAGCTCCTGAAGAGCTGCGCGAGCTGCTCCGCGAGGCGCTGCTCGGGCCGTTGTGAGGCGCGGTTTATCGAGCTTGGATTCCCCGGGCTTGGGTTGTAGGGTGAGGAGCAAGATGGCATCCATGGCTGACGCGACGGAATCGATCGGCAAGCTTCGCAAACTCGCCCAGGACGTCCTCGCTCCGGAATTGCAAGGGATCAAAGCGACGCTCGACCCCTGCACGACGGGCAAAACCTGATTCGCGATGAACTCAAGATGGTCCGCGGTGACATCGGCGACGTGCGAAAAGATCTCAAGGAGCAGGAAACCCGCCTTCAGAGAGAAAGGAAGGATCAGGAGCTTCGTATCTTGAAAGAACTCGATTCGCCCTTGCGGGAACTCACGTTGAAGATCAGGCCGGCCGACTCCGAGCGTCAAGTTGCCGAGCTCTCGAAATGCCTGCAGCTCAGCTCCGGTCAGCCTGATCCACCAAGCCGGTAGGGCCGGCAGGAATTATTTGCCCCTTGCGCCTGAGGTCTCCTTCGCCGCTTTCTTTGCTGAAGCCTTTTTCGCGGGCTTCTTTTTCGCCGCAGCCGCCGTCTTCGCGGGTGCTTTCTTTCCAGCCGACTTCTTCACAGGCGCTTTCTTCGCGGGTGCTTCCTTTCCAGCCGCCTTCTTCGCCGGTGCCTTCTTGGCAGCCGCCTTCTTTGCCGGCGCTTTCTTCCCCGCCCCGCGCGCTTTCGCCCCGGCTTCCTTCGCCTCTTCGGTGTTCGGCACAAACTGCTTGCCAGCCCGCGAGCCTTCCTGCTTCTTCCGGTTCGTCTTGCGCTTCTCCTCCGGGCTCAGCTTCTGCCAGGCCTCGTCCGGCAGGTAGCGCGTGGTGCCGCCTTCGCGCTCGGCCTTCTTGCCGTCGGAGGTGTGCCAGTCCTCCCCGCCCCACTTTGTCAGGCTTTCGGCACCCTTGTCCTTGCCGCCCTTGAAGCCCCCACCGGCATGCTCGTACTCGGTGGCCACCAGCTGCGCCTTGCGCGCGCTCCACTGGCCCGCCTTGCCGCCCTTATCTTCGCGGATCACCTTTTCCCTGATCTTGTCCCTGAGCTCCGGCTTGTCGTACTTCTTCGGATCCGACGGCTTCATCGCTTGCTTCTCCTGGCCGAGTACGATGCTTAAACTAAAACCTGTGAGCACCCACACCCGCCGCTCCGTTTGCTCGCTCGACTGCCCCGACTCCTGCGGCGTGCTCGTCACGGTCGACAC
>CAXUHL010000084.1:0-722 GCA_964250745.1 uncultured Acidobacteriaceae bacterium
TATGCGCGCTTGAGGCGCAGGCTTGGCCTGCAGCCCCGACCGGAGACCGGGGCGCGCCCCTCGACTACGCGCGCTTGAGGCGCAGGCTGTTGAGCACCACGGACACGGAGCTGGCGGCCATGGCGGCTGAGGCGGCGATGGGGCTGAGCAGCAAGTGGAAGTGCGGATAGAGCGCGCCCGCGGCCAGGGGCACGGCGAGCAGGTTGTAGCCGAGCGCCCAGGCGAGGTTCTGACACATGACGCGGCCGGCGAAGCGGGCAAGGGCGAGCGCGTCCGGAATGCCGCAAAGGTCGGCCCGGAGCAGCGTTATGGGTGCGGCGTGGACGGCGATATCCGTCCCCGTGCCGATCGCGACGCCCGCGTCGGCGGCGGCCAGGGCAGGGGTGTCGTTGATGCCGTCCCCGGCGAACAGGACGCGATGGCCCTCGGCTTGCAGGGGGCGAAGGGCCGCGAGCTTGCCCTCCGGCAGGACGCCGGCGAGGACGCGCCCCGAAGAGATGCCGACCGCGCGGGCGACCGACTGAGCGGGCAACTCGGCATCGCCGGTGAGCAGGTGCACCTGAAGATGGTGTGCCTGGAGCGCGGCGACGGCTTCGCGGCTGGATGGGCGGGCTGGATCGGCGGCGGCCAGCATACCCGCGCAAACGCCGTCGATGGCGACCCAGAGAGGGGTCGCGCCGGAGGGCGGGTCGAGGGCCGGGGGGATCGCGCTGGTTTCGCGG
>CAXUHL010000084.1:732-7153 GCA_964250745.1 uncultured Acidobacteriaceae bacterium
CGAAAACTCTGCATGCCAAAATCAGGCGGCGGCTCGATTTCGGAGCATGGCGGCAGGTTACCCATTGCGGGAATCCGTTCCATTTTGGGAATCGCGGCGAAGCCGTTTTCACTTGCGGCGGCGATTCGATCTTGCGGCGGGCCGGCCTCGGTGGGAGAGTGGGGCATGGACCGGCTCAGGCGCTGGTGGGCAAAGGCGAGGACGGCGGCGGCGAGGGGGTGCTCGCTCGCGCGCTCGACCGCAGCGGCGGCCTGGAGGACGTGTGCTTCCGCGAAGCCCGGCGCGGCGGCGAAGTGGGTGATAGTCGGGCGGCCCTCGGTGATGGTGCCGGTTTTGTCGAGCACGACGGTATCGATCGACCGGAGCCGTTCCAGCGCTTCCGCCGAGCGGAACAGGAGCCCCTTGGACGCCGCCCGGCCTGTCGCGACGACCAGGGCGGCAGGCACCGCCAGGCCCATGGCACACGGGCAGGCGATGACAAGGACCGCGATGGAGGCGGCGCACGCGCGCGGCAGGGCGGCGAGCCCTCCGAAGGCAAGCCAGGCGGCGAAAGTCGTGGCCGCCAGCAGCACGATCACGGGTACGAACACGGCGCTGACCCGGTCGGCGAGCCGCTGCATGGGCGCGCGCGAGCCTTGTGCCTCCCGCAGCAGCGCGGCGATGCGCGCCAGGGCTCCTTCGCCTGGCCGCGCTGTGATGCGGATCTCCAATCGCCCGGTGGTGTTGAGCGTGCCGCCGGAGCCTGGGTCGGCGGCGGACTTTTCGCGGGGAAGGGGCTCACCGGTCAGCATGGACTCGTCGACGGCGGAGTTTCCGGCAAGCACGACCCCGTCGGAAGGGACGCGCGCGCCGGGGCGGAGCAGGACGCGGTCGCCGGGCGAAAGTGCGGCGCGAGGGACCTCCGTGAGTGAGCCATCGGGGTTGAACCGCTCGGCGGTGGGCGGCGCGAGCGCCAGCAGCCCGCGCAGGGCGGAGACCGCCTGCGCCCTGGCGCGGGCCTCGAGCAGGTTGCCGAGCAGAACGAACCCGAGGATAAGAAGGGCTGCGTCGTAGTAAACATCGAGCGGGATGCCCCGGGAGGCGAATAACGAAGGCATCGCGGTGACAGCGGCCGAGTACAGAAAAGCCGTGCCGGTGCCGAGGGCGACCAGTGTGCTCATGTCGGCCGTGCGATGGCGGAGGCCCGCCCAGGCTTTGCGGAAAAAGCGCCGTCCGGCCGTCGCGAGCGCCCCGGCCGTGAGGACGAGGAGGAACCAGCGCAGGGCCGTAGGGGCAACAGCCCGGACCGGGCCACCAACCATGAGCGGCATCGAAGCCAGCATCGCCAACGCACCCGCGATCAGCGTGCCGGCCGCGTGGCGGCGCAGGGTGCGGTAGCTCGCGGCTGTGTGCTCGGCTTCCCGGGCTTCGGCCTCCGCGGCTTCGACGAAGGGATCGGGCAGCTCGGCCTCATAGCCCGCGTCGCGAACCGCGGACAGGAGCGCGCCGACCTCGGTCCGCAGGGGATCGAAGGCGACAGAGGCCTCGCGCAGGAGGAGATCTACCCGCGCGTCGAGCACGCCCGGCTGCGCCGCGAGCCGCTTTTCGATGAACGACCGGCAAGCGGCACAGCTCATCCCGCGCACGGCAAAGGTCGCGCGGGCCGCGGGCGAGGCGGCCTCGGCGCTAGCTTGTGGCATGCATCCGGAGCACGGAGAAACCGGCTTGCTCGATCGCGGCCTGGACGGCAGGGTGTGTGGAAGGCTCCGCCAGAACCTCGGCGCGGCCGATCTCCACATGGTGCACGCGCACCCCGGGAACCCCGGCCAGAGCCGCTGTAACGCGACGCACGCAAGCATCGCAGTGCATTCCTTCAATGTGCACGGAGTGATTCTGGAAGTCGGGCATGGGGAGCGCTCCTTGATTCCTGACAGCTTAGATGAGCGCGCGGGAGCGGCGGTTCCAAGCCGCACGCCGGGAGCGCGTCAGGGCAGGAACGACAGCGCGAGCTGAAGGCCCGCGCACGCCCAAAGCGCCGCCCGCCACAGCTGCCCGCGCGCGCCCGCGAATGCATCCGCGGCGATACCGGCCAGAAACAGCAGCGCGAACGGGAGGGCCACCGTGACCCCAAGCGGCACCAGCGCCGGCGTCAGCAGGAGCGGCACGGTGTTGCCGTAGAACCGGGACCGGGGCCTCACGCAGTAGAAAGCCAGAGCGGCAATCAACGCGGCGACGAGCGGCAGCGCCATGGTAAGCCGAAAGTGCGGTGCGACAACGCCGAAATGCGCGCCCGGCAGGATCGCAGACGCAACGATGCCACCAACAGCGGTCCGGAAGGATAAGCAAAGCAGAACCACACCGCCGCCGAGAGCGGCCCAGAGCCCGAAGCAGAGCAGGAGCACCCCGCGCCGCCGCTCCGCGAGCCAAACCGCGCAGGGCAGCGCCAGCACCAGCGCCGCGGCGCAGGCAGGCGGGCTCACGAATGCGGTGAACAGGGTCGCGCCCGCCATGAGCCCGATGCGCGGAGGCCATTTGCGGCGCGGGCCCTGGAGGGCGTGGGCGACCCCCGTCGCGGTAAAAACCATGGCGAACAAGCCGAGCGCGGGTGCCGGATCAGCGGGCCGGAGCGCCGCGTAGAAGCCGAGCGCGAGCAGGGCGCCGGCGTGGCTGGTCTGCCGCTGGGCTACCCACCACAGGCACGCGCCGAGCCCGGCCGCCGCGGCCAGCTCCGGCCAGGGCAGCGCCGGCGCGTGCAGTCTCTGGGCAAGCGCAAGCCCGAGCAGAAGCCCCCCAGCCAGGGCGCGCGCTTCCCGTTTGCGGGAAGGCCCCCCGCACAAAGGCCGCGCCGGGAGCGAGGGAGGGGACGCGATCGTCTGGACGGACGGGTCGTGCTGAATCACGAGTCTGGGCCGGCTCCTCTGCGGGCGGGATGGAGCGCTTTCGCACGCCGACCCCGAAGCTCCAGAATACGATTCCCGATCCGGCCCGCCGGGCAGACCGTGCAAATCCGCCGCGCCCGCCGCCGGCGATGCGGTAGTTTGGAGTGGAATGGATGAGAAAGTTTTAGTCATCGGCGGCGGCGGGCGCGAGCACGCCCTGTGCTGGGCGCTCGGGCGCTCCCCGCGCGTGCGGGAGGTCGTGTGCGCGCCCGGCAACGGGGGCATCGCGAAAATCGCACGCTGCGTGCCGGTCGACGCGGGCGACCTCGACGCCATGGTGCGGGTCGCGGTCGAGGAGGGTGCCGCGCTCACCGTCGTCGGGCCGGAGGTGCCGCTGGAGCTGGGGTTGGTGGACGCGCTCCAGGCTCGCGGTTTGCGGGTGTTCGGGCCGACCCGCGCGGCGGCGGAGCTCGAGTGGAGCAAGGCTTTCGCGAAGCGGTTCATGCAGCGGCACGCGATTCCGACGGCGGAGTACGCGGTGTGCGCGTCTTTATCGGAAGCCCGCAATGCATTGGAACTCTTTTCCGGGTCGAAGGTCGTGGTCAAGGCGGACGGGCTCCATGCGGGCAAGGGCGTGCTGATCTGCCCGACGCACGTGGAGGCCCGCGAGGCAATCGACGGGCTGTTCAGCGGGGCGCTGCTGGGCGCGCGTGCGGCAAGCGTGGTTCTTGAAGAGTTCCTCGAAGGCGAGGAGCTTTCGCTGTTGGTGCTGAGCGACGGCAGGCACGCGGCCGCGATGCCTCCGGCCGAGGACCACAAGCGCATCGGCGAGGGCGACACGGGCCCGAATACGGGCGGCATGGGCGTGTATTCGACCGACACCATGCTCGCGCCGGGCATGCTGGAGTGGATCGTGAAGCACATCGCGCAGCCGACGATCGACGGAATGGCGGCCGAAGCCGTCCCGTTCGTGGGCGTCCTGTTTGTAGGCCTGATGATGACGGCGCGCGGGCCGGTGGTGCTCGAATACAATACGCGGTTCGGCGACCCGGAAACGCAGGCTCTGCTGATGCGCCTGGACTCCGACCTGTTCGAGGCACTGGAGGCGTGCGTGGATGGCCGCCTGAGCGAGACGGAGATGCGCTGGCGGCCGGGGGCCTCGGCCTGCGTGGTGGCGGCGGCCGCCGGCTACCCGGGCAAGCCGCGCGCGGGCGACTCGATTCAGGGCCTGGACGCCTTGCCGGAGGGGATTGAGGTATTCCATGCCGGAACCGCGCTGCGCGATGGGGAGTACCGGACCGCCGGCGGGCGCGTGCTGAGCGTATGCGCCGCGGCCCCATCGCTGGAGGAGGCGCTCGCGCGGGCCTACGCGGGCATGGAGCGCGTCCGGTTCGACGGCATGCAGTACCGGCGCGACATCGGACGACGCGCGCTGCAGCAGGTTTCCTGAAGGTACGGCGGGCCAAGCCGCTGTGAACATGGCTTTTCCGGCGGGAAAAGCCACCGGCTTGCCGCAACAGAGGTACACTCGGCGCTACGCGGCATCAGGAAAACTGCCATGCGCGCGGGGGAGCAGGCATGATTCTCGAAGACTTCGCCCAAGACGTCCCCACGGCAAACGGGCCGATGCGGACGTACTTCTTTCGTCCCGTGGCGGAAGGACGCCGGCCGGGGATCGTGCTGTACTCGGAGATCTTCCAGATGACCGGGCCGATTCGGCGGTTCGCGAGCTTCCTGGCCGGGCATGGCTACCTGGTCGCGGTGCCGGAGGTGTACCACGAGCTCGAAGCCGCCGGCACGGTGCTCGCTTACGACCAGGTAGGTTCGGACCGAGGCAACTTCGACAAGTACGAGAAGGAGTTGGCGGCCTACGACGACGACGCGCGCTCGCTGCTGCGGCACATGGCCGCGATGCCCGAGTGCAACGGCAGGCTGGGCGCGGTGGGCATCTGCCTGGGCGGGCACCTGGCGTTTCGCGCGGCCATGAACCCGGAGGTGCTGGCGGCGGTGTGCTTTTACGCGACCGATATTCACACGGGCTCGCTCGGCAAGGGAAAACGGGACGATTCGCTCGCGCGCGCCGGGGAGATCCGGGGCGAGCTGCTGCACGTGTGGGGCAGGCAGGATCCGCACGTTCCGCTCGAAGGCAGGCGCAGGATCCTGGCCCGCTTGGACGAAGTAGGGGCGAACTACCAGTGGTTCGAGGTGAACGGGGCTCATGCGTTCCTGCGCGACGAGGGCTACCGGTACGACCCGGAGCTGGAGCTGCCGCTCAAGGGCATGATGCTGGGGGTGTTCCACCGCAAACTGGCGCTGGGCGGCTAATCCTTTCGGGAGCGGGTCATCCTGAGGAGCGAAGCGACGAAGGACCTGCTTTCCGCGCGCCCAGGAACCGAAGCAGTTCCTTCGCTTCGCTCAGGATGACCCTTTCGTCGGCAGGCTCCGACGCGGCTGGGCTGCGGCTAAACCGCGGTGTAAGGAATGACCGCCGACAACGCGCGCGGTTGCGGGGCAGCCCCCTGGAGCAGATTCAATGACAGGTCCAGCAGCTTTGCGGGATTGGGACGCGGGACGGCGGTGACGCCGGGTGAGCGAGGGGAAAGCAAGCAGGGGCTGAAGTCGGATCTTCCGATCAGGATCACGCGCGACTCGGGCCAAAATAGCTCCATGATCCGGCAGATGCGGATCGAGGATTCCTCCGGCAGCGTGTGGCACAGCACGACGATGTCGTAAAAGTCGGTCTCGAGCCTCTCGAGCGCGGGGCCGAGCAGGCAGGCGTCCACCTCGGCACCGGTCCTCCGGAGCACGAGGGCGCGAGTCAGGAGCAAATCCGTGTCCATTCCGATCGCAAGGATGCGTGTCATGTCCCACCTCCGGGGGAGCCGCGAAGTCGGGGCGGCCGGGCAATGGCCTTGCCTGTCTCGCTGGAGAGGGGGCTACTCCCCTTGTTTCAAGGGTGGCGAAACTTCGATGTTACGAATGTTCGATCCTTAACGCTCGACGGAGATACCTTCCGGGTAGGAACGCCGGTAGGAGTCGCGGATCACCCGATAGCACTCACAGGAGGCACTCTCGAGAAGGGCAGGATCGACGAGCTCGACCAGCCCGCGGCTGTAGGAGATTGCCCCGGACCGCTGCAGGATTCCGGCGGAAATCGTGACCGACGGACGTCCGACGCCCAGCATCTCCGCCAGGAACTCCTGGGTGAGGTTGAGCGTGCGCGCGCCGGTGATGTCGGACGTCATCAACAACCAGCGAGCCAGCCGTGCTTCGAGCTCGTGCAGCCGGTTGCAGAGCACCAGCTGCGTGGTCTGCTCCAGCTGGGCATAGAGGAAGGTATGGATACACCGGGCGAAGGCGGGTTCGTCGAGGAGGAACTGCTGGTTGAGCACGTCCGCCGCGATGCGGTAGCCGTCGCCGCCGACCTGCATCTGCGTCGAGTTTTGCGACTGCCGCTGACCGAGCAGCATGTGGACGCCGACGATGCCCTCGCGGCCGATGATGCCGACCTCGACCGGGGTGCCGGAAAGGTCGGAGTTGCTGACCGAGCCCATGCCGTTCTC
>CAXUHL010000084.1:7253-11373 GCA_964250745.1 uncultured Acidobacteriaceae bacterium
AGCTCGTTGAGCAGCGCCGGGTTGGCCTGGCCCTTGCTCGCGCGCATCACCTGCCCGACAAAGAAGGCGGCGACGGTCTTTTTGCCCGCCCGGTACTGCTCCACCTGCTTGGGGTTGGCGGCGATGGCTTCGTCGATCAGGCGCTCGATCGCGCCGGAGTCGCTGATCTGCTCGGGCTTTTCGCGCTCGTACACGGCTGGAAAGTCCTCGCCGGCCTCGAACGCGGAGTCGAACAGCTGCTTCATCTGCTTGCTCGACAGCTTGCCGTCCTCGGCCAGGTCGGCGGCAAAGGCGATACCGGCCATGGTGATGGGCGACCGGTCGAGCTCGAGGTTGCGGGCCTTGAGCCGCGAGGTCAGCTCGGAGCCGACCAGAGCGGCGACCCGGCGCGGATTCTTGGCGGCGCGCGCGGCCTGCTCGAAGGAGTCGGCGAACGCACGGGTCGCGGTAAAGGTGCAGGAGTCCTGGGCGGAGATGCCGTACTCGGCGATGAGGCGGGCGCGGCGGGCTTCGGGCAGCTCGGGCAGGCCCGCGCGGATCTCGGCCTGGCGGCCCGGGGAAACCACCAGAGCGGGCAGGTCCGGTTCGGGGAAGTAGCGGTAGTCGTGGGCCTGCTCCTTGGAACGCATGGAGTACGTCCGGCCCTCGGCGGCGTTCCACAGGCGCGACTCCTGCGTGACCCGCTCGCCCGCTTCGATCAGCTCGACCTGGCGCTCGATCTCGTAGGCGATGGCGGCCCGGATGAACCGGAAGGAGTTGACGTTCTTGACCTCGGCTTTGGTTCCGAACTCACGCTGCCCGCGCGGGCGCACGCTCACGTTGGCGTCGCAGCGCAGCGAGCCCTCCTCCATGTTGCAATCGGACACGCCGGTGTAGAGCAGGATTTCCTTGAGGCGCGTCAGGTAGTCGTAGGCTTCGTCGGGCGAGCGCAGGTCCGGCTCCGACACGATCTCGATCAGGGGCGTGCCGCACCGGTTCAGGTCGACCGAGGTGTAGCGGGCGGAGTCGGCGAGGCCGTCATGAATGCTCTTGCCGGCGTCCTCCTCCATGTGCAGGCGGGTGATGCCGATGCGCTTGCCGCTTTCCCCGGTCTCTATGTCGAGCCAGCCGTGCTCGGCCAGGGGCTTGTCGAACTGCGAGATCTGGTAGCCCTTGGGCAGGTCGGGGTAGAAGTAGTTCTTGCGCGCGAAAACGCTGGTTTCGCGGATTTCGGCGTTGATCGCCATGGCGGCCAGGGTCGCGAACTCGACCGCGCGGGCGTTGAGCACGGGCAGCGCGCCGGGCAGCCCCAGGCACACGGGGCAGACCAGCGTGTTCGGCGGCGCGCCGAATAGATTCGCGCAGCCGCAGAAGGCCTTGGTCCGGGTGAGGAGCTGGACGTGGACTTCGAGGCCGATGACGGGTTCGTATTTGGAGAGGAGCGCGGGGGGCAGGGTCGCAGTTGCGGCCATAGTGAAGGTTACCTCCTTCGGAAACGTTTGCCTAACTGTTTTGAAGCTCACCTGCAGCTTTGTATATGGAAAGCAACTGCGTGGCGAGATGGCCGGAGAGCAACCCTTCCAGGCTGCCGAGGTCGACCGCTCCGGCATCTGTCGTTCTATCCGCGTGTTCAAGCGCGTCATAGTAGGGCTGTTTGTTCTGTGCGATCAGTGCGGGAATCGTCAGCGTTCCGGGAAGTCGATAGCCGAGGCTGATGCAGAGAACCAGGTAGGCGAGGGCACGTGATGTCCGTCCATTCCCATCCACGAACGGGTGAATCCAGTTCAGGCGCCAGAGAGTATAGGCAGTGAGGTGCAGGGGAGATTTGCCTTGATTTTCATTCACGTAAGCGCAAAGCTCATCGACCAGATCGGGAACCTGAAAAGCCGCGGGCGGTACATGGTCGCTGCCGCTGATTTCGATTCGGCCAGGCCGCCAGACACCTACGTAGAAACTCAAGCCCTCCAAGATGGGGCGGTGTAGTTGAAGTATGAGGGAAGGGCGCAGCCTGAACTTGTATTCAGGCTGCGTGTAGTACTCGATTGCCCGGACAACCTCATCAAACTGCCGAAGGGCATTGCGGGTTTCCAGGGCTTCTACTGATTCTGAAACCTGCACGGTCGAAGCAGGTTCGGAGTGATCGTGAATGTCTCCAGTACCGCTTCCAGAACTCATTTTTAGCTGCGGGTAGAGAGCTTCTCAGCTTGGGCATCGATCATTCGGCGGGTTATGCGAGCATTCTCAATATACGCGTTTCCATAGGCAAAACTACGGCGTTGTTCTTCCTTGTCCTCTTCGCTCAATCGCGCCTTAGCGGCAGCATCGAGTAAACGTTGAAGTTCTTTCGACATCCTGCTCACCTCCCTGGCTACAGTCACAATCATAGTTGATATCGCGTTGATTCAGGCACAATCTGCGATGTAGTTGCAATCCGGCGCACTTTGGTGCGTTATCGATCTTCGGAGAGAAGCACATTGAGGCTGCGGCCCCTGATGCGGATAGCGACGGTAGCTCGCGTTGTTGTAGCCCGCTGCTAGACTCGGGGAAGAATGATTCTCCCTTTTGTCCGCGAGCTGATGGCGGAACTGGAGCGGTCGCAAGCCTTCGAGCAGGCGGCCCGGCACCTTTCGCTGGGGCGGGGGCGCAGGCGCGTTTCCGGGCTCACGGCGACGGCGCGGGCCTTGTACCTGCCATTGTTCGCGCGCGCGGCGAAGCAGCCGGCGATCGTGCTGGTCGCCGACAACAAGGCCGCGGACGCGTTGTACACGGCGGTGCGCGCGGCGTGCGAGCTGACCGGCGCGGTCGCGCCGGACCGCGTGGTCAAGCTGCCCGCGCCCGACGTCTTGCCATTCGAGCATCTGTCGCCCCACGCGGAGGTGCAGGAGACGCGCGCGGCGGCGCTGTGGAAGATCGCAACGGACGCGGCCTCGATCGTGATCGCGCCGGTCGAAGCGGCGGCGCAGAAGCTGTTTCGATCGGAGTACTACGCGGACCTGGCCCGGACAGTCCGGCGCGGGCAGGAAGTGGACCTCGCCGAGTTGACGACCCACTTGGCGAGCGTGAGTTACGACGCTGTGGACCTGGTCGAGATGCCGGGGCAGTTCACCCGGCGCGGGGGCATTCTGGATGTGTACTCGCCGGAAGCCGAGCGGCCCGTGCGCATCGAGTTCTTCGGAGACGAGGTGGAGTCGCTGCGGCGGTTCGATCCGGAAACGCAGCGCTCGCTGCAGCCGCTCGATGTCGCGGTGCTGCTGCCGCTGACCGAAACGCCGGTGTCGGAGCGGCTGCTGGCGGCGGTCCACGCGCGGCTCTCGGGCTCCGGACTGGACGACGCGGATGCCGTGGATCGCTCGGCCGTCGCCGGGGTCACGGTCTTTCCCGGATGGGAGTTCTTCGCGGGCGTCGCCGGCGCGGACTCTTCGCTGCTCGCCATGTGGAAGCGCGCGGCCGTCTTCGTCGAAGAGCCGGGCATGCTCCGAAATCATCTGGAACGGTGGTGGAACAAGCTCGAGCAGCGGCACGAGCGGTCCGGCATCGGCTCGCTGATGAAGCCCGAGGATCTGTACCGGCAGCCGGAGTTGATGCTGGCGCTCATCTCGAATCAGCCCGGCCTCGACCTGGACCAGCTCGGCATCGTTGACGTTTTGGAAGACGACACGGCGCTGGGCGAAATCCCGTTCGAAACGCGGCCGACCACGCGCTTTCACGGCAACGCGGTCGCGCTGACGGAGCAGATTCGCACCCTGATAGAAAGCAAGCAGCGGGTCGTGATCGCCTCCGCGAACCAGGGTGAACTGGAGCGCATGGCCGACCTCCTGCGCGAGTACGAGATCGCCTACCGGATCGGCTGGCGGACGGAACAGGCCACCACTGAAATGGGCGCGAACGAGCGCACGCAACGGCCCGGCGAGCGCTCGGCCCCCGTACTGGTGCGGGCGGCGCTGGCAAACGGCGTCGCGCTGACGGATGCGAACCTGGTCGTCATCGGCGTCAATGACGTTTCCGATGACGCCGACGTGCAGGCCCGGCCCGCGGTCAAGAAGTCCAAGACCTCGGCATTTGTTTCCGACTTCCGCGACCTCACCGTTAATGATTATGTGGTTCACGTCGAGCACGGCATCGCCCGCTACATGGGCCTGCG
>CAXUHL010000085.1:0-11236 GCA_964250745.1 uncultured Acidobacteriaceae bacterium
GCGTTCGACAGCCGCCGCCTGCCCTATCCGCGGCTTGCGCTGGTGGGTGAACCCCTCAACGGGACGCGCCCTGGCCCGCGGGAATGGAGTCGGCGGGGTCGTCCTGCAAGGGGGTTCGCCTGCCCGGGGCACCGTCCGGGCCGGTGTGCCGCCGGTTGGCTGTACGGGGGCCCGCTTCAATGGAGACCGTACTCACCACCGCCGGATCGTCCCGCAGCTTCGCGAACAGCTGCCCGTTGCTTGCGCGAGGCACCTCCAATACCCCCGCTGCGAAGCCGTCCGGCACGACGACAGGCCTGGCGAACTGCGGGTCGGCCGCGACCGACTCGAGCAGAAACAAACCGGTGCCGGTCAGGGTGCAGGGTTGAGCCGCCTCCGGCGGACAGCTGTAGCCGGCAAAGGTGGGCAGGCGGACCAGGGTCGCGAGCGGCACCCAGTCCCCGGCCGAGCCGTCCGGGAGGATGGGGCGGAGATGCAGCTTGCCGAAAGCGGAGGCTCCGAAACTCTTCGCCGGATCGAGCGTGCCGATCGCCGTCCGTGCGTCCTGCAGCACCATCTGGCCGGAAGCGAGACTGAAGGTCACCGACGCCAGCCCGTCCTCGGTCGCGACCTCGATCGATTCGTCGCGCCCGAAAGCCGCGGGCGACTGCGACTTGAGCGCGAAGGTGAGCTTGCCGTCGAGCGGCCGCTCGTCCGGCGCGCCCAGCTTCAGGCTCACGAGCGCCGCGGGCTGCGCGGCGGGCGCGAGCTGCACGTTCTTATTGATCAGCGTCACGGACGGCCGCGCGTCCGCGACCACGACCGGCACCCCAACGACCCTGCCGTCCTTGAGCGTGATGCGCGCGGTGCTTTTCGCGCCCGCGCGAAACTGGTCTAAGACGTGTCCGGCGACTTGTCCGGCCGCAGACCCGGCCGCAGATCCGCCCTCGGGCGCCAGGACCATTTCGAGCGAGTCCGTGCTGCCGCTGCGGGTCAGCTTGCCGGGCGTAAACCTGGTCCCGCCCGCGTCGAGGCCGCCCACCTCGTCGAGCCGCGAGCCGGTCAGCACGCCGCCGCGGTCCCCGGCATGGACGGTGAAGCCTTCGTACTTGCCTGCCTCCGCGAAGGAAGGGATCGTGAGGGTCCGGGGCTCCGCGATGCCGTACTGCTTGATTGCGAGCACGACCGCGCCCGGCTGGGCATCCTTGAGCGGCAGCGTGGCCGCGATGCCGTCCGCGCCGTCCGGCCTCCAGCCCGCCTTGGCTTCCTTGCCGCCCGCATCGCGGTAGAAAAGCCCTTCCACGCACGCCGCCGCGTCCGAGCGAAGGTGGACCTCGTCGTCCCGGCCGACCACCAGCGCATTGCGGTCCTCGTCCGCGACCGTCCAGGCCGCGCCCTCGGTCGAGCGGAGCTGGAACGATGGTCCCTTGTAGGCATCGAAGCCCCAGAAACCCTCGACACGCGCGTCGACCTCCTTGCCTAAACCGCCGTTCCGGAGCACCGGTGCCGGGACCACGAAGCCGCCCTGGGCAGGGTCGGCCGTTACGGGAAGGTCCACGGCGCTGCCCCCGCTGCCTGACAGCCGCAGCGTCAGGTCGTGGCCGTACTGCGTCGAGAAGATCGCGGGCGCGCCGTCCACGGGCAGCGTGAGGGGGCTTTGCTGCATGCAGTAGACCTGCTTGGGGTCGACCGGGTGCAGAGCGGGCAGGTGCGCCGGTTCGACCGCGGGCAGGGCGACCACCAGCACGGATTTCGGGTTGTGAAAGGACGGCGGCGCGTTGAGCCATAAATTCATCTCGGGGCCGTTCGCGTCGGAAAGGGCGGGGATGTACTGGTACTGCGCGGTGTGAAACGAGGCCAGGATTTTGCCGATGTCGATGGCGGCCGAGATGTAGGGGTCGTACAGGCCGGAGGTCACGCCGACGGTGGAGCCGGCTTGCAGGGCGAGGTCGCTGGTGGGGCCGCTCAGGAGCCCCTGCGCCGGGTTGATGCTGCCGTTGTCGAGGATGAGCGCGCTCTGGCTTTGCTGCAGGCAGGCGGCCTGCTGGTCGGCGGGGCGCTGGAAGCAGTCCTGGTTGAGTTTGAGCGCGAGCGACCGGGCGAGCGTCTGGGTTTCCGGCTTGATCTTATCCGGGTCCTCGATCGCGCGCAGGGCTTTCAGGTAGGTGTTGATGCGTTCGCGGTCCAGGCTGGCCAGGTTCAGATCCTGGGTCGCGCGCACGAATGCCCCAGGCCGGCCTCGCACCGAACTTTTCAGCGCCGAGAAGTCCCCGCCGGTTTGGGGCGCAAACAACACCACGACCTGCTCGGCACCGGGAGGGACGACGAGGTATACGCCTTCGTCCTGCACTTTTTTGTCCCAGGCTTCGACCTTGTTGAACCAGGCGTCCGGGGGCGGGTTCGTGGATCCGCGCAGAAACGCGGCCACCATCAGGTAGTGGACGGACTCGTGCTCGCCCAGCACGGGATGGAGCCACAAGCGGTCGCCGGACTGCAGGTTGGGCACCTGGCCGATGGGCAGGGTCTTGCCCGCGCGCTGCACCTTGACTTCGAGCGTCGGGCCCTGGAGGTCGAATTGCGCATTTTGCGCGCGCGCCGACGCGGAAGCGGCGATGCCCAGCAGGGCAAAAACTGCACACAGCAGGGCAAAATGTCTACACCGCGCGGCTCGGGCGTTCCTCATACCCGTATTGTCGACGCCAACGGGCTAGCGGGCAAGGGAGGGGAGCGCAACTATTTCGCGCGCGTTCCCATTTCGGAACGGAACGGCAAACCGGGGCCGCGCAGCTTCTGCTTCGCGGCCTGGTTCACGAGAAACCGGGCGCCTATCGCGTGGGGGATCGCCGCCCCCAGAACCACGACCCGGGCCCGCCCATGGTTCTGGGCCACGGACAACGCTCCGTAAAAATGAACGGCCGCGCCGCGCGCGTCCACGACCGCGATTTCCAGCCCGTACGCCCCTGCCTGCGGCAGCACGGCGGAGCCGCCCAGCAGCTCCCGGCTGCCGTTCGCGCCCGGCGTCAGCGCGGCTTCGAGGGCCCTGCCCTCGGACGGGCGGAGCACCACCCGCGCCGTGCGCACCGCCGCCACGGGGCCGCCTTCCCCTTGCTGGAACAGAAGCGCGAACTCGACCTTGCCGGTGACCAGGGGGTCGGGCGCGGTAAACAGGGTCGCGGTGTACCCGTCCGCCGCGGCGTGGAGCGCGATGCGCGGGCCGTCGGCCCCGGCCACGCGGCAGCAGAGCAGCAGAAGGATGAGGAGCGACCGCCTCACATCCCTGCCATGCCGCGCATCTGCATCGGCTGCAGCAGAATCCACACCCCGGCCGCGTAGAGCGCCGCCGCCACCGAGGCCCAGGGCAGCAGCCGCGATGCCCGGTGCAGCACGCCGAAGCCGCTCGCGGTCAAACGCCAGCCGAGGTACAAGGTCCCGAGCAGGCCCGCGTCCAGGAGACCCATCTGCACGGGCAGGATCGACCCCACGCCCACCAAGGCTTGCTCGCGGCCCCACTCCGGCGTGGGCCAGCCTCCGAAAGGCAACCCGAGCCGCGCGAAATCGTGCCCGGCCTGCAGAGTGCCCGGCACCAGCGCGCCCCAGCCGGTGAGCAGGTGCAGCACCAGGTGGGCCGCCCACATACCCAGGCCGACGGGCAAGAGCGCCAGGGTCCATTGCGGGAGCGCGTGCCTGCGCCGCGCGGGGCCGAACTCACGCGGCATGGCCAGCCACAGAAGGCCGAGCAGCGCGGCGGGCAGAGAGAAGGCGACCAGCAGGCCCAGGCTCGCGCCGAGCCGCGCGGAGATATGTGCGCTCCAGCGATCCATGGCAGCTGTTACGGGTTCCACCATGACGGCGGCATTCGCGAAGCCCGCCGCGACCACGACCCCGGCAAGCACGGCGAGGTCCAGGCGGTCCCGGTAGCGCCCGACCGCGGAGCGCTGCGGGTCGCGCACGGCAAGCTGCACCAGCTCCGCCGCCGGGACCTGCACGAAGAGGCCGATATTGTCGTGCGGGCAGGCTTTGACGCAGTCCATGCACAGGGTGCAGTCGAGGTTGCCCTGCTTGGCGGGCATGAAGAGGTTGAGCTCGCAGCCTTTTTGCGGGCGCGGTGCCTGGTGGCCGGCGATGCAGTCCCGCGTGGAGCAACTGTCGCAGGTGGCGGTGCTGCGGGCCGCGACGCCGACGGGTGAGAGAAGCGAGGCCGCGAAGTTGAACTGGCCCAGAGGGCACACATATTTGCAGAAAGACGCGCCGCGAAAGACGGTGTCGACCGCGAAGGTCACGGTGAAGTAGCCCAGCAGCAAGACCGCCGTGCGCGCGGGCGCGTTCCAAAGATCCATTGCCGTAAAGGCCCAGAAAAAGAGGACGACCAGGCCTGCCGCGAGCCACTTGTTCCGGAGCGCGCGGGGCCAGGGCAGCTGCGTGAGCCCGAAGCGGCGCGCGACCCACTTGGCGAGCTCGCGCGGCAGGGTGAAGGGGCAGCTCATGCAGAAGAGGTTGCCGATGAGGAGCAGGCCCATGACGAAGAGAGCGCGCGCGAAGGTCCAGGGAACGATGCCCGCCAGGTTCATGGAGCCCATCTGGTGGCCGAAGAGGCCATCCGCGACGAGGGCCGCCGCAAGGACGAGCGAGACCGCCTGCAGGCTTTGGCGGCCGTGGCGCGCCTTGAAGAAAGCGCCGATAGGACGCACCTTGAACAGGTCGTAGCGCCAGGGCTGCCGCGCCTGCGGCCCCGACGAAAGCGGCCTGTCTGCCCGGCGCAGGGCGGTGGCGCGCGCCCGCTCGGCTTGCCGCCCGGCTTTGCGGCGCTCGCCCTTGCGGGAAAGCAGCGCGACGGTGGTGAGCATGGCCGCGCCGAGGAACGAGACCGAGCCGACGACCCACATCAGCGAGCCGGCGGCGACCTGGTCGTCCATGACGGACAGACCGAAAAAGCGGGGCACGGAGGCGTACTCCCGGTAAAAAACCTTGCCGGAAAAGGCGAGCGAGGCCGAGAGTGCGGTGTTGACCAGGTCCGCCGAGAGCAGGAAGGGCAGCAGGAGCCAGCGGCTCGCGGTATAAAGCGTGGGCCAGGGAGCGACGATGTGCCACCAAAATAGAATGCTGGTGAGCAGGAAGCACACGTGCTCCACCTCGTGCCAGCCCGGCGAGCGTAACGCCAGCCCGTAGGCGGCGGGTACGTGCCAGCCAATGAAGGTCACGTTCAGGACCAGCCAGGCGAAGACCCGTGAGTGGAGCAGCTGCTCGATCGCGCGGACCGGGCGCAGGGTGAAGAAGGGGCCGAGCCCTTCGCGCACGAAGTAGCGCGGCAGCCCTCGCAGCATGGGGACCACCGGCGCGCCCAGCACAAGCAGCGGCGGCGCGACGGACATGAGCAGGAGGTGCTGGATCATGTGCGCGGTCAGGAGCACGCCGGATAAAGCATCGAGGGGGGAAGCCAGCGCCGCCCAAACCGCGACAATGCCGCCGGCGAAGCACGCCGCACGCCAAGCGGGGATTTGGTCCGGGCGGGTTCGACCGAGGGCTTGCCAGCCGCGCAGGTAAATGACGAGCGTGAGCAGAAGAAGGAGCGTAACCCCGTATGGAAACGCGGCGAGGCTGTAGCCAACGCCGTATGCGGCCTGTGTTGCGTCTCCCATGGGTCTTGTTTCAGCCTACACGCGGCGGTTTCTCGGCCTGAACGCGCGCGCGTACCGGGCCGAAACGGAAACGGCCGCCCAGAAGGGCAGCCGTGGATCTTCTTTCCGTTTACCGGTTAGTGCGCCGGCGCAGGCTGCCTTACCTGGCTGATGCTGTTGCCTTGCGGCTGCTCCTTCGACGGGGGCGCGGGCACCTTCTCGGCCGTCGGAGGCGGGGTCGCCCGCGGCTGGTCGTCAAAGCCGATCTGCGCGCCGCCCAAAGGAGAACCGGTGTTGTCCGGGGACGGCCCGTACTCATTGCCCGTCGGAAGCGAAGGATTGCGTGCCGGAGGCTGGTTGGCCGGGTGCATCGTCTCGAGGAAGGAGACGAGGGCGGTGGTTTCGGCCGGGCTCAGGTTTTTGCCGTAGGCCGGCATGTTGCCGCCGCCCTGCAGGACCTGCCGCACCAGCTGATCGTAGGAGAGCCGCGTCGCGACGGCGTCGAGCGCCGGGCCACGCTGCCCGCCCTGACCCGCGACCATGTGGCAGCCGCGGCACTGCTTCTCCTGGAAGACCACGCCGCCCGCACGTTCCAGCGGCATCGCGGCCTGGATCTTATGGACCGGCAGGGCATCGCCGCTCCACGCCTGCATCTTCGGGCTCCAGGGCTCGTAGGTGCCCAGGTGATTGAGGACAGCCAATGAAATGGCCATGGTGATCAGAGTGAGCACGGCGACCGGACGGCGGCTCCAGTGCTTTTCGCCCTCACCGGCGACGAACGGAAGCGCGACCAGGACAGCGATGCCGACGACCGGCGCGCCGAGCAAAAACGGCGTCGCGAGCGAGCTAGGCAGGTAGCACAGGATCGAGTACAGCCACAGGAAGAAGTAGTCCGGCTTGGGCACTACCTGGATGTTGGTGGGGTCAGGCTGGCCGCCCGGCCCGAATGGACCGAAGACGACGGCACACAGCGCGACAGCGCCGTAGATCGCCGCCGTGAAGTACAGATCCTTCCAAACCGCCCCGGGGACAAACGCGATGCCGTCCTTGCCATGCGAGAGCTGGTTGTACTCTTGCACATAAGTCGAGCGCCGCACGATGCGTCCCGGCATCGGCCACTCATTGATGCCGAGCTTGAGCACCAGCCAGGTATGCAGGCCGGAGAAACCGAGCAGCAGGCTGGGCAGGACGAAGACGTGCAGTGCGAAGAAGCGGGTCAGCGTGGCTCCGCCGATGATGGGGCCGCCCAGGAGCGCATGCACCATATAGGTACCGACGAACGGCACACGGCTGGAAATCGAGGCGGCGATGCCCAAACCCCAGTAGGCGTCCGTGTCGTAGCGCATCACCTGGCCGGTAAAGGCCATGCCGAGGGTCAGGAACAGAAGCGCGACGCCGAGGATCCAGGTAAGTTCGCGAGGGAACTTGTACGCGCCGAACAGGAAGACCTGCGCCATGTGAACGAGCACCACGGCGACCATGAAGTTGGAGCCCCAGCCGTGCATCGCGCGGAGGAACCAACCCAGAGGGAGGTTGTTGTTGATGTACTGGAGGCTTTCCCACGCGTTGGACGCGGAAGGCGAGTAGACGAGCGCCAGGAAAATGCCCGTGATGATTTGGAGGATGAGCAGCGACAGCGCCGCCGACCCGAAAACATACCACCAGCTTGCGGTGGACTTGGGAACCGGGTGGAGCGCGGCTTCCTTGACGAAGCCTTCGAGCTGGACACGGCGCTCGAGCCAGCCATAGGCGTCGAGGCCGGCCTTCTTGCCGTTGAAGTTGAACTTAGGAAGACTTAGCCGAGGCATGATGACGTCCCTTTTTCCCCCGCGTTGCGGAGGCTTGCCGAAGTGGAGAGAGTAGGCAGCTGACCCGCCTGGATCTGGAGCTGTCCGTTGGTGACCTTCCACGAGTACTCGAAGAGGCCGCGTTCCGGCGGCCCGGCGGCCCTGGAGCCGTCCTGGTAGTAAACGCCGCCGTGGCAGGGGCACATAAAGAGGCCGGACTGCGGGAACCAGCGCACGGGGCAGCCGAGGTGCGCGCAGTTGATCGCGAAGACCTGGAACTGGTTCTCGGAAAGGCGGCGCACCCAGCAGGCCGTATTGTCCGTGATGCCGTCCGTCGGGGACTGGTATGGAGTGACAAACGTCGCCAAGCGTGTTTGCCCGTTGGGATAGCGGTCGATGGCACCCAGCGTCACCCAGGATTTATAGAAGTTCTTCTTTCGGAGGGCGGGCCCGAGCACGTAGCCGATAACCGGAGCCGCGATGGCGAGACCGACGACCGCGTTGATGGCGATCCCAATGTTCATCAGCACGTTCCGGCGCGTCACGGAGCGGACCGGAATGGCTGCGTCTTCGATTTTGTGGTCTTCGACCTTGGTCTCTTCGATCTTGATCTGATGATCCTGCAGACTGCTCATTGGCTGGTCCTCCTGTCGAGCTCGGTCCCGCCCCCGGTCGGGTGCGGATTACCTGGATTCGTGACCCGGTGGCTGCTGAGCCAGGCGACGACGTCGGTGATCTCCCCATCCGACAACGGGCGGCCGGGGATGTCGTTCCGGTAGTCGGGATGGCCCAGATCCGGCCGGCCCGCGATAGTGATCGTTCGCAAGCCCTGATCGCTGATGAGCGAAAGGTAGGTCGGGTCCGTGATCGAGCCCGACTTGCCCGGCTTCAGCACCAGCCCGTCCGCGTTGGCCGCGCCGTGGCAGCTCGCGCACGCCTGGCCGTACACCTGCGCGCCGTGGGCGATGTCGCCCGGGTGCGCCGCCGCATAGGGGGGAAGGTTCATACCTACAAGCATAGCGGGCTTGGCCCACCGCCGGCGCATTCCGTGCACGATGATATTGATTTGGTCATCCGTCAACAGCCCACCTTCTGAATCCGCGAAGGCCGGGCTCAATCCGCCCGGTCCACCGGCCGCGGTCCAATGCTTGATGACCGCGTCGGAGGCGATGCCGAAGTAAATAGGGTTGTTGAAGCCGAACGCGGGGCTGTTCTTACCGTCGACCCCGTGGCAGGCCACGCAGTTCTCGCTGTAAAGCTGGTTGAAGTCGGCGAGCTTGTCGGGCCGGACTTCGGCTTCGTGCGCGCTTGCGGGGCCGACCAGCAGCCGATTGCAGCCGGAAAGGAGCAGGGTTGCAGCGGCGAGGGCCGCAAGGGCGCCGGTTTTCCGACGGTGGATGCGCGCTGCGGACATTACTTGCGATCTCCTGAGTCTTCGTTGCGGTCGTCGTGGCCCATCCCGGAGCCTTCAAGGCCGAGCCGCATGGAGAGCGGCATCGTCATGGCCTGGCGGTAGTAGGGCGAGCGCGAAACCACATAGCCGGCGACGATACCGAAGGTGAGCTGCGCGATGAGGAAGCTGGGCCAGTTGACGTGCTCGCTGATTTCGGGATTGATGATGGGCAGCGTGGCTGAAAGCAGCCCGGTCCAAAGCAGCGGCGCGATAATGCCGCCGAAAACGATGGGGTGCTTCGGCATGATGGGGAGTGCCGAGCCGTAAACCAAGCCGATGAGCAAGCAAGTCACGGCGTGGATCAGGACCGCGATCGCGAAGGGGCCCGCGTGGAAGGCGCGCAGGTAGTCCATGGTGGGTGCGGCGCTGCCCATGATGCCCGCCCCGCCCAGCAGGTTGATGGGGAACCAGGGCGAGTGCTGCCCGATGAGCCCATAGGCCAGGGCGGGAACGATCATCGCGATGCCGCCGGCGATACCACCCTTGATGCCGGCCAGGGGGGAAAATGTTCCTTCGCCCACATGCGAGCGGTGCTCGGTGCCCGTGCGTGCGTCCGCGCCCGTATTGATCCGCGCGACGGATTTGCGCGAGCTCTCGATCGCGATCTCCTGGACCCGGACCTCGATCTCCTCATGCGCTTCGTGCGGCAGAACGTCCCGGAACCAGCCGACGCAGCCGTAGCCGAGCATGAGCAGGCCGAAGATGCCGATGACGTAATGGGTGAGGATGCCGCTCACCGCCAGCGTGAAGCCGAGAGCCGTGACGATCGGCCAGGCGGTCGGCTTAGGCAGGTGAATACCCTCGCCGTGCGCGGCGTTATGCGCCTTGACCGTGTCCCCGTGAGGGATGTCGACCGCGCCCTGTTCCAGCTTGTGCTCCGCCGCGTGGCTGTGTGCCGCCTGTGTCGCGCTCATGCTTCGTCCTATCTTCGCCTTCGGCTAACGCCCGATGATGTAGACTACCGCGAATACGATCACCCAGACCGCGTCGACGAAGTGCCAGTAGAGCGCAAGCGTCGTGATGCGCTCGGTGTTCTTGCTCGTGACATGGCCGCCCTTGGCCAGCAGCCACAGGGTGATCAGCATGACCAGCCCGATGATCACGTGCGAGGCGTGGAGCCCGACCAGCGAGTAAAAAGTCGTACCGAACAAGTTGGTCTGGAGTGTCAGTCCGTCGCGGTAGATCAGCTTGTACCACTCGTAGCCCGTACCGGCCAGGAAGATGCTGCCCAGCCCGATCGTGACACCCATCCAGGCGATGAACTTCTGCACCGCGTTGTGCTCGATCGCTTTCTCAGAAAGCCAGATCGTGAAGGAGGAACTGAGAAGGCAGATCGTGTTCACGATCGGGATCTCCAGAACCTCCTTCGGCTGCGGCCCCCACTGGCTCTTGCCGATGTAGAACAGGTAGGCCAGCACGAACATTGCAAAGATCGCGGACTCGCCGATGATCAGGCAATACATCCCGACCTTGCCTTTGTTGGGCAAGGTCCAGGGCTGTTCCATGTCGCGCGAAATGACGGGGACGGCGATCGTGCTCATCGGCTCTGCTTTCTTGAAAAGGTGGCGGTGCGGACCGGATTACTCATACTTCCAGTCCGGATCGGTCGGGTGCTTGAGGTCCCACAGCGGACGACGGCTGGAAACGACGGGGTCCACGGCGAAGTTGTACTCGGGCGGCGGCGAAGAGGTCGCCCACTCGAGCGTCCAGGCGTCCCATGGGTCCGGTCCCGCGTCCGCGCCGTGCAGGGCCGAGTTGACGACATTGTAGACAAAGATTGCCGTCGCCAGACCCTGGATGTAGGCGCCGACCGAGGCGATGCCGTTCCAGGTGGCCCACCCGCGGCTCGCCTCGTAGGTGTACACCCAGCGCGGCATGCCCAGGATGCCCGGGATATGGAGGAAGTCGAAGGTCAGATGGAAGCCGACCAGGAAGGTCCAGAAGTGGATCTTGCCCAGCTTCTCGTTGAGCATGCGCCCGGTGATCTTCGGAAACCAGTAGTAGAAGCCGGAAAGCATTGAGAACAGGATGCCGCCCACCAGGACGTAGTGGAAGTGCGCCACTACGAAGTAGGAGTTGTGCAGCTGCCAGTCCCATGGGGAGGCAGACAGCATGATGCCGGTCAGGCCGGAGATCAGGAACTGGATGACGAACGCCGAGGCGAACAGCATAGGGGTCGCGAAGCGGATCTTGCCGCCCCACATGGTAGCCAGCCAGTTGAAGATCTTGATACCCGTCGGCACCGCGATGATCATCGTTGAGAGCGTGAAGAACGTGTTCGCTGCGGACGTCATGCCGACCGTGAACATGTGGTGGGCCCATACGCCGAGCGAGATAAAGACGATCGATACGGTCGCCGCGACCATGGCGGTGTAGCCGAAGGCCGGCTTGCGCGAGAAGAC
>CAXUHL010000086.1:0-5374 GCA_964250745.1 uncultured Acidobacteriaceae bacterium
GCCCGCGCCTCAGCAGTTCGACCCGGTGCTGCTCGCGCGGTTGCTGGCATCGGCCCCGGCGGCGCCGGCTGCCGCGCTGCCCATGGAGGCTGCGCCGGCCCCGCCCGCGCCGGCCCCGCCCGCCCCGGCGGAGGAAGCGCTGCACACGGTCAAGAGCCCCATCGTCGGCACCTTCTATGAGTCGCCCTCGCCCGGCTCCCCGGCCTTCGTGAAAGTCGGCGACCAGGTCGAGGCCGGCCAGCCGCTGTGCATCGTCGAGGCCATGAAGCTGATGAACGAGATCGAGTCCGATGTGGCGGGCGAGATCGTCCGGCAACTCGTCGCGAACGGCCAGCCGGTCGAGTACGGGCAGCCGCTGTTCGCCGTCCGGGCGCGCTAGGCCTGCCGATGAATCGAATCGTGTGACGGCGTCGCTCAACCGAAGAAGGGTCATCCTGAGGAGCGAAGCGACGAAGGACCTGCTCTCCTGCTTGCATTCGGGCAAAGCGGATCCTTGACTTCGTTCAGGATGACCCGGTTCTTCACCCTTCCTTCTCCCGCACGGCTCCTCTACCCTAGAGATACCCTATGTTCGCAAAAGTCCTCATCGCCAACCGCGGCGAAATCGCCCTCCGCGTCATCTCCGCCTGCAAGGAGCTCGGCATCCGCACGGTCGCCGTCTACTCCGAGGCCGACCGCAACTCGCTCCACGTCCGCTTCGCCGACGAGGCGATCTGCATCGGCCCGCCGCGCTCGTCGGAGAGCTACCTTCACGTTCCCGCGGTCATCGCAGCGGCGGAGATCGCGGACGTCGACGCGATTCATCCCGGCTATGGCCTCCTGAGCGAGAACGCCAACTTCGCCGAGGTGTGCCGGCAGTCCAACATCAAGTTCATCGGCCCGCCGCCCGAGGTCACCCGCATGATGGGTGAGAAGTCCGTCGCGCGCCAGACCATGAAGAAGGCTAAGGTGCCCATCCTGCCCGGGTCAGATGGAGTCCTCGCGGACGAGAACGACGCCCTCGCCTGGGCGAAATCGATCGGCTACCCGGTTATTCTGAAAGCCGTGGCCGGCGGCGGCGGACGCGGCATGCGAATCGTCCGCGCGCCGGCCGAGCTGCCCGCGTTGTTCCAGGCCGCGAGCTCCGAGGCCGCCAACGCCTTCGGCAACGGCGAGATGTACATGGAAAAGTTCATCGAGCGGCCCCGCCACATCGAGTTCCAGGTGCTCGCCGACGAGCATGGCAACGTCCTCTCGCTCGGCGAGCGGGAGTGCTCCATCCAGCGCCGCCATCAGAAGCTGATCGAGGAGGCGCCGTCGCTTCAGGTCACCGCGAAGATGCGCGAGGAGATCGGCAAGACGATCCGCAAGTCGCTCGTCGAGGTCGGCTACCAGAACGCCGGCACCATCGAGTTCCTGATGGACGAGGACGGCAAGCTCTACTTCATCGAGATGAACACGCGGATCCAGGTGGAGCACCCGGTCACCGAGATGATCACCGGCGTGGACCTGGTGAAGGCGCAGCTGCGCATCGCCGCCGGGGAGAAGCTCGCGTCGATCGTCCCGGACCCGATCGCGATCCGGGGCCACGCGATCGAGTGCCGCATCAATGCCGAGCACCCGGAAAAGTTCACCCCCTCGGCCGGACGGATCACCGCCTTCAATCTGCCCGGCGGCAACGGCGTCCGCGTGGATACCGCGCAGTATTCAGAGGGTGTCGTCCCCCCTTACTACGACTCGCTGATCGCCAAGCTCATCACCCACGGCAAGGACCGGACAGAGGCCATCGCGCGCATGGAGCGGGCGCTCGAGATGTTCGTGGTTGAGGGTATTTACACGACCGTGCCTCTGCACCGCAAGATCTTCGAGGACCCGGAGTTCCGGCGCGGAGAGTTCGATACGAAGTTCATGGAGCGCTTCTTCGAGCGGGAAAAGGAACGGCGGGAGCAAAACGCGCATATCGTCGCGGCCGGTGGATGAGGCCGGCCAGCCGGGCGCATTCCGCGGGAAGAAAATACCGCTGCTCCATCCGGCATGCGCGAACTTAACAGGAAGAAACGCAAAAAAGCTGTTTTTCGGATAGCGCCCCGCATGCTATTTACCTTGATCGCCGTTCTTGCAAATCTCTGAGAATGAAGAACATGCGTCTACCCCGCCTCCTTGAAAGCCCTCTTCGGCAGAGTCCGCAACTATTAAAGAATTAGAAGTGATACTGAGCATAGTTAGGGTGAGGTGAATGAGCATCTATAACCTCGTTCGACCGGCGATCGGCGTCCGGACCCTTGCACTCAGGAGCATACCCCATGCGAATCGGAGTCTCGTTGTCGCTTCCCCCTAAGCCGTCCTTACTCTCTTCAATCTGCTGCCTCGTCCTAACCGCGCCGGCAGCCCTTGCGCAGCAAGTCGACTCATCCCACGTACGCCAGGACGACTCTGGATCCAATGGCGAGCATCACGCCTGGCCCTTCTGGGGTGGCAATATTTCCAACACCCACGGTTCTGGTTCCGAGCACGTCATCAATGCCGGGAACGCGGGCCAGCTTCAGCAAAAGTGGGTATTCACTACGGCCGGTGATGTGTCCGCCACGCCGACCGTCGAACACGACTCGGTGTATGTGCCGGACTGGGGCGGCTATCTCTACCGCATCGATGCAAGAACCGGCAAAGCTTTCTGGAGCCACAAGGTTTCCGAGTACACGGGCGACGCACGTTCGATATCGCGGACCAGTCCCGCAATAGGCCGCGGGCAGATTGTGATTGGCGACCAGGCTAGAGCCACCATGCTCTCCATTAACAAGGCATCCGGCAAGTTGCTTTGGCAAACAAACGTAGAGGCCGCACCGGGAGCCATCATTACGACGTCTCCGGTGATCTCCGGCGGCGTGGTGTATGTCGGCGTCTCCTCGATTCAGGAGGCTTTGGTCACATTAGTTCCGGGATTTAAACTCAGCTTCCGAGGCAGTCTGGTCGCGCTTGACCTCCAGACCGGAAAAGTCCTCTGGCAGACCTACACGGTGCCGCCGGGTTATACAGGGGGCGCGGTTTGGAGCAGTACCCCGGCGATCGATCTCAAGCGCAACAGCGTGTACTTCACCAGCGGCAACAACTACTCCATGCCGGACGCGGCAACTGCATGCCTCCGGAACGCAAGCGGGACGGATGCAGCTGCTCGGCTGGCGTGCCTTGCGCCGGACGACAACCTCGATGCCATGATCGCGCTCGACCTTACAACAGGCAAGGTGAAGTGGGCACGCCGGCTGGAAGGCGCGGATACCTTCACCGACGCCTGCAATCCGGACCAGACATCGGGATACCCGTGCCCGGACCCGAGGGGTCCGGACTACGATTTCGGGGGCGGCGTGAATCTGTTCACCGTGGAAAAGGACGGCAAACGCGTCGATGTCGTCGGCGCCGGCCAGAAAAGCGGCGTGTATTGGACACTGAACGCGGACACGGGCGCGGTTCTATGGGGTACGCAGGTTGGGCCAGGCGGCCAGGAAGGCGGTATTTTGTGGGGTACGGCAACGGATGGCAAACAGGTGTATGCCGAGGTGAACAACAGCTTCTACACGCCTTTCCTTCTCCAGCCCGATAAGCAGCCATGGAGTGCAGGCTCCTGGGCCGCTCTGGATGCAATGACAGGCAAGCCGGTCTGGCAGGTGCCCGCCTCCGGTACAAGTCCCACCGACCCTCGTCTCGGTTCCGGCGCGCCCGGTCAGGTCACTGTAGCCAACGGCGTCTTCTATGCAGGCGCGCTCTCGGGAGACATGGTAGCCCTCGACGCAGCCACGGGTAAAACGCTCTGGACCTTTGCCAGCGGCGGTTCTGTGGTCGACGGGCCTTCGATCGTGGACGGCACGATCTATTGGGGCTCAGGCTACGGGCGGCAAAGCAGCGGCGGGACCGCCAACAACAAGCTTTATGCCTTCTCCCTGCCGGACCGTCACTAGCTGCCGAACACCCGGGCCAATGCACCGGCCCAAGCGGCTTTTATCGGCTTCGATCAAAGGAGGGCGGCGCGTCCCCCGCGTCCGCCCCCCATTGCTCGTTCGGCGCTGCGCCGAGCGTGAATTCCAGCTTGCCGCCTTTTTGCACGAACCTCTCCGGCAGCCAGGTCTTCTTCTCCGGCTTTCCATCCACCCGCATCGCCTGCACGTAAGGCGAATTAGTTCCGGCACCCTGCGCCGAGATGACAACGTCCCCGCCCGGCCGGGTGACGACGGCCTTCGCGAACAACGGCGACCCGAGCACCAGCTCCGCCCGGCCGGGGATCTCCGGGTACAGGCCAAGCATCGCCCACACCGCCCAGGAGCTCATCGCGCCCAGGTCGTCGTTGCCCGGGATACCGTCCGGGGCGTTCTTCCACAGCGTGTCGAGCACCTGCCGGACCAATTGCTGCGTCTTCCAGGGCTCGCCGGCGAAGTCGTACAGCCATGGCGTCTCGATCGAGGGCTCGTTGTCGAGCTCGGCATGCAGCGGGCCGGCCTTGGTCACGGCGGGCTTGCCCGCGTCGTCGTAGAAAAATGCGTCCAGCCGCGCCCGGGCTTTCTCCGTTCCGCCCATCGCTTCGAACAGGCCGCGCACGTTGAACGGAACCATCCAGACGTACTGCGCCGCCGTGCCCTCGACGAAGCCGTCCTCGGTGGCGGGGGTAAACGGGTGCAGCCCGCCCGACTTCTTGCCGTCCTCGTCCCCGTCGCGCACCATGGGCCAGGTGCCGTCGGGGTTGCGGTTCTGGATGTAGCCGGTGGCCGGGTTGAACAGGTTGCGCCAGTACTGCGCCCGCTCCAGGAAGCGCTTGTGGGTAGCTTCGTCGCCCAGCATCCCGGCCAGCGAGGCGATGCCGAACTCTGCCGTCGCGTCCTCGAGCGTGTCCGCCGCCGGGCCCCAGCTGGGGGCGTCGGCGGGGATGTAGTGCAGCTTGAGCCACCGGTCCAGCCCGGGGCGCTCGCCCGCGCACTCGACCGGGCAGCCCTCATGGCTCAGGTCGGCGGGGGTCGGGGTGTCCGCGGCTTTCACAAGCGAGGCCAGCGCCCCTTTCACGTCGAAGTCGCGCCCGCCGAAAGCGTAAATGTCCGCGAGGGACGGCGCCGCCGGGTCCCCGTTCATCACGTGCGTGGTCCCGCTGTTGTGCGTCCACCGGTCCCACGCGCCGCCGTTCTGCCGGGCTTGATTGAAGAGGCTCTGCGCCACGTCGCTGCCCACCTGCGGGTCGAGCCAGGTGACGAGCTGCATCTGCGACCGGTACACGTCCCACCCGGAGAAGTTCGCGTACTGCTTTTGCTGCCTGCCCTCCAGGCGATGCACCTGCCCGTCCATGCCCCGGTACTCGCCGTTGGCGTCGCTGGCCAGGGTCGGGGTTTGGAGCGAGTGGTAGAGCGCGGTCGTGAAGACC
>CAXUHL010000086.1:5384-11176 GCA_964250745.1 uncultured Acidobacteriaceae bacterium
CGCGAGGGGTCCCGCGGGGGCGTCACCCCCGCGCGCTGATCGGGAGTTCCGCCCTCGATCGCGATCTGGTTCAGGCGCTTGTTCCAGGCGGCCCGTGTGGCCGCTCGCTGCTGCTCGAAGCTCGTGTTTTCCGCCGCCAGGTTCGCCCGCGCGTTCGCCTCGCTCACGTAGGAGATCCCGACCCGCACGTGCACCGCTTTCGCGCCCTCGCCGAAGCCGACCCACACACCCGAACCGTGCCCCGCCTCCGGGAAGCCCTTTGGCCCGTAGCCGGTTCCGCCCGAAGCCGTCGCCGCGCCCGGCTGCAGCGCGCCGTCGCGCCACGCGCCGCTCACGGTAAACGGCTCCTCAAACAGTGCCGCGAAATACAGCGTGTAGTACGAGCGACGGTCCGCCGTCCCGATGTACCCGCAGAAGTTCCCGCTCCGGACGGAGCCTGAAACCGTGCGCGCTGCCGCGTCCACGGACGTGTGCGCGTCCTCCGACCCGACCTCGGAGTCCGAGGTCCGCACCAGCACCGACGCGGGCTTGCCGGCAGGGAAGTGGAAGACGCCGGCCCCGGTCCGCTCACCGGCCGTCAGCTCCACGTCCACGCCGTTTCCGAGCGAAACCGAGTAGTAGCCGGGCTCGGCCTTTTCCTTCGCATGCGTAAAGGCAGCCGCGTAGGCAGTGCGGAAATCGGTCGAGGGGGACTGCTCCACAGGCGAAGTGACCGGCATGAAAGGCACATCGCCCGCGCCGCCCGCGCAGCCCCAGCCCTCCACGTTGGTCAGGCTGAAACCCCGGATGCGGTCGGCCCGGTACTCATACCCGCCCGGCGCGGCGATCGGCTTGCCGGGGCGGAACGGGCTCGCCTCCGGGCTGAACTGCACCATGCCGAAAGGTGCGGTCGCGCCGGGAAAGACGTTGCCGCCGTTCGCGGTCCCGATGAACGGGTTGACCAGCGCGGCCGGGTCCGGTTGGGCCAGGGCCGGCGCGGCGGCGAGCAGGAGGGCGAGGGCGATTCGCATGGAGCGAGTATCGCACCGGATTTTGCTTTTCTCGCGGCAGGGCGTTTGCTTCTCAGCCCCGGCCCCCGCTCGAGCGCCGTACCCACAGGGAGGCGGCAACCGAAGCCGGGCAGGCGATTTCGCTCGACCCCGCCGCCGGGCGCAAGCAGAATGTGGGCAGATTCCAGCTAGCCCTGGGAGTCCCGACGCCATGGAAGCCTTCCTGCAAGACCTCCGCTACGCCGCCCGCCAACTGTGGGCCGCCCGGGGCCTCACCACCCTGGCCGTGCTCACCCTCGCGCTCGGCATCGGCTCCAACGCGGCGCTGTACGCGGTACTCGAGAGCGTCCTGCTGCGGCCCCTGCCTTACGCGCACGCGGACCGGCTGGTGTACATCGGCCCCCAACAGGACGTGCCCTCCTTCTCGAACACCTCCTGGCTCAATTACCGGGACATCCGCGACCAGACGCAAACCCTTCAAACGGTCGCGGGTTACGTGCCGGACCTCAGCGTCGTGACGATCGCGGGCGAGCCGACCTCGAACGTCGGGGTGCAGGTGACGCCGAATGTATTCCCCATGCTGGGCATCGCGCCGCTGCTGGGGCGCACCTTCACCGAGGCTGAAGGCCGGACCGGCGGCGCGCAGGTGGCGGTGCTTTCTGAGAGCCTGTGGCGGCACAGATTCCGCGCGAACAGCCATGTGATCGGCCGCACGGTCAAGGTCGGCGTGACGCCGAGAACCATCGTCGGGGTGATGCCGGACAGGTTCCGTTTCCCGGACCAGGGCACCTCCGAGATGCAGGACGGGCTGTGGCTGCCCTTGCAGCCGACAGGGATCATGCTCGGCAATCGCGGCTGGCATTTTGTAAACGTCGTCGGGAAGCTGCGGGCGGGCGTCACCGTTCCGCAGGCCCAGGCGGAGCTCGACGCCATCGCCGGGCACATCCGGAAGGCCAACAAAGACAACGATCAGCTCAAGTTCCAAGCCACCTCCTATCAGGACCTGCTGACCGGCGGCGTGCGCCCGGCGTTCTATGCCCTGCTCGGGGCGGTTGGACTGGTCCTGTTGATCGCCTGCGCGAACGTCGCCAACCTGCTGATCGCGCGCTTCCTGGGCCGGCGGCAGGAGTTCGCGGTGCGTGTCGCCCTCGGCGCGGGCCGCCCGCGTCTGGTCCGGCAGCTGCTGACCGAAGGCGCGCTGCTCAGCGTGATGGGCTGCGCTGGCGGGCTCGCGCTCGCCGCTTTCCTGCTCACCTTCGTCCACAAGCTGCCCGACGGGACCATCCCGCGCGCGAGCTCGATCGGCATGCACTGGACGATCCTGTTGGCGCTCGCCGCGATCGCGACGGTGACCACCCTGGCCTCCTCGCTGCTGCCTGCGCTTTTGGCCGCGGGAACCGACCCGCAAACGGTGCTGCAGGCTGCCTCGCGCGGGCTCTCGGCGCGGTCGGGCGGCAGCCGGTTCACCCGCCGGCTGGTCATCGGCGAGGTTGCGCTCGCAAGCCTGCTGCTCGTCGGCACGGGGCTGCTGTTGCACACCTTGTGGAACCTGGAGCACACGCGTCTGGGGTTCGATCCGGTCCGCGTGACGACCTTCGACGCGATACCGGGAGACTCGGCCGGTCTTACGACCATGGCGGTCGCGTCGGATGCCGCCCCCGCTCACGCTTCGGTCGCCACCCTTGTGTACGAGCCGCTGCTCGGGCGCATGCGTCAGGAGCCGGGCGTGGAGGAAGCGGCATTCGTCACCACACGCCCGTTTTCGGGGTTCAACTTCAACAGCAGCTTCGACATCGTGGGCGCGCCGAAGGACCCCGCCGGGCGCGGCGCGGCGCTCACCGCGATCAGCCCCGGCTACATGCGCGGCATGGGCATCGGGATGCTGCGCGGTCGCACGGTCGGCGAGGGGGACACCGCGAGCGCGCCCTTGGTGGCGGTCATCAACGACGCGCTCGCGCGCAAGTATTTCCCCGGCAAAGATCCCCTGGGTCAACAGATCGATTTCGGCAAGGAAACCGGCATGATTCGGCCCTACACGGTTGTCGGCGTGGCGGCCAATCAGACGCAGAACCAGGTCGGCGAGGCGGCGGACCCGATGATCCTGCTGCCGTACGGGCAGGTGCCCACGACCTCGCTGTACTACCAGGGGCTGCTCAGGACCATTGTCTCCTTCGTCGTTAAGACGCGGGGTGACGTCCCGGTCGCCTCCGAGATGCGCGCGGCCTTCAGGCAGTACGCGCCCGGCTACGCGCTCGACAACTTCGAGACCTTGCAGACCTCGGTGAGCAAGAGCATGTTCTCCCAGCGGCTCAGCCTGTGGCTCACCGCCGCCTTCGCCGGGCTGGCGATCCTGATGGTGGTCACCGGCCTGTACGGGGTACTGGCGCAGCTGGTGGGGTATCGCAGGCACGAGATCGGCATCCGCATGGCGCTGGGGGCGACGCGGGAGTCGATGGCGCGGATGATCCTCCGGCAGTGCGGCGCGCTCATCGGCGCGGGGCTAGCGCTTGGCCTTGCCTTGTCGGTGCTGCTGGGGCACTTTGTCCGGAGCTTCCTGTACCAAGTCCCGCCGCTCGATGGCTGGACCTACGCCGCCGTGGTGCTGGTCTCCGTGCCCGTGGGCCTGCTCGCCTCGCTCATCCCGGCCCTGCGCGCCGCCTCCATCGAGCCGATGCAGGCCCTGCGCGAGGACTGAAGCGGGTACGATGGTCTCGCGATGAAGCACACCCGCAACTCGACCCTGCTGCGGCTCCTTTTGGCGCTGGTCGCCTTGGCCGGGCTTTACAACTGGGCCGCAGACGTCGGCGACCGCTTCCGGCTGACTTTGCACCCGGACCGCGTCGCGAGGAGCCCGTTCGAGCTGAATGGGGATACGCCTCGACTGTCAAATGTCGAGCGGGAAGCGGCGCAGGCCGGATTGCGTAAAGGAGCCGCGCTTGCAAGTCTGAACGGTGCGCCGTACACGGGTTTAGCCCAGTGGGACAACATCCGTAACAGTGCCGAGCCGGGCGACCAGCTGCTCGTCGGCTTCCAGCGGCCGGATGGTTCGGCCGGCGACGCCGCTGTCACGTTTGCCGCGGAACCCGATGAGGCGGCCGGAGCCGAACTGAGCCGCACTTTGCAGGATCTCGGGCTGTTCTCGCTCGTGCCGCTGGTCTGCATGCTGGTGGGCTACTGGGTTGTTTTCGCCAAACCGAACGATCCGAACGCCTGGTTTGTGCTGTTTCTGCTTTTGTCGCCGCAAGGTCTGTTCACCATCCGCACGGGGGGCTGGTCCACCGGGGCCGGACTGGTTCTTCGGGGGATCTATCTTGAGCTGTTCCAAACAATCAGCGCTTACACGCTTCTGCTCTTTGCCTTGTACTTCCCTGAGCGCTCCCGCGTAGATGTCCGCCTGCCCTGGCTCAAGTGGGCCATACTTGGCCCCGGTGCTTTCTTTTTAGTGGTGTGGTTCAGGCTGCTCTACGGGAGATTCTTTCTCGCGGGCAATCCACCTTGGCTCGTCCGCATTTGGCCTTGGGGCTACCGTATCGACAATGCGCTGGTCTTGGCTTGCTGCGCACTCTATGTGCTGCTCCTGCTCGATAAGTCACGGAGCGCAGCCACGGCAGATAATCGCCGGCGTCTGCGCGTGCTTCTCGCGGGCACTGTCACCGGTATAGCCGCGCTGCTTACCGCATTCGTGATTTTGCCTGACCTAGGCTATTCCGGCCACCGCTGGTTGGATTACCTCGGGGCACTCCTTTTCCTGCTCGCCCCGCTCACCGTGGCTTACGTGGTGCTGGTCCAGCGCGCCATGGACGTCAGCATCCTGGTACGCCAGGGCACCCGGTATGCGCTGGCGCGGGGCACGGTCGTCGCGCTGCAGGCAGGTTCCATTCTGCTCATCGGGTACTTCCTGCTGCTGCCCCTGCTCCGGCAGCAGCAAGTTGCCCCGCGGGAACTCGTCAAGGTCGTCCTGATCCTCGCCGGGGCCGTCGCGCTCCGGCTAGCGCTGGGCAAGCGCGTCATGGCCTCGCTCGACCGGCGCTTCTTCCGCGAGGCCTACGACTCCGAGCGCGTGCTCAGCGACCTGGCCGTCGAGGTCCGGCGCTACACCGAGAGCGGCCCGCTACTCCGGACTGTCTCGAAATGCGTCGCCGAAACCCTCCATGTCAGCCGAATTGCCATGCTGACGCGCGACGGGCAGGAGTTTCGTCTGGCCGAGGCCGTCGGGGCATATGCCGCCAACGGCCACAGCCCCGCGCTGCCCCATACCTCCTCCACCGTGCGCCGGCTCAGCAACTCCAGCGCCCCGGCGGAGCTGTACCGGGAAGCCCCCGAAGCCTGGTACATGCTGGCCGGCGAGCGGGAGCGGCAAACGCTGGACGCCCTGGGCGCGGAGCTGCTGCTGGCCCTGCCCGGGCGCGACCGGCTGATGGGCGTCATGGCGCTGGGGCCGAAGCAGTCCGAGGCGGCCTACTCCCGGTCCGACCTTGGTCTCCTGCAGGCGCTCGCCGCGCAAACCGGCATGGCGCTCGAAGTAAGCGAGCTGGCCCGGTCGCTCGCCGTGGAAGCCGCCGAGCGCGAGCGCGCCGGCCGCGAGCTCGAGATTGCCCGCGAGGTGCAGGAGCGTTTGTTCCCGCAGAAGATGCCCGCGCTCCCCCACGGCAGCATCGCCGGCCACTGCCGCCCGGCGCTGGGCGTGGGCGGGGACTACTACGACGTCTTCCCGCTCGAAGACGGGCGGGTCGGCATCGCGATCGGCGACGTTTCCGGCAAGGGCATCTCGGCGGCGCTGCTGATGGCCGGGCTCCGGGCCTC
>CAXUHL010000087.1:0-4601 GCA_964250745.1 uncultured Acidobacteriaceae bacterium
ACTGGCGATAAATTGCTTGCGGGTGCCGCTAAGGGGCGGCACCCGCTTTTTTTTCAGGCCGAAGGAGAGCGGGAAGGGTTGCGTCAAAGCCCGCAGGCGCTTCTGCGCGACCGGCGCAGGGCCAAACTCCTACGCAAACGCCGGCAACGCGCTCATCGGGGCATGGAAGGTGTTCATCCACGCCGCATGCTGCTGCCAAGCGCGGGTCATCCTGAGCATAGCGAAAGACCTGCTTCGTCTCCGCGCAACCACAGAAGCAGGTCTTTCCTCGCAGCGCTCGTCAGCGTGATCCGATGAACTCCCGATTCGACAGACCGTCGCACACGCTCCGGGGAGTGAAGCGACGAAAGATCGGATTTGCCGACGCGGGAGCGAACAGAGGGCCTTCGGCGCGCCGGCGAAGCGGCAACTTCCGACCGGCCGCCCGGATAACTCCCACGAGTGGCGCGGCGATCGCCCGGCCACGGGAAAGGGTGCGCGCGATGGGTTTTCCGGTTGGCAGGGCAGGCGAGGTGTTTGCACACGAGGTCGGGACGGAGAGCCGGAACGCACAGGGCCAAGCCGCTCCTCAACCAACGGGGTTGCAGGGCGGCGGCGGCGCGCCCTCGCACGAATCGCTGCTGGCGGCCTTCGATTTCGACCTGCCGGCGGATCAGACAACCGGCGCGGGCTCTGCGGAGACCAAGACCGCGGCGGAGAACGGCTTGCTCGCCCCACCGTCCAGGTTTCCGGAGCGGCTCGGGCAGCCGGGCGGCCTGGCTTCGAGCAATGTGAACATGCGGACGGAGGTCGGGCGCGCCCAGCAGATGTTCGGCACGGCCAGTTCGGTCGCGGGAGCCGTAGGCGCGGCTACCCCCGCCCTGACGCAGGCCGGGTCGGTGCTTGCCCCCGCCTCGCATGGCTTGAACCTGTTCGGTTCCGGGTTCAACGCGTTTGCCTCATCGGGCAAGAAGGCGCGGTACACGAAGCAACTCGATGCGTCGCTCCAGGGGGATGTGGGCAAGTTCAGAGCCTCGATCGCCGAGGGCAAGCGGCAGGACGGAGCCGGCGGAGGCGTTTCGCAGGCCTACCCCCGGCAGGACACGCTGCTGCTGACCAGGGACAAAAAAGGCGCGTTCCAGTACGACATGGGCAAGGTCGCGGCGCTGGCGAAGTCCGATGACCCGGCGCTGGCCGGGGCGAGCGCGCACGCCAAGGACATCCTGCTGGCGGATCACATCGCCAACCAGGTCGCGGGCAAGCAGCGCAACCGCGCCCTGTACGGGGCGGCATCGAGCGCGCTCTCCGTCGCGGGCTCGGGCCTGCTCGCCGGGGCGACGCACGGCGGGAGCGTGGCGGCGAGCGGAGCCCTCCAGGCGGCGGGGTACGCGGTGAACGGGGCGGTCGGGATGGATCCTGCCGCGGCGGCGCGGACCTACAAGAAAGGCATGCGCGAGGACAAGAACACCAAGATCGACCACGCCGACCTCCTGAACCGGGTCAAGTTCGCGCAGGAGTCGCACGACGGGTTCAAGGTGGCCGGGGTGGACGTGCGCAACGGCAAGGGCGAGGTGGTGGGGCGCGTGCCGGAACGCACGGTGCCGGTGGGCGCGGTGCCGGAAGCGGCGGTCAAGGCGGCGCGCGGGGCCCTGCACGATAGGGCGGTGCAAACGGTGAACCGCAAGAACGTCTTCGGTGGCCTGTTTCCGGGCAGGATGATCGATGAAAGCAAGACGGACGCGGCCAAGGGCGAGCGGCGGGGCGTCGTCGCCGCGCACGCGTACGGCATCATCAAGGGGCACATGGGGCCGACGACCCGGCGCGGCTGCCGGGGTTCGCCGGCACGCTCCAGGCCATCCAGAACAAGCCGGGCGACCAGCAGAAGATCCTCGCGAACATGGTCAAGCAGGACCCGCAGATGGCCAACGCGTACCAGTTGTTCCGGGACATGGGAACGACCAGGTCCGAGGCATACGGGCACATGATGCGCACCATGGAGATCGCGGTCGAGAAGAGCGTGAGCGCGGACCCGACGACGGCGCGGCTGGCCGGCATCGAAGGCAAGGACTTCGCGAAAGTGGAGAAGGACGAGATCGTCAAGCCGCTGGCGGACGCGGGCAAGCGGCGGTGAGATGGGTACGGTCGCTAATCGGGGTGACGGCTGCCGGTTGGCCCTTGTCCGAGTGGCACCACGCCGGCTTGAAACCTGCACTTGGGGCTGGTTCCATTCCGGCAGCGTCACTCAGAGCGCCGGCGAGCGAAGTCGCGCCGAGCGGGAAGGAGGATATTTTTCATGAGTCAACATCCAAGCCCGTCCAAGTCTCGAGCTTCGACGGAAGAGGAATGTAAACCGTCAGCTTAAGCGAGGCGTCCTCGTTGGCTTGAAACGATGCTGTCTGGAATTGAAGCACACCCCTGGTGGGATGATGAAGCAGCTTTCGGACACCCTCGCTGCTGCCGATATCGTGGGAATCCCACCAACGCTCACATTCGGGACATCCTTGTCGAAGCCGCCCGAGGAGGTCGTCGAACGAAGGATCTCCGGCCCAGAAATCGTACGTCGCGCGGAATAGGGCGAGCATGCGTCGTGCCTCCCGCGGCCACGCCTCTCCAAACAGATTTCTCATTTCGGGCGCGGTCATCATCTGGAGCAGGATGTTGCGATCCGGCTCGGCAATGCCGTTGAAGTCATCGAGAAACTCCGCCGCCGCATCGTTCCACGCGAGGAGGTCCCACCGCCGGCCGGTGATGTAAGCCGGGTGGTTCAAGGTCTCCACCAGCCGGCGAAGTCCGCCCGGAACCGTTTCACGAGAGAAAGCAGGGCGGCCGGGATGCCTGGCCAGAGCCCGCAGGTGCGCATGCTCGACCTTGCCGAGCCGCAAAGCCTCGGCCAGCGCATCGATGGTGGTTGCGGACGGGCTGACCGCTCGTCCCTGCTCGAGCCGAACGTACCAGTCGATCCCTATGCCCGCGCGCTCCGCGACCTCCTCGCGCCGCAAACCCGGGGTGCGCCGTCGCCGTCCGTTTCCGGGGACAAGGCAATCCGGCACGAGCTTTTCGCGTCTCGACCTCAGAAAATCGCCCAATTCGTTCCGGCTCCCAGCCATGCGGGCCGGGCCGGGTTCGCCCTGGAAGGTACTCATCGGTCCCAGGATAGTCCCAGGCCTTGTTCGTCGGCCAGAGCATGCCTCAGCCTAAGCACAGGCGAGGTGGATGACCGATGAGAGCCGCTGTGCTGAAGGCGTTCGGATCGAAGCTGAGTGTTGAGGACGTGCCGGATCCGGTAGGAGGTACGGGAGAGGTGATCGTCGATGTGGTCGCCGCGCCTGTGCTGCCCTACGCGAGCGAGGTATTCAGCGGGGAGAGGAAGTATCTGCTGACCCTGCCTGCCGTGCCGGGGTGCGGTGCCGTCGGCCGTGTGCGCTCGACGGGTCCCGACGCGACCCGGCTTGCCGTCGGCGACTGGGTGCTCTGCGATCCGACCGTGCGATCGAGGGATAGCGCGCTCAGCCCGGACATCACGCTGCAGGGCTGGAGCGCGCGCGATGGCGGAGGCCTGCGTTTACAGAAGTACTTCCACGACGGACCCTTCGCCGAGCAGATGCGGGTGCCGACGGAGAACGCCATCCGCATCGGGTCGATCGGGGTTGAGGATGCTTCCCGGTGGTGTGCGTTGGTGACGCTGCTCGTGCCCTATGGCGGTCTGCTCGCGGCCGGCCTGCAGGCCGGAGAAACGCTGCTGGTAAGCGGCGCGACCGGCAACTACGGCAGCTCCGCCGTCGCCGTTGCGCTCGCCATGGGAGCGGGCTGCGTAATCGCGCCCGGAAGAAACGACGCCATGCTTGAAGAGCTCGCGCGCCGCTTCGGTCCGCGCGTAAGGCCGTTGAAGCTTTCGGGCGACGAAGCGGACGACCGGGAAAGGATGAAGCAAGCGGCACCCGGGCCGATCGACTGTGTGCTCGATCTGTTGCCGCCCTCGGCCAGTACGACGGCGGTCCGCGCGGCTATGATGAGCGTTCGTCCCTACGGGCGCGTCGTTTTGATGGGGGGCGTCGGCATGCTGGGCGGCCCGGGGCTCGACCTGCCCTACCCGTGGATCATGAGGAACCTGATCACGGTTCGCGGACAGTGGATGTACGCACCGGATGCCGTCAGCCGAATCGCCGGCCTCATCCACTCCGGCCTCCTGGACCTGAGGCGGTTCTCTCTTACGGAGTTTCCGCTGAGCGAAGCGAACGAGGCAGTCACGTACGCATCCGTGAACACGCGTCCGTTCAGCCTGACCGTCATCCGGCCGTAGACCCAGCCCGCCGCGCCAAGGGACCCGCAACCTAGGCGTGGGCGGGTTCGCGCTCCTCCTGCTCGGCTTTCCGCGCGGGGGCGGCTTCCCGGCTCAGCGGCAAGCCGCTGCTGAAGGCGGGGTACAGCAGCGGCAGCACGTACAAGGTCAGCAGCGTCGCGGTGAGGAGGCCGCCGATGACGACCGTGGCCAGGGGGCGCTGGACCTCCGCCCCGCGGGCGGTGTTGAGCGCGGCGGGGATGAAGCCGAGCGAGGCGACCGTTGCGGTGATGAGCACGGGGCGGAGCCGGTCGGCCGCGCCCTGTCGGACGGCCTTGGCCAT